>CABQAK010000004.1 GCA_902462065.1 uncultured Collinsella sp.
TGCTGATACTGATTTTATAGCCGCCGCGACCGCCACGGTCGCCGCCACGGCCGCCACGGTCGTCACGACCGCCGCGAGGACCGCGATCCTCGTCCAGGCCCATGGCGACGAGCGGAGCGATAACCTTATCGAGAGCGGCCATCAGCTCGGTGGCCTCCTCGTAAGAAAGCTCGGGCAGGAGCTTCTCCTTCTTGTTGGCAAGCTCGACCAGGCCCTCAGCGGCATCCTCGGCAGCGAAGACAACAATCTTGCGCATATCGCCCTCGGCGTCGTCGATGCGGCCGACCAGATCGGCAGCCTCGGCCTCGGCCATCAGACTATCGAGCTCACGAAGGCGCATGCCCAGCAGGTCGGACATTTCCTTCTGCTCCATCTTGGGCTTGAGGTCAAGAAGCTTGATGGCGCGCTCGATGTTCGCCATGCGCTCGGCCTTGGCCTCCTCCTCCTTGGAAATAGCAAAGCGACGGCTACGCAGCAGGCGGGCGGCCTTCTGCATCTTGTCCATCAGCTCTTCGTCATCGTAATCAACGGCGGCCTCGACAACCTCGGCCTCCTCCTCGGCGGAAACCTCGTCAGCAGCCTCAACCTCGGCAGCTTCGGTCTCCACGGTCTCGACTGCCTCAACCTCGGCAGCCACGGTCTCGTTCTCGGTCTCGTTCATGATCTCTTCGTTCTCGGACATGAGACTCCTTCTTGGCCCTCTCGGGCATCATCGCCCCATTCGCGGGGCCCGTCGCGCACTCTTTGCGCTTTAAACATTCATGCCTCTCGGCAAAACGTCCATTAGTTTATGGTGTCACCATCCAATCTAGCTGCAGAATCTATGTGCACACATTAATGCGACATGTGTGACTCGCGACGAGCGTACACCAGCGACGCCACGAACCCGACCACGGCAATCACAGCCGCCACACGCACCGCAGTTGCAAATCCAATCGCCTGGGCAACGTCGGTCGCAACGCCAGCCGCGCCGGCAGTCGCCGCAGAACTCGAGAGCAGGCCGATAAACAGCGACGGGCCAAACGATGCGGCAATCATGTTCCACGTGTTAAGCAATGCCGTTCCGTGAGGATGTTCAGCGGCAGGCAGCGTCTCCAAGCCGGCCGTTTGCGAGGGGCTCAGCACCAAACCGACTCCGGCATACACCACAACGGTCAGTGCCACGACGACGCCGATGTTCATGCTTGCCGCCGTCATCGAGATGGCAGTCTGCCCCACGGCAATCAGGGCAAAGCCGATCGGCAGCAGCGGCCATGCGCCACGGGCGTCCATCACGCGTCCGCCCACAATCGAGGTCACGGCGTTGCAGGCAATCGCCGGCAAAATGAGCAAGCCCGCAATAAGTGCGGTCATGCCGTATGCGCCCTCAAAATAGAGCGGCAACAAAACGCTCATCGAGAACGTCGTCATCATCGACACCACCACAAGCAGACACGCAGGCCAAAAACGAACGCTCGCCATGGGACGCACGTTAAGCACCGGATGCTCGAGCTTGAGCTGGCGGGCCGCAAACAGGCCGAGCAGCACAACGGCAGCGAAAAGCGTCACGATACCGGCAATCAGATTGGTCGAGAACTCGCCTACGGAATACACAAATGCCGTAATACCGGCGGCGAGCAAAACAACCGACAGAATATCAAGCGTGGCGTTCGAACGCTCTCCGACATTCTGAACAAGCTTTACGCCCGCCGCAGCGACCACAATGCCGCCCACCAGCGGCACTACGAACACCGCCCTCCAGCCAAACAACGTGCACATAAGACCGCTGATCACGGGTCCAAACGCCGGCCCCAGCGTAATGCAGGCTCCGCCCAGGCTCAGATAGAGACCGAGCTTCTCGCGCGGAGCGCAAGACAGCACCACGTTCATCATGAGCGGGAACAAAATGCCCGATCCCGCAGCCTGCAGGATACGGCTCGGCAGCAAAACGCTAAACGACGGAGCGACCAGGCACAGGACTTCGCCGGCGACCATGCATCCGCATGCGAAAAACAGCAGCTTGCGCGTCGAGAAACGGCCGGACAGAAAGGCCATGATGGCCGTAAAGATCGACGTCACGATCATGTAGCCCGAAACGAGCCACTGCGCCGTGGTGGCATTCACCGAAAAGGCCGCCATAATGTCGTGCAACGCCACGTTAATGATGTTCTCGTTAAACGCAGCAACAAAAGCTGCAACATACATTACGACGAGAATTGCCGAGGCTGTCGACGGTGATTGAGTTTGCTTTTGGAATTTGGTCCCCATGAAATTCCTTCCTCTTAGAACGACAATCGCATCGCCCCAGAGGAACAGTCCAGGGCGAAAAATGAGCCCTAGACTTACGCCAGACGCCGTACACGACGAATCTGGCAACATGGTCCAACGTCGAAAGATTGTAACGCGGACGCGCAGCTTTCCTTCCGCGCTATTATTAAAAGTCCACGAAAGCATAAGACATGAGGAGCCCGCCATGATTAAGCCCATCATGAAATCCGAGTTCTTTTTACGCCTGCCTTCCGAAGACGCGGGACCCGACGACGCCGTGATCGGGCAAGACCTCCTGGATACGCTCCACGAGCATGAGCACGAGTGCGTGGGCCTCGCTGCCAACATGATCGGCGTGCGCAAACGCGTCATCTGCGTAAAAGACGGCAACAGGGCGCTGCTCATGTACAACCCGCAAATTCTTGAGCAGGTCAATGCCTATCAGACGAGCGAAGGATGCCTCTCGCTGATCGGCGAGCGTCCCTGTACCCGCTATCGCCGCATTAAGGTTGAGTATTTGGACGAGAACTTCGTCCACCGCATAAAAAACTTCTCGGGCTACACCGCCGAGATCATCCAACACGAAATCGACCACTGCAACGGCGTCGTTATATAAGTTCCGCCGTTCTTCCGAACGGCGGACCACTTGACGCTGCGCGAGCCGCATTCACGCCAATCTGACGTTCAATTTCGAGGGCGCGACCAGAAGGTCAGCGCCCTCTCATTTCACGTCACCTTGGCGCAAATGCGGCCCGCTCGCTGTCGTATGCCTATCCTGCGATGCTTCGATTCTTGCAGCGGAAGATCTACCCAATCCCCTACGATTGGCGGTAATGGTCAAAGAAGTCTGCCAAATCCTCGAGCGACTCTTTGAGTACTTCCATGCGCGGCAGGTACACGATGCGGAAGTGGTCGGGCTCGGCCCAGTTGAAGCCGCCGCCGCGCGTGATCAGGATCTTCTTCTCGTGCAGCAGGTCGAGGGCAAACTGCTCGTCATCGGTGATGTTGAACTTTTTAACATCCATCTTGGGGAAGATGTAGAACGCCGCGCGCGGCTTGACCACCGAGATGCCATCGATCTTGCTGAGTGCCTCATACACAAAGTTACGCTGCTCGTAGACACGGCCGCCGGGGCGGATGTAGTCGTTGACCGACTGATGGCCACCGAGCGCCGTCTGGACGATCGACTGAGCCGGCACGTTGGAGCACAGGCGCATGTTGGATAGCATGTTGATACCCATGATGAAGTCACTCATACAGCGCTGGTTGCCCGAAAGCACCATCCAGCCAATACGATAGCCCGCGATCATGTGCGACTTGGAAAGGCCGCTAAAGGTGACGCAGGGCAGATCGGGGGCGAGCGAGGCAATCGAGACGTGCTCGTAGCCGTCCATGCACAGACGGTCGTAGATCTCGTCGGCAAAAATCATGAGCTGGTGCCTGCGCGCAACCTCAACGATGCCCTCGAGCACCTCGCGCGGATAGACGGAACCCGTGGGGTTGTTGGGGTTGATGATGACGAGGGCCTTGGTCGCGCTCGTGATCTTGGACTCCATATCCTCCAGGTCGGGATACCAATCCGCCTGCTCGTCGCACAGATAGTGCACGGGATGACCGCCGGCAAGGGTTGCACACGCCGTCCAGAGCGGATAGTCGGGGCTGGGGATCAGAATCTCGTCGCCATTGTCGAGCAGCGCGTTCATCGAAAGCTGAATGAGTTCGGACACGCCGTTGCCCGTGTAGATGTGCTCCATCTGAACGTTGGGCAGGCCCTTGATCTGCGAGTACTGCATGATTGCTTTGCGCGCAGAGAACAGGCCGCGCGAGTTGGAGTAGCCTTCGCAGTCGGGCAGCTGCTGGCGCATGTCCTTGATAACCTCGTCGGGCGTGCGGAAACCGAAGGGCGCCGGGTTGCCGATATTGAGCTTGAGGATGCGCTCGCCCTCGTCCTCCATGCGGGCAGCCTCGTCGACGACGGGACCGCGCACGTCATACAGGACGTTATCGAGCTTGGTGGATTTAGAAAAAGTACGCATGGTGGCGCTCCTTGGAATTTGAGCCGTGGGACTAGGTTCGGATTTGGCAACGTTATGGGACGAGGACGCCTCGCCTTGATCGGCGTCACCGGCAAGCAGCCAGGTAACATCGACCTCCAAAATGCGGGCGAGCAGCTCTGCCGCATCGCGCCGCGGGATCGTCTTGCCGCTCACATATTGGCTCATCTGACTCTTGCCGAGTTTTTTGCCGAGCATCTCCGATGCGCGGATCACGTCCGACTGGCGAACGTCGCGATCGGACATAGTCTGTCGCAGGCGATCGCTAAACGTCTCTTGGGCCACTAGAACCTCCTTGCTGGCAAAGTTCAATTTATAGAACACGAATTGAACCAGGGTTCAATTTAGGCAGCAGTATAGCGCGGTACCTCATTCGAAAGTTCAATTTCATAAGAAAATGTACCGGACTCTGAGATTTGCCCAAAGCGGACAATGACGCGCACACGTTTAGAGGTATTCGAGGAAACGGGCGGTAGCAAGCGAAACATCGGCCGTGCGATATATCGCGTTGATCTGCCGATGAGGACGTCCCTCGAGCGGGCGCACGGCGACATCGAACTGGCAGCGGCGCAAGATGAGCGCCGGAAGAATGCTCACGCCCAGGCCGTCCTCGACCATAGCCATAATCGCATAGTCATCCCAGGTCGACAGCTTAGAGCGCACCGCCAGGCCCGCGCGGCGAAACAGCGGCGTAATCTCGTCGTCGCTACCGCGTTCCAGCAGGATAAACTGCTCGTTGGCCAAATCGGCAAGGGAAACGACCTCCGCGGTGGCAAGCGAGGAGTCCGCTGGCACCACGGCCATCAGCTCGTCTTGCACCAACGGTCGCGACGCCATGCCGGCGCCGCGTGGCTCACGCGGGATAAAGCCCAGGTCGCAGCGGCCTTCCGCCACCCATTGCTCAATCTCGGAGTAATCACCCATCAGCAGCTCGTAATCGACATCCGGATGATCGGCGCGAAAGCGCGCAATCACCGGCGGCAGCACGTGGGTCGCCACACTCGAAAACGTACCGATGCAGATTTTGCCGCGCATGAGTCCACGCATCTCGTCCACGCGTCGCTGCAGGCGGCCAAACTCTTCGCATAACGCCTCGACTGCCGGCATGACCTGTCGCCCGTCCGCAGAAAGCACCACACCCTCGCGGTTGCGGTCAAGCACCTTAAAACCCCAGTCAGCCTCAAGGTCGCCCACCATGCGGCTCACGCCCGACTGCGAATAGCTCAGCCGCTCTGCGGCGCGTGTAAAACTGCCAGCACGCACCGTCTCCAGCAGCACCTGCATCTTTTGGATATTAGTCTCCACAGCACGTCCCCACCCTTACATGAGCTTTTGTCATGTTTGCCATGCATTATATTCGCTTTTCTTCTAAAGCCAGTTCACCCATAGTGAACATGTTCGGATATAGAGGGGATGTCAGCGCATGAACAACGGACTGTTTACATACTTAGCAGCATTACTGTTGTTTGGCTCTAACGGCATCATCGCCGCTGCCATCGCGCTGCCGAGCTCCGACATTGTGCTACTACGCACGTTTTTGGGCGCGGTCTCGCTTGTCACCATCCTCGCCATCACCCAACGCCATAAGCTGCAGGCACCGTCTCGCCCCCGCGAAGCTGCGGCTCTCATCCTCTCGGGGGCCGCACTGGGCGCCAGCTGGATATTCCTGTTCCGCGCCTACCAGACGATCGGCGTTGGCATCTCCTCGCTGCTGTATTACTGCGGCCCCATCATCGTTATGGCCCTCTCCCCGCTCATTTTTGGCGAGAAGCTGACCGGCGGTAAAATCGCCGGGTTTATCGCCGTCGCCTGCGGCGCCTTCCTCATCGCGGCCCAAGGCCTCGGCGGCAATATGCCCATCGCAGGCATCGTGTGCGGCATCGCCTCGGCTTTCTGCTACGCGTTGATGGTCATTGCCAGCAAGGGAGCGCCACATATCGAAGGTCTCGAGAACTCCACGCTCCAGGTGAGCGCCGCCTTTGTGACCGCGCTGGTCCTCACGCTCGTCACCCAAGGCGCCCCCTCGTTCCTCTCCCCCAGCATTGCCGCCGGCATCGATTGGCGCGCCGTTGCCATGCTCGGCATTGTCAACACCGGACTCGGTTGTCTGCTCTACTTTAGCGCCGTCGCCAAACTGCCCGTGCAGACCGTCGCCGTCGTCGGCTACCTTGAGCCGCTTTCGGCGGTCGTGTTCTCGGCCGTCCTTTTGGGCGAAACCATAACACCGGTCCGCCTGATGGGCGCCGCGCTTATCATCGGCGGCGCGATTTTTTGCGAACTCGCCGGCAAACGCGCAAACGCCAAGGCCGGCATCGCCCAGACAGCACGTGCTTAAAAGCCTTTGCTTTGAAATGCTACCTGCGTACATGAATAATCCCCAGATGGGGATTATTGTCTAAAACACCCCGATGTGCCAAACTGCTCTTATATGTATAAAGATGGCATAAAGGCCTACTGCTCGTGGCGGAGGCCAGATGTCCAAGGGAGTCCACGTGGCACACAACAAGCTGGAGGCAAGCCTCCAAGACCAGCGTAGTCAAGGCGGGCATGGAGCCATTCCCCTCTCCGCTGGCATGCTGCTCGTAACGCTCGGCGTCGTCTACGGTGACATCGGCACGAGCCCCATGTACACCATGAAATCAATCGTCGCCAACAACGGCGGCATCGGTACCGTCAGCGAGGACATGATCTTGGGCGCGCTCTCGCTCGTCATCTGGACCATGACACTCGTGACCACGGTCAAGTACGTTGTAATCGCCATGAAGGCCGACAACCATAACGAAGGCGGCATCTTCGCCCTGTTCAGTCTCGTGCGTAAGGTGGCGCCGTGGCTGATTCTCCCCGCCATGATCGGCGGCGCGGCGCTGCTCGCCGACGGCATCCTCACCCCCGCCGTCACGGTCACCACAGCCATCGAGGGTCTGCGCACCATCGAATGGGGCCATGCGCTGCTGGGCGACGGCCAGACCAATGTGATCATCATTACCATCATCATTATCTGCGGTCTGTTTGCCATGCAGCGCGCCGGCACCTCGTCAATCGGCAAGCTGTTCGGCCCGCTTATGACGCTATGGTTCCTGTTCCTGGCGGGCGCCGGCCTGTTCAACATGCTCGGCAACCTGTCCATCCTACGCGCGCTCAACCCCATCCGCGGCATCATGTTCCTATTCTCGCCCATCAACCACTCGGGCATCATGGTGCTCGGCTTCGTCTTCCTGTCGACGACCGGCGCCGAGGCGCTCTACTCGGACATGGGCCACGTTGGCAAGGCAAACATCTATGCATCCTGGCCGTTTGTTAAGGCGGCCCTTATCCTCAACTATCTGGGTCAAGGGGCTTGGCTGCTCGCCAATAACTCCAACCCCCAGATGCTCGCGATGGATATCGTCAACCCGTTCTATATGATGCTTCCCGAGCCCCTGCGCCCCTTTGCCATCGTGCTTTCGGCCGTGGCGGCCATCATTGCCTCGCAGGCGCTCATCACCGGCTCGTTCTCGCTGGTATCCGAGGCCACGCGTCTCAACCTTATGCCGCATCTGCGCATCCACTACCCCAGCGACACCAAGGGTCAGCTCTATATTCCGCTCGTCAACAACATCATGTGGGTCGGCTGTATCTTCATTGTGCTGCTGTTCCAAAACTCCGAGCGCATGGAGAGCGCCTACGGCCTCGCCATTACCGTGACTATGCTCATGACCACGACGCTATTGACGAGCTACATCGCCGGCATCCTCAAGCACAAGCTGGGTGCCTGCCTCTTCGCCCTGCTCTTTGGTGCCATTGAGCTGTGCTTCTTCGCTTCGTGCCTCACCATGTTCTTTGACGGCGGCTACGTCATGATCTTTTTGGCCGCGCTGCTGTTTGGCCTTATGTATGTGTGGCGTCGCGGTACCGCCATCGAGCGCACGCAGACGATTCTGCTGCCCGTCTCCAAGTACATCGACCAGCTCAACCGCCTGCGCAACGACGAGACCTACCCCGTGCTCGCCGACAATCTGGTGTTCCTCACCAACAGCCCCGACCCGCTCACGCTCGACCGCGACGTGCTCTATTCCATCCTGGACAAGCACCCCAAGCGTGCCAAGGCATATTGGTTCATCAACGTGCATGTCACCGATGAGCCCTATACGCATGAGTATTCCGTTGAGACCTTTGGCACAGACTTCCTGTTCCGTGTGCGCTTGGACCTGGGCTTTAAGGTCAATCAGCGCATCAACGCCTACCTGCGCCAGATCGTTGGCGACCTGATGGCATCGGGTGAGTTGCCGCCGCAGCATCACACCTACTCCATCTACGAGACACGCGGCAACGTGGGCGACTTCCGTTTTTGCATGCTGCGCAAGATGCTTGCCCCCGAAACGGACATCAACCGCAACGACCATCGCGTCATGGCCATCAAGTACGCCGTCCGCCGCGCCTGCGGAAGCCCGGCACGTTGGTACGGTCTCGAGAACTCGGCCATCATCATCGAGTACGTGCCGCTCTTTGCCCGCATGCGTCCGGCAGTCAAACTCATTCGCACCCAGGTGCCACTCGAGATCCAGATCGAAGAGGCTGAGGAAATGGAAGTCGACATCTTCTCGGACGACTTGGTCAACGGCAACGAGGCCGGCAAGAGCATGAACGTCGATCCCACCGAGTTGCTCGAGAGCGTCGTTGATACTCCCGAGCAGCAACAGCTCGACGGCCTCGAGAACGAACAACTCAACGACGCCAACTTCTAGCGACGTCACAATTCAACGACAGCGGCCCTGCACCTCACGAGAGACGCAGGGCCGCTTTGCATTGCAGTAAAGCTAACGGCTACGAACGACGCGGCTCGGGAACCACGAGCCTATCGGGGCTCGCGCCCTCGGCATCCATCAGGCTCACGTAGCGAATCGACGGATCCTCATACATCGCGTAGTAATAATTGCCCGTACGCGCACTAAAGCATCCGGTGTAGATAGTCTTCTCGAACTTGCCATCGCCCATCCTGGACGCCCCCTCGATCATCACCACGCCCTCGAGTGAACGGAACATGCGGACGACGTTTTCGACCTCGCTCTCCTTTTGCGGGTAATTGGCATTGAGGTACGCCGCCTTTACAAAACGGCTCGGCGAATAGCAGTCGCCCGGAATGCCGCGCATGCCGGCACCCGCGCCATAGGGCTTGAGCTCGGCGCCACGCCATGTCGCCGTCTGCGGAAAATCGCTTGTGGCGGTGATATAGGTGCGCAGGTTTTCCATGTGCCACGGGAAGGTCGGCTGGTTGGCAAGGGTGTCGACCGGATCGTCGTATACATGCAGGCCGTCAGCCATCATCTCGACCACGATGCTGCGCTGGCTGTCGCCGATAATCCAATGGAGCAGCGACACGCCCAGCCCCTCTCCGGCAGATTTGGCAACGATCACCGTGTCGCGCAGCGCGGCCTCGACCTCGTCGACCGTCGAGAACGTCCCTGCCACCCACAGGGGAAACTCATAGGCCGCGATATTGGTCTTGCCGTCGACAGGGTCCTCGGCATACTCGGCATAACCCGGGAAATTGAGACCCGCCACGGCGAGGCCCGCATCGTTGCCGCAATCGAAGAACATAGGGTAGTTCTTGTAATCGATGCACATACCGATCACCGCATGCGCGGCCGTCGCGTCGTCGATAAACGAATACGGAATGTGAAACCCGCGCGGCATCACGCGAACCTGTTGGCCGTAGTCAAAGCTCCAGTCGAGGTTGCGGCCCAGATACATGTGGCCTGAATTATCGGTAAATCGAATACTCGTGCACATAGCGCCTCCTAGCTTTACGTTCTTGCTAAGGTTATTGTCACCAAACAAAAAGGCGCTAAACACAAAAGCCCGGACATGACAACAATGTCACGCCCGGGCTCAGAGACCGCAAATTCGGTCCCCAATTGAACCGCTCTAGACGAGTTTGCCTAAGCAGTGATCAATCATGTGTTGAATCATTTGCGCCTCGAAGCCCACAAAGTCCTGCTTGCGCTCGCGCATCTTGCCGTCGACGATCACGTCAAAGGCAACCTTGCACTTGATGTAGCGCGTGGACTTGGTGATCTCCTCGTGCGTCAGGCAGCTCTCCTCCATCTTGATGGCACCCAGACCAAACACCAGACGGGGGTTGTAGAGCACGTGGGGCTCGCCGGCATCGTCCAGGTAGACACAGACCTTCTTGGTGACGCCGATCTGGTTGGCGGCAAGGCAGCCGGCATCGTCGAGCGACTTGATGGTATCGATCAGGTCCTGTGCCACCGACTCGTCCTCGACGGTCGCGACCTCGCAACGCTGGGACAGAATAGCCTCGTCGTGGCAGAGCTCTTTAATCATACGTTCCTCCATAGGGGTCGTTGTAACTGCTTAAGTATACGGTACCCACACATTTTCATACGGAAAATACCGCCCGTCCGCTACAAAGCGCCGAACATCAACATGTGAGGAACAGCAAGGTTGTAAAGGCGATATAGTGAGTGAGTTCGTGTCAATCGGCCTAAACTCGGGGTCGAACAAGGAAAGGGTATGCATGGACGAACTATTTCACGTCAGTGAGCGCAAGTCCACAATCGGGACCGAACTCCGCGCTGGACTGACAACATTCCTGGCGATGGCCTACATCATTGCCGTCAACCCCGCGGTGCTCTCGGGCGCTGGCATCGATGCGGGAGCGCTCGCCTGCGCCACCTGCCTGGGCGCCGGCATCATGACCATCTGCATGGGCATCTTCGCCAACCGCCCGCTCGCCTGCGCGTCGGGCTTAGGCGTCAACGCGATGATCGCCGGAATCACCACCACCGTCTGCGGCGGTGACTGGCACGTGGCCATGAGCGTCATCTTCCTTGAGGGCGTCGTCATCTTGCTGCTCGTGCTTTGTGGCCTGCGCGAGGCCATCATGGACGCCATCCCGGTTGTCCTGCGTCACGCTATCTCGGTGGGTCTGGGCCTGTTTATCGCCATGATCGGCCTGTGCGATGCCGGCATCATCACCGCTGGCGCCGGTACGCTCGTCGGCCTGGGCGACATCTCCTCCCCCACCTTTATCGTCGGCATCATCTCCATCGTCGTGACGGTTGCCCTGGCTTCCCGCAACGTGCCGGGCTCGCTGCTCATCGGCATCATCGTCGCCGTTATCGCCGGTATCCCGCTGGGCGTCACCCACGCCCCCGAGGGCCTCATCGCACCGCTCGACTTCTCGAGCATCGGTGGCCCCATCGCCGACGCCGGCGGCGTGCCCGCCATCGTCAAGGTCCTTACCGACCCCACGCTCCTCGTCATCTCGTTCTCGCTGCTCATGAGTGACTTCTTCGACACCATGGGCACCGCGATGGCCGTGGCCAAGCAGGGCGAGTTCCTCACCGACGACGGCAACGTCGAGAATATCAAGGAGATCCTGATCGTCGACTCCGCCGCCGCTGCTCTGGGCGGTTTCATGGGCGTCTCCTCCATCACCACCTTCGTCGAGTCCACCTCTGGCGCTGCCGACGGTGGCCGCACGGGCCTCACCTCCGTCACCACCGGCGTGCTGTTCATTCTCGCCGCGTTCTTCTCCCCTATCGTCACCATCGTTTCCAGCGCCGCCACCTGCGGTGCTCTGGTCTACGTCGGCTACCTCATGATGAGCGAGGCCTCCGAGATCGACTGGTCCGACGTGTCGCAGGGTTTCCCGGCGTTCATGATTGTCGCCGGCGTGCCCTTCACCTACTCCATCTCTGCCGGCATCGGTCTGGGCTTTATCGCCTACGTGATCGTCGCGCTCTTTAAGGGCGAGGCCTCCAAGATCAAGCCGCTCATGTGGATCGCAGCCCTTGCCTTCCTTGTCTATTTCTTTGTAGCGTAGCGACAAAGCTGCCAAAGCAGAACACCAAAGCGCGGAGTCGCATCGGGCGGCTCCGCGCCTTTCTTTTAGCGTCTGCCCCCGTGCCAGCGTGCGACAATTGAGGCTGTCAATATCACAACACCGAGAGAAGCCTGCCTTGGAAGCGCATCAGAAGCAGATAACCGTTTATTCAGAGTGTGCGGAAGGTACACCCGTCATCTACCTCCCCGTGGTTATGGGCGACGGTAGTGAAGTCTACGAGCGCTGCCGAGAGCTCGACTGCCCGCCATTCACCCTTGTCGCCATTGGAGGGCTCGATTGGAATCGCGAGCTGAGCCCCTGGGAATGTGAGGGAACTATACGAGATGCCGAGCCCTTTGGTGGACAGGCTGCTGGTTTTCTTGACGAGTTGTTGAAGCAGATGATCCCAGAGGCCGAATCATCACTTCCCTGCCCGCCCACCTGGCGCGGCATTGCCGGCTACTCGTTGGCGGGTCTTTTTTCACTGTGGGCACTTTGGCAAACAGATGTCTTTGAGCGCGCGGCGAGTGCGTCGGGGTCGCTGTGGTTCCCCGGCTTTATCGACTACGCGCGCGAGCGCACGATGACAGCTACGCCCGACGCCGCCTATCTGTCGCTCGGTAAAAAGGAAACCAAGACGCCCAACCGCATGATGCGGCACGTACTCGACGATACGCACGCGATGGAAGAGCTGTTTATAGAGCGTGACATTCCAACAACGCTGGAGCTCAACCCCGGCAACCACTTTGCCCAAACTAACCTGCGCATGGCGCGCGGCATCCACTGGATACTGACGCATTAAAAATGGCGCCCACGCGTACATACGCATGGACGCCATTTTTTGATTTAGCTGAACACAACTACTATTCGACAGTCTCCTCGAGTTCAGATACGGCGGGCGTCGAGGATTGGGACATGGAAGTCCTTTCATGATGGAAGGGCGATCAGGCATATCGGATAACCTGCCCGAACGATACGATCCGAACCATTGTACGTGATACGCCATGTCTCGCACGCGCCGCCACCCGCAAACGGTAGCGTTACTTCCAAACGCGCTCGGCAATGCGCTTGACCAGCGCGATCTTTGCCCATTGTTCGTCCTCGGTCAGTTTGTTGCCAATCTCACAGCTGGCAAAGCCGCACTGGGGCGACAGGTACAGGTTCTCGAGCGGCACATACTTTGCGGCCTCGTGGATACGTTCGACGATGGCATCCTCGTCCTCGAGCTCAGCGGCCTTGGTGGTCACCAGACCCAGCACGACCTTCTTGCCGGGAGCAACATACTTGAGCGGCTCAAAACCGCCGGCGCGTGGCGTGTCGAACTCCAGATAGAACGCATCGACATCCTCATGCGCAAACAGGTACGGAGCGATAGGGTCGTAGCCGCCCTCAAAAGCATAGGTGGAGTGATAGTTGCCGCGGCACACGTGCGTGTTAATGACCAGATCGTCGGGCTTGCCCTCGATGGCGGCGTTGTTGAGCGCCACGCCTAGCTCGCTTACCTTTTGCAGGTCGACCGGGCTCATGCCGGTTTTGGCGACAAAATCGGTATCGCAGTAGATGCCCCAGGTGCAGTCATCAAACTGGATGTTGCGGCAGCCTGCTGCGTACAGGTCGGCGATCACCGTGCGATAAGCGGCTGCAATGGCATCGGCGAGCTCTTCGTCGGTCTTGTAGATGGCGCGTAGACTCTCCTGCTGGCCGTCGCAGCGGTCGAGCGTGACTTCGGAGAACGTCTGGATCGGCGCCGGAATGGTTTGCCGCGCGATCTGGCCCTCCCCCTCAAGCGCCTTGACGAACTTAAAATGCTCGACGAACGGGTGGTTCTCGCCGCTAATGGGACCGGTAACCACGGCGGTGTCGGCCGTCGTCTCCTCGTCATGGAACATATAACCTGTGCGTGAGGTGCGGCGCTCAATGCCGTTAAGGCCCCACATAAAATCGAGGTGCCAGTAGCTGCGGCGGAACTCGCCATCGGTGATCACCTGCAGGCCGGCCGCCTTCTGCTTGGCCACCAAATCGCGAATGGCATCGTCCTCGACGGCCTTAAGGCCGGAAGCGTCGAGTTTACCCGCGACATAGGCGGCACGGGCGTCCTTTACAGCCTGCGGACGAAGAAAGCTGCCGACGATATCGGCGCGAAACGGCGCGTTCGGTTGAATCGAAGTGCTCATAGATATCTCCCTTTGCATTGGTTGCTTTACTGGGACAGAGTATGAGCGTTCATATGGCCATCGTAAAATATACGTTTATAACAGTTTGATATAGATGCTTCCTATATCAGTCTGGACTGTCATAAAGAGACTTGAACCGTGCGGAGCACAGCAGCCTAGATATGCTGACGAATCGCGTCGATATAGGCCCGACCGTAGCGCGTGAGCGTCGTGTTCTTGCGCGTGATGATGCCAATCTCCATGTACTCGTCCACGTCGAGCGGAATCGAGATAATGCCGGGCCCGTTGAGCTCGTGGCTGATCACGCCCGAACACACCGTGTAGCCGTTGAGGCCCATGGCCAAATTGAACAACGTCGCACGGTCGCGCACGCGGATATTTTTGCGACGCTCAAAGGTCGAGGTCAGCTCCTCGGAATAGTAGAACGAGTTATAACTGCCCTGCTCGTAGGACAAAAACGGGTAGTCTTCCAAGTCCTCGAGCGTCACGCTGGAGCGGCCAGCCAGCGGATGGTCGGCGCATACAAAGACATGCGGCGCGGCGCAGAAGAGCCCCTCGAATACGAGCTCGTTGGCGGCGAGCATGCGCTCGATAACCTCGCGGTTGTGCTCCGACAGATACAGGATGCCGAGCTCACTTTTCATGTGCGCGACATCCTCGATAATCTCGTGAGTCTGCTCCTCGCGCAGGGTGAAGTCGTAACGCGCGGCATCGAACTCGCGGATCACATCGACAAACGCATTAACGGCAAAGGAATAATGCTGGCAGCTCACACTAAAGTGCGGCACCTGCTCGGACGTACCTTTGTACTTGCCCTCGAGCAGGTCGGCCTGGTCGAGCACCTGGCGCGCGTACCCCAAGAAGGTCTCGCCTTCCTCGGACACAATGACACCCTTGTTGGTGCGCTCAAAGATATGCACACCCATCTCGTTTTCGAGATCGCGGATCGACGCGGTAATCGAAGGCTGCGACACAAAGAGCCGGCGCGAGGCCTCGGTGATGCTGCCGCATTCGGCAACTTTGACGACATATCTGAGTTGCTGGAGCTTCATGGCTTTCTCCCTAGACGTTTGTGACGTCGAAACCCGCCGTGTCCATTTGGCTCATAAACGACGGCATCTCCCCCGTCGCGGCGCAGGCAGCAATCTGATGCAGAGCCCCGGCAACCGCATCATCTGCCGCAGCGCCGATATGCCAGCGTGCGGCAGCCGTGACGGCCTCGTTGGCATTGGCGACTGCAACGGAGTTGGGAACGGCATCGATCATGGGCAAATCGTTATCGGAATCGCCGAATACGGCCACCTCGTCGGGCATCAGGCCCAAAGCACGCGCCAGCTCCAGCGCAGCGCAGCCCTTGTCCCAGCCGGTCGGAAGAACGTCGAACAGGCGCACGCGGTTGTTGGGAAACACGAGCGAGAGCTCCGGCACCTCAGCGGCAACACGCTCGCGCAGCTCGGCGAGCTCCTCGCGCGAACGGGCACTCCAGATATTCGCCTTGTATACCGGGGCATCGTCAACGACAGGACGACAGGGAGCCTCTTCGCCCTTGAGCCACGCGTTGCCGCCTGACTTCATGGCGCGACGCACACGCTCGGGATCGCTTGTCACGCAATAGGCATCGTTATTCCAAAAGTCATCACCCAGACGGTAGACCTTCAAATACGTATCGTCGGTCTCCTGTTCAAAATAATCGGCTAAGCGCATAAGGGCATCGTTATCGATTGCGCGCGAGGCGACTACTTCGCCGTCGACAAACATCACCTGGCCGTTACAGAACGCACCGGTCGAATAACACTCGGAACGGTTTTTGAACATCCAGCCCATCGCGGACGGCTGACGACCCGAAACCGGCCCAAAGTGCAAACCCGCCGCCTGCATGGCATGAATACCCTCAATGGCGTAGTCGCTGGCGCCGTCATGCCCGGCTGGAATCAGTGTATCGTCCATATCGGTCAGCACAAGTTTGATCATAAGGTCCCCTCGGTCATTCTTAATCCCATCTATTGTACCGACCTGCCAAAAAGGGACAGGTTTATTTCGGCAGGTTTCATCTGGGAAAACGCAAAGTCCCAGTTGTTACCTGCCAAAATAAACCTGTCCCTTTTTGGCAGGTGCGCTAGTATAGGGAACAACAGATTCGATGCGGGAGTGCCGGCGGTGCAAACCACAAGGCTGAGAGGGCATGGGGCCCAATCCTTTGAACCTGTCAGTTAATGCTGGCGTAGGGAGCATGCCGCCTTTACAGGGGCGCTGTCTATGCACAGCGCCCCTTTTCTATGCCAAGGAGGCATGTGCAGTGATTGATTCGGAACAGCTTAAGCAACATATGGTCAAGGCCGTGGAGGAGATTCGCACCACCAATCCGATGGCCGGCTCCATCACCAACACGGTGACGATCGACTTTGTCGCCAACGCGCAGCTCGCTGTGGGTGGATCGGCCGCCATGGTCTATCTTCCCGACGAGGGAGAGGCGCTCGTTGCCGGCGGCGGCGCCATCTATCTCAATATGGGCACGCTCTTCCCCATCTACGAGCAGACGATTCCCCGCGCGGCCAAGGCGGCACACGACGCCGGCAAGCCCTGGGTGCTCGATCCGGTGGGCCTGGGCATCGGCAGTCTGCGCACCCAGTTGGTAAACGAGCTTAAGCAGTACAAGCCCGCCATCGTGCGCGGCAACGCCTCCGAGATCATCGCGCTCGCCGGCCTGTGGGGTCTTGAGGGCGAGGCGGCCGATCTGAGCCGCGTGCGCGGTGTCGATACCACCGACACGGTAGACGCCGCCCGCGATGCCGCCGTGGCGCTCGCCCGCTACACCGGCGGCGCCGTTGTGGTCTCGGGCGAAGTCGACCTGATTACCGACGGCACGACCGTGGCCAAGTCCCACGGCGGCAGCCCGCTCATGTCCAAGATCACCGGCTGCGGTTGCTCGCAGGGCGGCGTGCTGGCCGTGTACGCCTGTGCCACCGACCCGTTTACGGCAGCCATCTGCGGCACCGCGGTCTACAACGTTGCCGGCACGCGTGCCGCCGCTGTCGCCGATGCCCCGGCAAGCTTTAAGGTCGCCTTTATCGATGAGCTCTACCGCGCGACCGCCCAAGATATCGCTGATAACCAACTCGAGCTCGAGGAGGCATAGGCCATGTCCGAGCCCGCAACTGCTGCCGGAATGAACACACTCGTCGCCGTGGCCATCGCCCCGTGCGGCACCGGCGATGAGCTGTCCGCTGAGGTCGCCGAGGTCGTGCGTGTCATTCGCGAGAGCGGCCTTCCCAACCGCACCACCTCGATGTTCACCGAAATCGAGGGCGACTGGGACGAGGTCATGCAGGTCGTGCGCGACGCAACCTTTGTGTTGGCGAGCAAGGGAATCCGCACCGAAGTCGTGCTCAAAGCCGATATTCGACCCGGATTTACCGACACCATGACCGGCAAGCTCGAGCGCATGGAAGCTCAGATCAAAAAGCAGGAGGAAACACGATGAGTATCCGCGACAACCTTGATATCTCGGCCTATCTGGTGCTCGGCCCCGAAAACACGCTCGGGCGCCCCGTGGGCGATGTGGTGGCCCAGGCACTCGACGCCGGCTTTACCTGCATCCAGGTGCGCTCCAAGGTGGCAAGCGCCCGCGAGATCATTGCGCTGACCGGCGACGCCGCGCAGGCAATCGCACAGGCCGGCAAGACCGGTCAGGTCGCTTTGCTGATTGACGACCGCCTGGACTGCGTACTCGCCGCGCGCGAGCAGGGCATTGCTGTCGACGGCGTGCACGTGGGTCAGAGCGACATTCCCGTCGAGGTCTGTCGCAAGTTGCTGGGGCCCGACGCCATCGTGGGCCTTTCCGCCCGTTGCGAGGAGATGCTCGAGTACGTCAAGACCGCCGACATGAGCCTAGTCGACTACCTGGGCATCGGCCCACTCCACGAGACCGAGACCAAGCGCGACTGCGGACGCGCGGCCGACGGCTCTATCATCACCAAGAGCTTTGAGGACCTGGCCGCCCTCCACGCGGCAAGCCCCGTGCCCATCGTGGTGGGCGGCGGCGTCAAGACGGCCGACCTGCCGCAGCTCAAGGCCACCGGCGTCGATGGCTTCTTTGTGGTGAGCGCCGTCTGCAGCGCTGATGACCCCTACGCCGCCGCCAAGGAGCTCGTCGACACCTGGCAGCAGGCGTAAGTCTAAGCCGAGCAGTTGCTCCGCAGCCCCATAACTTCAGCAATGGAAAGCGCATCCCAGTTTGAGCCTCCATTCTGGGATGCGCTTTCCGCCGAGATGGCGGCGGCAGCCTCTACCCTGCCAGATATGCCTCCAGTGCCGGCAAGGTCGCCTCCGCATCGCGGCGACCAATCTGGTAGATGCGCTCAAGTTCATCGGGCTCGCGGCACAGCGACGGCACTTTCACCGATTCGCTCGGACGCACCACAAAGATCTCGCCGGCAGCCTCGCGACGTGCCAGGTCATCGAGCGTGGCATTGTAGACCTCATGCCGATGCTCAAGCGCTGCGACAAACTCCGGATAGTGACGGAACACGCGACGCAGCATGGGCATCACGCTGTTGGGCTGCTTCACAAAGCCCGCCGGCTGCGTGAGTACCACGATATTGCGGTCATACCCCTGCGCAAACAGCCACGCGCTGGGAATAGAATCAGCCACGCCACCATCCAGATACTTATGCCCGTCAATAGCAACGGGACGCGTCGCCACGGGAATTGCCGACGACGCCCGAATCAACTCGATATCGCGCTCGTCGCCATACGGCAGATCGTGATAGACGGCCTTGCCCGTCTCGATATCGGTACACACGCACGTAAATCGCATGGGACAGGTGCGATACGCCTCCAAGTCGATGGGATCGCGCTCGATAGGCACCTCGTGATAAGCAAAGTCGGCATTGTACATATCGCCGGTCCGCAGCCAGCTGGTCACGCTCGCATAGCGCTTGTCGGCGCAATAGGCCTTGTTATAGCGAATGGCGCGGCCGATCTGGCGCGATTTAAAGTTGTAGCCAAATGCCGCGCCCGCCGAGACGCCCACCATATGGTCGCAGGTCAAACCGTGCTCCATCCAAACGTCGAGCACGCCCGCCGTATACATACCGCGGTAGCCGCCTCCCTCGAGCGCCAGCCCCACCGTGCGCGTCATATTTGACTGTGCCATGCGACCATCTCCGTTCCTGCGTTTTAAAACGGGACAAGTATACCCGTCAACATATATCGTCCCAGTCGCATTTTTATCGAACATCGCATCGTCGCGCTACCGCTTGTCGAATAATAGCCGCCCACAGCATGTGCACCCATATATAATTGTGCACTATTGTTTACACTACTCAGCTGTTATCAACAGCGAACATTAGCCGGCAAATTAACTCAACAACGCGGCAAGGCGGGGGCCTGGATACATGCAAAGCGCTGAGCAACGACGCGTGTACACAACGAGCTCGCCCGACGCAATCCGCCCCGACCTCAGAAAGTCGCTTAGAACATGGAAACTGTCAGCAATTACACCGAAACGCTCGAAAAGACCGTCCGCGACCTTCTCGAACGGCAGGAGGATCTGATCAGGACTGCCTTTACCGACCAGCTTACCGGGCTTGGCAACCGTGGCGGCTTTGCCCGTTCCCTCGAGGAGCTCTGGGAGCAGGACGCCCCCGTTACCATGGCGTTCATCGATATCGACAATCTCAAGCACTGCAACGACGTCTTTGGGCATGACGAGGGCAACCGCTATATCTTGCAGGTAAGTCTCTATCTTAAGCTGTATATGAAGGTGGGCGAAGCGGCGTTTCGCATAGGCGGCGACGAGTTTGCCATCCTATCTACGATTGCAACCGAGGACGACCTCGCCGAACGTCTGAAACACTGCCGAACGGTTCTGCTCAAAAACAACGATTCCGAGATGCCCCACTCGTTTAGCTACGGAGTGTCACATGCCGACCCCGCCCTGGGCGAAGGTTCCAATCGCATGACGCTCGATGCCGACCATCGCATGTACGACTACAAGCTACGTCATGCCATGCACCTCGATCGACGCAATATCACGCAAGTCCACGCCGACGACTTCGAAATAAGCGATCGTATTTTTGACGCCTTTTCGATGCTCAACGAGGGCCGTTATTTCTTTATCGAGAACTTGGACAAACATCGCACCCTTTGGTCACAAGGTGCCTTGCGCGATCTTGGCCTTCCCTCGGAGCACATAGACAACTGTCGCGATTACTGGAAAACGCGCGTCCATCCCGACGACCTTGAGGCCTGCATCAACGACATCGACCAAGTCTACAACGGCACCAAGCACCGTCGCGTCATGCAGTATCGTGTGCGCAACGCCGTCGGCGACTACGTCCTTTGCCGTGCTCGCGGGTTTCGTATCGACGGCGACGGAAATGTCCCCTCGCTCTATGTCGGCGAGCTCGTCAACCACTCACTTGCCGAAACCGTCGACGCCGCCACAGGCCTCGGAACGCAGCGCATGCTGGTCAACGCCATCGACGCCTGCCGCCGCGATCGTTGCGAGACAGGGCTTATAGCGGTGCGCGTTCGTGGCACGACAAAACTCAACGAGCTCTACGGGGCCGAGGCTGTCGACAACATGCTTGCCGAATACGCAGGCCGCATGCTGTCGATCACCCGCGGCAGGAGCCGGGTCTACCGTTCACGAAGCGTCCAGTTCGTCGTGCTCAGCAACGAACTAGACCACGAGGCATTCGAGCAACTGACCCGCCACCTTAAAGAGGCCGTTTTCGCTCCTGTTCGAATCGCAGGCGACACCATTACTCCCGTCTGCCTTGTCGTCCCGGCCTTTTACGAGCACTTAACCCATCAAGCGACCGCCGTTTTAGGCGAACTCGACCGTCGCCTTCGCACGGCCGGCGGGCTTGTTCCCAACGACAGCCTCCCCATACCCGAGGCGGAGCGCAAAAGCGCCATAGCCGAACGTATCGACTCGCTCACGGGCCTCTATCGACCCAGCGAGTTTATGCGGCGCGCCAACGCATTTCTCGAGGCAAGGCGCAACGGCACCTGGTGCATCGCCACAGTCGACATGGGCCACATGCGCCTGTTTAATGAATGGCACGGCCAGGCCGAGGGCGACCGCGTACTCGCCGATGTGGGCACGGTCCTCAAGGACATCGAGAATGCCGATATGGGCGTCGCAGGGTACTGGGGCCAAGATGACTTTTGTGTACTCATCCCCTTTAAGCACATCACCGTCCATCAAATCTACAACCGCGTTCGCGAGGCCGTAGCCAGACATGATGACGGCGTAGGTTTTTGGCCGTCCATGGGCGTTTACCCCATCGACTCCAATGAGGAAATCACCATCGATGCGCAGGCAAAGGCCATGTTTACCAATCGACGCGCAAAAAACGACTTTAAGGAGCGCATTGCTATTTTCCGCCCCGCGGAGTACGAGCGCGAAGTCGCGTTCCACCGCACGCTGACCGAATTCCAGTACGCGCTGTCAAATGGTCGCATCACGTACTATCTTCAGCCCCAGGTCGATATGGAAACCGGCGAGATTATTGGCGCCGAAGCACTCACCCGCCGGATTGACAAGGACGGCTCTCTCATTTCGCCCGCAACGTTTATCCCCGCACTCGAGGAAAGCGGCTTTGTAGTGACGCTCGACAAGTACATTTGGCAGGGTGTCGCCATATGGCTTCGCGAGCGTCTCGATCGCCGTCTTCGCGTGGTTCCGGTCTCGCTTAATGTGTCGCGCGTGGATATCCTTGCCTGCGACGTTGCCGAACATATGGGGGCGCTCGCCGCCCAATACAACCTACCGCCCGAGCTCATGCGTATCGAGATCACCGAGACGGCTTATACGGGAGAATCCGAGGCCGTGGATAAGCTGACCGCAGATCTGCACACCCGCGGCTTCTCGACCTATATGGACGATTTTGGCACCGGTCAGTCCACGCTCGCGATGCTCAAGAACGTCAACGTCGACGTCATCAAGCTCGACCGCACCTTTGTGCCCACCGACCGCGATCAAGGCCGCAGCACGCAAATCATTTCATCGATGCTCGAAATGGCGCAGTCGCTCCATCTGCCCGTCGTGGTCGAAGGCGTCGAGACAAATGAGCAGGCAAACATGCTACGACAAATGGGCGCCCGCTACGCTCAGGGCTTCCTCTACTACCGCCCCATGCCTGCGAAGGATTTTGAGGCATTGCTCGATGGTGGCAATAACAACTGATACGCTCGCGCGCAAAACGCCACCGTCGAAGGGGACATTTGTCTCCATTAGCTAACTTATATCCCCAATTCAAACCGAATTGGGGATATGATACAAACCGTTGTTCCGCCCAAGGAGGTTATCCATCATGAACGAGTCATATCGCCTGGGCGAGCAATCGATTATTGCCTATCTTCAGCGACTTGCGAACGGCGTCTCGACCGCTGAACTCGATGTTGCCGCGCTGCCTGCTGAGCTACGCGCCGTTGGTGAGCAACTGCAAAAGACGCATGCCATCCTGCAACAAGAGCGCCAGCTGCTTGAGCGCAACGCCTATATCGATCCGCTCACCAACTTGGGCAACCGCAACGGATTCGACCGTCACGTCGAGCAACTCTGGCGCAAAGGCGACCCCTTCACCTGCGCCTATATTGACATCGACCATCTCAAGCATTGCAACGATAGGTTTGGCCACGCCGAAGGCAATCGCTATATTCTGAGCATCTGCCGCACGCTCTCCGAAACCATGGAGCACGATGAGATGCTGTTCCGTATCGGTGGAGACGAGTTTGTGCTCATCTCGCCCTCCGCAAACGAGATTGAACTCGAGCGGCGCTTGGAGCAGGTACGTACCAGGCTGATCGAGGCGAGCTCAGGTGGCAAGGCGCCCATGATCGGCAGCTTTAGCTTTGGCTGCTCGCGCGTCGATCCACTTGCTGGCGACACGCGTCGCCAGATGACGATGGATGCCGATCGCAAGATGTATCGCTATAAGCTTATGCATCGTGTGCAGCAACCGAAAGACGATGACGCGCCGCAACGCCCAATCGTCGACCAGCTTCCCTGCAACGACCGGGTGTTCCAAGCGATCTCCATGAGCTCCGAGACGCGCTATCCGTTTATCCTCAATCTCGATACGGGAGAATCGCAATGGTCGGTTAACGCCGTGCGCGATTTTGACCTGCCCTCCCAGCACCCTTTTAACTCACTCGACATGTGGCTCGCCCGCGTTCATCCCGAGGACCGCGACAACGTACGTGCCGAGCTCGACATGGTGATAAACGGCACGTGGCACTTCCACTACATGCAGTATCGCGTAATGGATGCCACCGGAAAATACGTGCTTTGCGACTGCACGGGCTACCGCTTGGACGGCACCGATACCGAGCCCGGCATGTATGTGGGCATTATCATCAACCGAAGCTTGGCAGATACGACCGATTCCGTGACCGGCTTGGGCGATATTCACGCCCTGGTCAACGCCATTGGCGAAATGCGTCGCGTGGCGCGCAAGGCTGGTTTGATCGCCATCAAAATCGACGATATCGCTCAGGTCAATGCCCGCTTTGGCTTTGATGCGGGCGACCGCGTTTTGGCAGAAAGCGCCGCCTGCCTCATGGAATGCTCGCGCGGCAAGGGTCGCCTGTTCCGCTCGACGGGGCCGACGTTCGCGGCGCTTTTCGACGACTTTGATCCCGAAGAGACCGACGCGATCGCAGAAGAAATCGAGCGGTTCCTGGGTTCTCCCGTACTCATCGGCTCGCTTGAATATCAGCCACCCATTCGTGTGGCGACACTTCATCTGGACGCTGTCGATCGACAGCCCGTTTCCATTTTGAACGAGCTCAAAGCGCGGCTTATAGAGGCACCGCAAGTACCGGGCACCAAGCTGGACTAGCGTTGTGGGGCGCGACGTGAAACACAAGCCGTTTCACATCGCGCCCCACGCCATCTGCCCTCTCGTGCGATAATCCTCCGCAGAAGTCACCGACAGCAGAGGGAGTTTGTGATGAAGGTTCTTTTGGTCAATGGCAGTCCCAAGGCAAACGGCAACACCGCCCGCGCACTCGCCGAGGTCGCCGAGCAGCTCAATGCCGAAGGCATTGATACCGAGGTGTTTCAGCTGGGCGCCAAGCCCATTCGCGACTGCATCGGCTGCGGTCAGTGCGGCAAACTTGGCGGTCGCTGTACCTTTGACGACGACGTGGTGAACGAGCTCATCGCTGCCGCCGAGCAGGCAGATGGCTTTGTCTTTGGCTCACCTGTCTACTATGCGCACCCCAGCGGCCGCATCCTTTCGGCCCTCGATCGCGCCTTCTATGCGGGCGGGCATGCCTTTGAGCACAAACCCGGCGCCGCAGTCGCCGTCGCCCGCCGCGGCGGCACGTCGACCACCTTCGATGTGCTCAACAAGTACTTCACCATTAAGCAAATGCCCGTAGTTGCCTCCACCTACTGGAACAACGTATTTGGCCGCGTGCCCGGCGACGCCGATGGGGATGCCGAGGGCCTTGCCACCATGCGAAACATCGGCAAGAACATGGCCTGGCTCCTGCGCTGCATCGAGGCAGGTCAGGCCGCCGGTATCAACGCACCCGAGGCAGATCGAGCAACGACCAACTTCATCAGGTAGAACGGTGGAACATGAATATCCAGATTTTTGGCACCAAAAAGTCGTTCGACACCAAGAAGGCCCAGCGCTATTTTAAGGAGCGCCGCATTAAGGTGCAGTTTATTGACCTTAGGGAAAAGGAAATGAGCAAAGGCGAGCTCACGAGCGTGATGCAGGCGGTCGGCGGCATCGACAAGCTGCTCAACCCCAAAGCCAAGGACGAGGAGACGCTCGCGCTCATCCAGCACCTCACCCCCAGCCAGCGCTTTGACAAGCTGCTCGAGAATCAGCAGGTTCTAGCCGAGCCCATCGTGCGCAACGGCAAAAAGGCCACCGTCGGTTATTGCCCCGATGTGTGGGGAGCCTGGGAGTAGCCTGTGTTATTTGCCGGCGCGTGGGTATAAGAGCAGGCGTTTGGCATAAGATTTAACTGTAAGCCATGTCTAACAAAGGAGGGCACATGCCCAACAAACCCGTGAAGATCATCATGCTTACCGGATACCTCGGTGCCGGCAAGACCACGCTGCTCAACCACATCCTCGCTAACGACGGCGGCATCCGCGCCGCCGTGATCGTCAACGATATCGGCGAGATCAACGTCGACGCCAGCCTTATCGCCGACGGCGGCCTTTCCGAGACCGACGACCTCATCCCGCTCACCAACGGCTGCATCTGCTGCACGCTTTCGGACGACCTTGCTAACCAGCTGCAGGGCATCGCCGATTCGGGCAACTTCGACTACATCATCATCGAGGCTTCGGGCATTTGCGAGCCTATCCCCATCGCCTACACCATCTCGAGCTTCTGCGACGAGGCCAAGGTGGGCGGCGAGCCCAAGCTCGCGCTCGACAACATCGTGGCCGTGGTCGACTGCGCCCGCATGTACGACGAGTTCAATGGCGGCCGCGACCTGCTGGCAGAGGATATCGACGAGGACGACATCGAAAGCCTGCTCATCCAGCAGATCGAGTTCTGCTCCACGCTGATCCTCAACAAGACCGATACCGTGAGCCCTGAGCAGATCGCCGAGCTCAAGGCCATCGTGCGCAGCCTGCAGAAGGACGCCGTGATCGTCGAGGCCCAAAACGGCGAGGTCCCCATGGAGGAGCTGCTCGACACCGACCGCTTCGACTTTATGCGCGCCTACAACTCCGCCGCCTGGATCGAAGCCATGGAGCACCCCGAGGAGCACGACGACCCCGAGGTGCTCGAGTACGACATCGAGACCTTTGTGTACTCGCGCCGCAAGCCGTTTGACCTGCAGAAGTTCACCGATTTTGTTGAGCAGGAGTGGCCCGACGAGGTCATCCGCGTCAAGGGTCCGCTGTGGCAGGCCAGCAATCCGGACATGTGCTACATGTTTGAGCAGGCCGGCCACCAGATGCGCCTGATGGAGAACGGCCTGTTTGTCGACTCGGCGCCCGAGGGCGAGAAGCAGAAAATCATCGACGAGAACCCCGAGATCATGCAAATTTGGGACGACGAGACGGGCGACCGCATGACGAGTCTGTGCATCATCGGCCGTCACATGGACAAGGATGCGCTCATCGCCTCCCTCGATGCTTGCCTGACCGACTGGCACCGCGCCTAGGTTTATCCAAGCGGGCATTTGTCCGCCTACGTAACCGCCAAACCACCACGAAGGTGCCCTTCGTGGTGGTTTTTCGTTCTGAGCCAAGGAGATTCATGTTCAATATCGTGCTGTATGCGCCCGAGATTCCGGCCAATACGGGCAATATCGGCCGTACCTGCGTGGTCACCGGCGCCCATCTGCATCTGGTGGAGCCGCTGGGCTTTTCGCTCGACGACAAGACGGTGCGTCGCGCCGGCCTGGGCTACTGGCAAAACTTGGACGTGACGACCTATGCCGGCTGGGAGGATTTCCTTGCGCGCAACGGCCTCTCCCCCGCCGATGGTCGCCTGCATCTGCTGACCAAAAAGGCGCGCCGGACCTATGCGCAAAGCACCTACCGCGACGGCGACTTTTTGGTCTTTGGCAGCGAGAGCTCGGGCATTCCCGAGGCACTGCTTGCCGCGGCACCCGAGCGCTGCGAGCGCATCCCCATGCTGCGAGACTGTGACTCGCTCGACAACGCCGACGCCTGGGGAGCCCACGAGGAGTCGCTCGGGCATACCGAGGACAGCCACGAGGCCATCCTTCAGCAAGATATCTGTGGCAACTTCGTCAACCCCGACGACTACCGCATCAGCGCACTCAACCTCTCCAACAGCGCCGCCATCGTCCTGTACGAAGCACTGCGCCAGACAGGCTTTCCGGGAATGTGACAAAGGGACAGTCCCTTTGTCACATTCAAACGCCATATAGTTAAACGTAATTAATCGCTTTTAACTGAAATTAACTAGAATAAAATGAAGTTAACCCGAGACGCTAAAGGAAGGGCATTGTGAAATATCTCGAAAACCCGTTCACCCCTAGCTTTGGCGAGGTTCCCGCGCATCTTGCCGGAAGGCAGCAGATTATTCGTGATTTGGACCGTGCCTTCTTGAGCCAGCGCAGGCGCCCAGAACTGACCTCGATCTTCTCGGGGGCACGCGGAACCGGTAAAACCGCTCTCATGTCGTCGCTCGCGACAAGGGCGGAATCCCACGGCTGGATAGCCGTAAAGACGACCGCGCTCCCGGGAATGCTTGAGGAAATCGAGTTCGGGGCGAAACGTGCTGCCGGCCACCTCATCGACCCGTCTAACAACTTCGAAGTCACCGGTCTTGGAATTGCACCGCTCGGCAGCATCGAGGTCAATCGCGTTCACGATGCCTCAACCTGGCGTTATCGCATGAGCGACATCATCGACCAGCTCAACGAGGCGGGCACCGGTCTGCTCGTTACGGTTGACGAGGTGGATCCGACACTCGACGAGATGATTCAGCTCGCAGCGACATATCAGCACTTTGTGACCGATGGGAAACGCGTCGCGCTGCTCATGGCGGGACTTCCCAACAACGTCTCGACGTTGCTGAACCACAAGACGGTCTCGTTCCTTCGCCGCGCCCAACAATATCATCTGGGTCGCATTGCCGACTATGACGTGCGCGAGGCCTTGATTCGCACAATTCAGGAAAACGATCGCCTGGCAGATGTTGAGGGAATCGATAGAGCCGTTCGCTCGATCTCTGGTTTTCCCTTCCTATTGCAACTCGTAGGCTACCGTGCCTGGGACCTCACAAGTGATTCGAAGGAAATCTCGTCACGCGACTTTGACCTGGGAATCAAAATCGCGCGCGACGAGATGGACGACCGAATCCTCGCGGCAACCTATCGGGAACTCACGGCAGAGGACAAGCGATTCCTCATTGCCATGCTCGATGACGAGGATGAGTCCACCACTGCTGACCTTGTCGAACGCCTCAAGCGTTCGCCGCAGCAGGTCTCCCGCTACCGACGCCGCATGATAGATGCCGGCATCATTGGAGAACGAGGACGAGGGCTCGTCGCATTTGAATTGCCATTCTTCCGCGACTATCTCGCGGCTCAATGCGTGAAATAGGCATCAATGAGGCAAAGGGGCTGTCCCTTTGCCTCATTGTCTATAGATAACGGCCGGTAATGCTCTTGGGGCAGGCCGTGATATCCGCCGGCGTGCCGGCGCAGACGATTTGTCCGCCGGCGTCTCCACCGCCTGGGCCCATGTCGATCACGTAATCGGCGTTACGGATAAGGTCGAGGTCATGCTCGATCACGACAACTGTGGCGCCCTTGGCAACGAGGCCGTCGAACACACTCAGCAACACCTGAACATCGAGCGGATGTAGTCCGATCGTGGGCTCGTCGAACACGAATACGGCATCGTCCTGCACACGGCCCATCTCGCTCGCGAGCTTAAGGCGCTGCGCCTCGCCGCCCGAAAGCGCCGGCGTGGGCTCACCGAGCGTGAGATAGCCCAAGCCCAGGTCGTGCAAGGTCTGCAAGCGCGCCTGAACCTTCTTGAGTCCCACCGTGGCGTCGAGGGCCTCGTCCACACTCATGTCCATGAGCTGCGGCAACGTAAGCAGGCTCCCGTCCTTGCCCTCGCGATGGATATGCGAGGCGGCCGCGGCGTAGCGCGAACCACGGCATGCCGGGCAGACGATCTCGACATCGGGCAAAAACTGCACGTCGAGCGATATCGAGCCCGTGCCGTCACACGTAGGGCAGCGCAAGGCGCCGGTGTTGTAGCTAAAGGCGCCCGCCTTGTAGCCGGCTGCCTTGGCCTCGGGCGTACGGGCAAGGGCGCGGCGCAGCTCATCATGGATGTCGGCATAGGTTGCGACCGTCGAGCGCACGTTGGCGCCGATGGGCGTAGCATCAATCAGGTTTGCGCGAGCAATGCCTTCGGCATCAACCCAACGCACGTGTCTTGGCAGGCGCTCGCCGGCTGCCTGCGCCTTGAGTGCCGGGATAAGTGTCTCGAGCACCAACGTCGTCTTGCCCGAACCCGAAACGCCCGTCACCGCGACAAGGCGGCCGCGCGGGATATCGACTTCGAGCGGCTTGACGGTATGAATGGTATCGGTTGCCATGCGGATGTGGCCCTGGTCGAACATTTCGTCGTCAGTCACCTGCGGACGCAAGCGCTTGGGCTCGGCGCGCAAAAACGGCGCGATACGGCTGCCCTGCGATTGTTCGACCTCGTCCACCGTACCAGCAGCGATCACGTTGCCGCCGCCCGCTCCGGCAACGGGGCCCATCTCGACCAAATAGTCGGCTTCCGCCAGTACGCGCGTATCGTGGTCGACAACAACCACGGTGTTGCCGTCATCCACCAGATCGCGCATCACACCTACCAAGCCGTCGACATTGGCAGGATGCAAGCCGATCGAGGGCTCATCTAGCACATAAAGCACGCCCGTCGATCGGTTGCGCACCACGCGGGCGAGCTGAACGCGCTGACGCTCGCCCGTGGAAAGCGTGGCACCGGCGCGATCGAGCGAAAGGTAATCGAGACCCAGATCGACCAGACGACGGGCCGCGCCCAAAAATGAATCGCAGATATCCGCTGCCATGGGCTGCATCTCGGCCGGCAAGGACGTAGGCACCCCGCGCACCCACTCAATCGCCTCACCCAGCGTCATGGCCGCCGCCTGTGCCAGATTGATACCGCGCACCTGGGGCTGGCGCGCAGCCTCGGAGAGACGCGTGCCGCCACAGTCGCGACATGGCCCCTCGCGCAAAAAGCGCGCAACGCGCTTGAGGCCCTTGTCGTCCTTAACCTTGGCGAGCGCATTCTCAACGGTATAGACGGCGTTGTAATAGGTGAAGTCGAGCGGCGTGGCGCCCTCACCGTTTTTTGGAACGTAGAGAATGTGCTTTTTAACCGCCGGACCATGGAACACGATGTCGCGCTCTTGAGGCGTAAGCTGGTTAAACGGCACGTCGGTGCGCACGCCCATCTCGCCGGCCACCTGCTTCATCAGATCCCACATGAGCGTGCCCCAAGGAAGCACCGCGCCCTCGTTGATAGTCTTCGACTCATCGGGCACCAGGCTCGCCTCGTCCACCTCGCGCATAACGCCTGTGCCGCCACAAGTGGGACACGCGCCGCCGCTATTGAAAGCCAAATCCTCGGCACTCGGCGCGTAGAACTCGCGGTCGCATGTCGGACACGTGAGCGACAGGCCTGCGGCCACGTTAAGGCTCGGCTCCACGCGCGCCCCGCAGTGCGGGCACACGTGATGGGCGCAGCGGCTAAAGAGCAGACGCAGGCTATTGTTGAGCTCGGTCATGGTGCCAAAAGTGGAACGCACGCCCGGCACGCTGGGGCGCTGATGCAATGCGAGCGCCGCCGGTACGTGCAGCACCTCGTCCACCTGGGCGTGCTCGGCCTGCGTCAGACGACGGCGGGTATAGGTGCTGAGTGCTTCCAAGTAGCGACGCGAGCCCTCAGCATAAAGAACCCCCAGCGCCAGCGAACTCTTGCCCGAACCCGATACGCCGGCAATACCCACGAGCTTTCCCAGCGGAATGTCGATATCGATGTCCTTGAGGTTGTGTACACGCGCTCCACGCACTTCGATAGCCTGCGGGCTCATCTTCTGTTCTGTCACCTTTATCACCCTACTCGTGCCATAAAATGCGATCGCTAATGTACGCGCCCAGCATGGGCACGGTAAATCGGACGAGGCCGTATCCGGCAGCTTCGATGACGCGCTCGCGAATCAGACTTGCGCGATATTTACTCGCCCAACTCTGAGTACGGTCGCAACGCTCAATGATGTCCGCCATGCGCGTCGGCTTGCCCTCGTCAGCCGCCATAGCCTCGATAAAGAGGCGCTGCGGACTGCGCAACCCGTAATACAAGGGAGCGTCCACTGCTTCATAGAACTCGGAGATGGCATCCGCGTGCCCAGCCTCAACATCGCGCTCTTCAATGACCTGCGAGTCACGCCGAACGGCAGACCGCCACATGTAATATCCCACGAGCTGAACCATATAGGGATGCCCCATGCTCTTGTGTGCCGCAAGGTCCGCCGTCTCCGCGTCAACGTAAAGGCCAGCGTCTTTGACCGTCTGGATATATGAATCACGCACCTTGGGCAAAGATATCGCCCCCAGCGTACGCTGCTGGGCACGCCGCAAAAACGTCACGCTCGGCTCTTCGAGCAGATCGTCAACCATGCTGGGCAAGCCGGCGAACACCAGCGCAAGACCGCGCTGGTCGCCATCGGACAAGCCCGTGGCATCCTGGTCTCCGAGCACCTGCTGATAGAGAACGGCAAGAGCCGCTAGTTCCTCGATAGACGCAGATTGCGCCTCGTCAATCGCAAACAGTATGCCCTTGCCTGGACTGAGCTTCTTGAGGCGCTCGTTGACCAGCCCTCGCAACGTTTCGCCCTTTGCTCGCGCCGCCTCGACCGACATCCGGCCAAACGACGGACCGAATTCCATTGACGTCACAACGGGCCTATTCGAGCGAAGCGCGTCGGCCAAGCGGTCGCATAAGCCAAGCGAAGCGGAATCGGAGACAACCGCCCATCCGCGCTCGCTGGCCAGACGTTGCAGCTCCCGCAGGAGAACCGTCTTGCCGCAGCCGCGGTTTCCCGTAATAAGCATGAGCCTGCCCGGCGCTCCAGCGCCGTTATCGAGCCCTTCCTCGAAATCTTCGATGACCGACTCGCGACCGATGAGTATCGGAGGCCGCTTGCCAGCCGTGGGCTTAAAGGGATTTGGATTCATGTCGGCCTCCTCGGATCGGTAAACCCTGGTAATAGTTATACCAACTTATACCGAGTTATACCAATAGCATGTAACAAAGGAACTGCCCCTTTGTCACATGTGGCCGAAAAACTCCGCGTCTGCTGCTCGCCAGGGGCGGAAGGTGGCGGGACCGACCTTTACGTGTGCCGCGGCGGGTACGTCGTACCATTTGACCGTGTAACCGGCGCCGTGAGAGCAAAAGACCGAGTCGGGCGTGTTGGGCAGATCGGCCTCGGGCTCATAGGCGGCCGTCTCGATTACGTGCTCGGCATCATGGCAAGCCGCATAGCCGGCGAACTCCAGGTACAGATGCCCGCGACCGCTCGTGTAGGCAGCCACCTCCAGCGCATAATCCTGAACCTCGGATGCCGGCACGCGACCCACAAGCTTCGCTCGGTCGCCCGCCATCGTCGGCGGCTCGTACTCGGCACCCATGCGCGTGGCATCCGAGAGCGCCCGGCCCACGCACTCCCCCGGCACCTCGAGCTCAAAGTGGTACCACGGCTCCAACAGCACCGCCGCGCCGGCCTCACGTGCCCGCATGAGCCCCTGGCGAATCGCGCGATACGTGGCCTGGCGAAAATCGCCGCCCTCGGTGTGTTTGGCATGCGCGCGGCCGCCTGTGAGCGTAATGCGCACATCGGTGATGGGCGAGCCGGTCAGCACGCCCAGGTGATCGCGCTCCATGGCATTGGTGAGCGCCAAACGCTGCCAGTTAAGATCGAGCTCGTCGGTCGAGGTCACGGTGCCAAACTGCACGCCCGAGCCCGCCGGCAACGGCTCCAGGCGCAGATGCACCTCGGCATAGTGGCGCAGTGGCTCAAAGTGGCCCACGCCCTCGACCGACTGCGAAATGGTCTCCTTATAGAGGATGCCGCCGGGCTCAAACTCGACCGCAAGGCCAAAACGATCGGCCAGCGCGCGCTGCACGACCTCGAGCTGCACCGCTCCCATGAGCTGCAGATGTATTTGTTCAAGATGCGTATTCCAGCTTACGCCGAGCATGGGATCTTCGTCCGCCAACTCAGTCAACGCTTTGAACACCGTATGGACATCGTGTTCGCCCGGAAGCACCGTATAGGTGAGGACTGGCGCAATGACGGGCGCATCGCCCGCAGGCTCCGCGCCCAGGGCGTCCCCTGGGCGAACGTGCGCAAGACCCGTCACGGCACAAATACCGCCAGCAGCAATTTCTTGGGCAAGCTCATACTTCTCGCCGTTATAGATGCGTACCTGATCGACCTTTTGCTCCCATGCCTCGGCACCGGAACGTCCGTCAATCATCTGCTTGGCATGCAGTGTGCCGCCGGTTACTTTAACCCATGCCAAGCGCTCGCCGCGATCCCCGCGGCTGACACGATAGACGCGCGCGGCAAACTCCGGGAGCCACGCCTGTTCACGCATCAGCGCGCATATGCCATCCAGCAACTCGTCCACGCCTTGGTCCTTGAGCGCCGACCCGGCAAAACAGGGAAAGAGCTTGCGCTCGGCAACCATGCGCGACAGCGTCGCGACGGAAAGCTCACCCGCCTCAAGAAACTCCTCGAGCGCTTCTTCGTCTAACGCGGCAGCGTCCTCCTGAACGGCCCCGCCCGCCAGCAGTTCTCCGGCATCCAGGCAGCCCTCGGAGAGACGTTGCCCAAGTTGTGCCAGCAAAACATCGCGGCCGGGATTCTCCAAATCGATTTTGTTGATGAAGATGAATGTCGGGATGTCATAACGTGCAAGCAGGCGCCACAGGGTTTCGGTGTGTCCCTGCACGCCGTCGTTGGCACCCACAACCAAAATCGCATAGTCAAGCGCGCGCAGCGTGCGCTCCGCCTCGGCCGAAAAATCGACGTGGCCGGGAGCGTCCACGAGCATAACGTGGGTGTCACCGTGGTCGAGCACGGCCTGCGACGAAAAAATCGTGATGCCACGCTCGCGCTCGATCGCGTTCGTGTCCAGATGCGAATCGCCATCGTCCACGCGGCCGCGCTTGCGAATGCGACCCGCGTTGAACAGCATGACCTCGGCCAACGTGGTCTTGCCGGCATCGACGTGCGCCAAGATTCCAACGACCGCTTGCTTCGACATGGCTCTCCTCTTATTGCAAGCCCATCGCACGCGGCAACGGGCGTTCACGCTCCACACTGGATGATACAATTTACGGGCCGGCGGGCGAAGCGGGCCCTATCCCCCGACCAAGCTCATCGCCCTGCGTTGCCGCGCGGCGATTTTCGTAGGTTCGCGCCTTGCGAAAGCCGGCTTGCAAATCAGCGCAGCGAACGAAAATGGCCCCACCCGGGACCATTTTCGTTCGTGCGAATTGTTGACACGTGCCCCTACTCTTACGCCTCACGCAGCCAGTCGAACGCAACACGCGGCGTGCCGTCCGACACATACACGACGCCGGCACGCTCGAACCCCGCCTTAATACTCGCACCCTGCATGGGCAGGTTGTCCTGATGCGTGTCGATGCGCAGGTGATCGGCACGCTCCTTGGCAAAGGCAAACATCGCAGCCGCGATACCGTGCGCGGTGCCGTCGGACGCCACACGGTGCAGCACGGCGTACGGAGTGTCGCTGCGCCATTGCCCGTCCTCTATTACGTCATAGCACTCGTCCGGGCCCGGCAAAAAGGCAAACGTCGCCACCACGCGGCCATCGACTTCGCACACATAGCTGCCACCGGCGGCGATATCGGCAGCCAGTTGCTCGGCAGAAGGCGTGCCCTCGGGCCACTGCGTGGCGTTGCCATGCGCGCGCATAAAGGCGCGGGCCGCGTCATAGATAGCCATGACAGCGGGAATGTCGGTATCGAGGGTTTTTCTGATCATCACGCGGCGACCTCACGTTTATTGGTATCACTTTGATTGAGCAATAATACCAGCGTTTGGAGAGGGGCACGAAGCAGATGGGGAGCAAAAAGCGAGCCGCCTGGTCAAAAGCCAAAAGCGAGTTTTTGGGCGCTGCCACGGGCGGCGATATGAGCGACCTGTTTGCGCGCGAAGACGAGCGCCGCGACGCCCTGAACGCCGAGCGCGATGAAGCTTGGCGCTACAAGTCGTGCGAACGCAAAAACCGTTACGACACGCGCGCCGAGGCCGAGGCCGTTATGGCCGACTGCGAAAACCGCGGACGCCGCGGGCTGGCCTGCTACAAATGCGAATACTGCGGCGGCTGGCACCTGACGTCGCACCCTTGGAAATAGGCGCCGCATCGGCACGGCATTGACGGAGCGCCAGCCATCGCACGCAAGCTACGGGCGCGGCGGCACCAAAACATCGTAACGAACGGCCTTGCCCGCAAGTTGATAGCTCGGCTTAACGCCGGCAAGCAGTGGCCCCTTCACCGGTCGCTTGATAACGACCTTGCGCGGGTGCACCGCAAGCGCAGCTTCGACCAACGTCTCCTCATCGGCGCACGGCTGTTCCAGATGATGCAAGAGTTGGAACTTCTTTTTAACCGCCGCGCTCTTGGTGCGTCCGGGAAACATGGGGTCCAGATACACCACGTCAGGAGCGGTGAGCTCGCCCTGCCCGATCAGCCCAGCTGTATGGCGAAGGCCGGCAATGCTGTCCTCGCCCGCATGTAAGCGCATGCGCGCCACGGCTGTCGCAAGCGCCGGATCATCTGCCGCGCGATCCAAGGCATCCTTGAGGAGCGCCGCGATCACGCAATCCTGCTCATACAGATCGACGGTAAAGCCCGCGGCCGCCAGCAGCAGCGAATCCTCGCCAAAGCCTGCCGTGGCGTCAATCGCCCATGGGCTCTCGATGCCTTTTGCGCGCGCAGCCTTTACCAGCAGTTCTTGCTGCAGACGGCCCTGCTTGAGCCGTGGAAGCATGCGGCCAAAATTGGCACGCAGCTCCATCGTGCCGTCGGTGAGCGTGAGGCCCTCGGACTTCCCGATCAGCTCAAGCCCCGCGGACCGAGCAACAGAAAAGGGATCGACGACGCCCATGGGTACTCCTTAACAAGCAAAACGAATACGTGAGCGCCGTTTATGTCGGCACCCAACCGTCCGCTATTGTCCCACATGCGACATGGCCCACAGCATCCCAATGCAAAGCACCGCCATCAATCCCGTGCACACGGCAGCGATCACAGAATCACCCATGCGCCTTCCCAACGACCGCGGCTCATGCACTTGCCCTGCTCCGTACATCATGGCTCCTCCTTGAGACCAGCTCTTACCATGGACCCATCATCGCAGCGCCGCGCATACGCTGCCATCGATTTGACTTACGCCCAGCTTTCCTTTTTGAAAGGTTGGGGCTGCCTGCGCAGGCTCAAAGCGCTTTCAGGCGCATGCATCGCCGCGTTGAACTACAATGTGCTTCACCATATGTGCAGTACATTGGGTGCGCCAAGTTGGTGTACTCGTATCGAAAGGACCAGTCATGAGCTTCACTCGCAAGACTCTCAAAATCCTTGCTCTCATCTACTTTGTTTTGGGCATCGCCAGCCTCGTCACCGCCGGCGTCGGTATCGCCACGGGCGGTCTCGATTCCACGTACGGTTCGTACGCCACGCTCGCAGCGGTCGTGCTTATCGCCAAGGGTCTCGTCGACCTTGCCGCAGGCGTCGCCGGTATCAAGGGCGCCAACAAGCCTTCGCAGGTGGACGGCGCGTTTAAGCTCGGTATTGTTGCCGCGGTCGCCACGCTTGCCCAAGCGGTGCTCACGCTTCCCGCGTTTGGCGGCGACGCCATCAACTTTGGCGCCTTTGTCATCGTGGTGTACGACCTGTTCTTTGTTCAGCAGGCACACGCCGTTAAGGCCGAGAACAAGGACCGCCTATAAGCGCTCGCTTCTCATAACCTCTGCAGCCAAGCAACTAAAAAGGGCCGATCGCGCATCTCCGCGGTCGGCCCTTTACGTTTGCCCAGATAAAACCTACCAAAATAAACCTGTCCCTTTTTGGCAGGTTGTTAGCTGTGACGGTACTCGGCGATGATGAAGTCGATATCGGTCTGGAGCGTGTCCAAGTTTGCCAGGCGCTCTTTGTCGGCAGGGCGCGTGCGATAGTAGTACGGCGTCATCTGGAACACCGCCTCGATGTCGGCCTGGGTCTGAAGTGTAATATTCGCAGACACCCGCTGCGTTCCGACCAACTCGAGCTCGGTAGTCTTCGGCAGTTTCTCATCGTTAAGGTACGGCGTGTCGTAGAGCACCTCCTTGAGCCCAAACAGATGACGGGCACCCGGCACCACGGTATAGAGTGAGCCCTCGGGTGCCAGCACGCGGGCAAACTCGCGCTCGTTAAAGGGGGCGAAGAGCTCAGTCACCATATCGAAGGCGCCATCGGCCACGGGGATATCCTTCATGTTGGCGACGAAGTAGGTCGCATCGCCGCGCTTGGCGGCCAGACGCACCATCTCTTTGCCCAAGTCGAACCCGTAAGAGTCCACACCCGGCACCGCGCCCATGGCGCTGGTGTAATAGCCCTCGCCGCAGCAAATATCGAGCAGCGTCATGGGGCCACTCATAGACGCGGCACGCCCAGACACCTGTTTGCGCACCAGCTCGACCATCGCATCGCGCAACGGCGCGTAGTATCCACGGTTCAGAAAGTCACGACGGCTGCGCGCCTGCGACTTGGGATCACCCATGGAGTCGCCGCTCTTGGACGAGCGCAGCAGATATAGATAGCCCTCGCGCGCACGGTCAAACCGGTGTCCGCTCGCGCATGCAGCACCGCGTTCATTGTCCACCAACGGCTCATGGCAAACGGGACACAACAACATGGCAACTCCTTAGCGCGAACAACACAACGCACACCATTGTCGCACGCCTTCCCCACCTAGTCATTGGGGACGTTCTTGAATGACTAGTCGCTTAAGAACGTCCCCAATGACTAGTCGATTAGGAGTATCATCATCTGCGCAAATAAGCACGAAAGAGCATGTTAGAGATTGAGAGCGTATGGCTGATACCGTATCTAAGCACATTGACATGACCACCGGCTCGCTGTGGCGCAATATTCCCCTGTTCGCCTTCCCCGTGGCCGCCACGAGCATCTTGGAGCAGCTGTCGAACCTCATCGCCACGGTCATCATCGGTAACTTCTCGGGCGACCAGGGAACCCTCGCCATGGCGGCGGTCGGCTCCAATGTTCCGCTTACCAGTCTTATGCTCAACCTGTTTATTGGCATGTCGCTTGGCTCCAACGTGGTCATCGCCAACGCTATCGGCCGCAACGACCAAAACATGGTCAAACGCGCCGTCCATACCTCGATTTTAATGGCGCTCGTGGGCTTTGTCGTCATCGCCCTGGGCGAGATCTTTGCCGAGCCCATGCTCGCCGCGCTCAACGTTCCCGCCGAGACCATGCCGCTCGCCTCACTCTACCTACGTGTCTTTTTGCTCAGCATGCCCTCGATCTTGCTCTACAACTTTGAGGCTGCGATCTTCCGCTCCGTCGGCATCACCCGTATGCCGCTGCAGGCGCTTGCCGTGTCCACCGTCCTCAACATTGGCCTGGACCTCATCTTTGTCCCCGTACTCCACTGGGGCGTCGCGGGCGTCGCCATCGCCACCGCCATCGCCTACACCGTCAGCGCCGCTACGCTCTTTATCCGCCTGCTCAAGACCGACTCCGTCGTCCGCGTCACCCTACGCGACCTGGCTATCGACCCCGTCGCCCTCAAGCGCATCGTCAAGATCGGCCTGCCCGCCGGCATCCAAAGCGCCGTCTTTGCCGTCGCCAACATCATCATCCAGTCTGCCATCAACAGTCTGGGCACCGAGGTCATGGCGGCATCGAGTGCCGCCATGAGCCTGGAGTACGTGTGCTACAACCTGCTCAACAGCTTTAGCCAGGCTTGCACCACCTTTGTGGGACAAAATCACGGCGCCCGCCAGATCGACCGCTGCACCAAGACGCTCAAGGTCTGCCTGGTCGAAGGCGGTATCGTTGCACTCACCACGATCATCGTTATTGTCGGCCTGGGGCGCGAGATCTTGTCGCTGTTCAATAGCGATCCCAGCATCGTCTCAATCGGCTATATCCGCGTGTGCTCGATCTTCCCGGCGTACGCCTTTAGCATGTTCTACGAAAATATGTCAGGCTACCTGCGCGGCTTTGGTATCTCGCTCACGCCCGCCCTCATCACCATGATCTGCGTCTGCGGCATCCGCTTCTATTGGGTGTTCTGCGTGTTCCCGCACTTCCGCACCTTTGCGAACATCATGATGGTCTACCCCATCAGCCTGGGCACCACGGCGTTCTTTATGGTCGTAGCGGTACTACTTTGCCACCCGGCACGCACCTATCGCGCCACCCAAGCCAAAGCGACAGCCCGCTAAACACCGCATTCAACGCCACGCCAGTCATTAATTGACAATATGCGAGCTCATATAGTCGATAAAGCGCCTCGTGGCGATGGGCATGGTGTCCCAGCTGCGCCAGGCGGCCACCACGTCGCGCGAGGGGGCATGCACGATAGGCCGCACACGGATATCGGCTTGCACGCCCTCAACGGTACGGCGATAAAGCATACTCACGCCTAGGCCCTCCTCGACCATCGCCATGATTGTGTAGTCGTCGGTCACCTCACTCGTCACGTGCGGCGACAACCCATGCGCCGCAAATGCATCGAGCACCAGGCTCTGTTCGCCCTCATCCAGCAACACAAACGGCTCGGACGCCAGGTCGGCGAGCGTCACCTTCTCCTTTGCCGCCAGCGGATGCGCGGCCGGCAGCAGTGCCACCAACTCGTCGTGATAGACCACGCGCTTCTCGAGCCCCGCGGTAAACCCGCGTGCCGTAAAGCAAAAATCGACCACGCCATCGTGCACCCACTGGGCGTTGCGCGTGTAATCGCCCTGCTTGAGGGTAAAGTGCACGCCCGGGTGCAGGGCTCCAAAGTCGCGGATTACGCGCGGCAACACGGTACGGCTCACGTTGGTAAACGTCGCAATGCGAATATCAGTCGAGGAGAGCCCCAGCAGCTCCTGGCGCTTGCCCTCGAGCTCGGCCTCGGCAGTTACGATCTGTCGCAGATACGGCAGATACTGCTTGCCATCGCGCGTAAGCGACACACCCTGTTTTCCGCGCTCGATAAGCGTGGTACCCAGCTCGCGTTCAAGCGCCTTGACGGCCTGGCTCACCGCACTTTGCGTATAGCCCAGCTCGTCCGCCGCGCCCTTAAGACTTCCGCAGTCGACCACCATACAAACGATCTGATACCGCGATGCCATTGTGCCTCCACATCAATGCAGCCGTAAAACGTTTTGCCAGGGCTTTTTCTACCTACATTAGCATTTCTTAATCATACTGAAGATACATTCGCTTTACTACATCCACATCTGGGAGCAGAATCCTTTTTACGAAACCGTTCTATAACAAAAGGAGTCCCATGGATCGCAAAAAAGCAATCGCGCTCTCATTTTCCGTTCCCGTAGCATGGGGCTTTTCGTACCCCCTTATGAAGATCGGCATGGACAGCATGAACGCCACGAGCATCGTTGCGCTGCGCTGCATCATCGCCTTTGTTGCCTGCCTGCTGCTCTTCCACAAGCGCGCTTTCCGTATCAACCGCGACCTTATGGTTCGCGCCGCCATCATCGGCGCCATCATGGCAACCGAGCTCACCTGCATGTGCCTGGGCTCCAGCCTCACCTCTGCCTCCACTGCCGGCTTTTTGCAGAGCCTGACGGTCGTGATCGTGCCGTTTGCCAACGCCGCCCTGCTGCGCCGCGCCCCCGAGCGCAAGGTGCTCGTCGGCACCACCATCGTCACCTGCGGCATGCTACTGCTCTCGGGCGCCGACTTCACCAGCCTGAACCCGGGCGCGCTCATCATGCTGCTCTCGGCCTTTATCTATGCCAGTCACATTATCGTGGCCAAGCGCTTTGTCGAAGAAGTCGATCCGCTTGCTCTGGGCGTTTGGCAGCTGGGCTTCGGCGGCTTGTTCTCGGGCATCGCTGCATTCACCTTTGGCGGCTTCACGCTCCCCGGCACGCCCAGCGAGATCGTCGTTGTCGTCGCGCTCGCACTCATCTGCTCTGCCTACGGCTTTATCACCCAGACGCTCGTGCAGCCCCACGTGCCCGCCGAGACCACCGGCTTCGCCTTCTCGCTCGAGCCGGTCTGCTCCGCCGTCTTCTCGTTCTTCCTGGTTGGCGAGGTCCTGAGCCCCATCGCCTTCTTTGGCGCCGCTCTCATCCTCACCGGCGTCATGGCGGCAACCGTCGAGCTTCCGCGCCTTCGCGCACATGGACAGGCTCGCATGGCAGGAGCGCCCGAGCACGTTTCGTAGACCCCACTCTTCATACAGCCGCGGCATAAAGGCAACCGGTGCGCCTTTACAATAGATGCCAACAGAGCATCTGGCATAAAGGAGCCCCATGGACACCGCAACTCGCGATCGCAACATAGCAACTTGGTTGGGCGATGCGCCGCAGCCGGTACGTGACACTACGAACCAGCTGCTCGAGCGCATCGCCCTTTTGCGTGCCGAGCAGACCATCTACCCGGCACAAGACGACATTCTCAATGCCCTCGCCTACACGCCGGCCGACCAGGTCAAGGTTGTCATCTTGGGTCAAGACCCCTATCACGGACCCAACCAGGCAATGGGACTGTCGTTCTCGATCCCCGCGACGCAAACCAAGTTGCCGCCGAGCCTGCGCAACATTTTCAAGGAACTCAATGCCGATCTGGGCTGCCCCATTCCCGCCACGGGAGACCTAACCCCATGGGCGCTGCAGGGCGTCCTGCTCCTCAACACTACGCTCACCGTGCGCGAGCATGCCGCCAACTCGCATGCCAAACTGGGCTGGAGCACGCTCACCAACTATGTTATCGAACGCTGCTGCCAGTTGCCCCAACCGATAGTCTTTTTGGCATGGGGCCGCTTTGCCCAGCAGATGGTCGAAGGCAAGCTCGCCGCGACCGGTGCGGGCAAGGCAACCGGCAAGTTCTGCCTGGCCTCTACGCACCCCTCGCCGCTTTCGGCCAACCGTGCCACGGCAGAACTCCCCGCCTTTATGGGGTCGCGCCCCTTCTCGGCAGCCAATCGGCTACTCGAACAGCACGGCTCGACCCCCGTCAACTGGACTTGCCTCGGCTAAAAATCGATACATCAAAAACGCGCCCGACGGCTTTCCATCGGGCGCGTTTCCTACTCGGGCCAAATAAATTGCGTGCGGCCGGCCTCGCCGCCATCGATCAGCAGGCTCTGCCCGGTCATAAACCGGTTGGTCACGCCCACAAAGTAGATCCACTCGGCGATCTCTTGGGCGGTGGCCCAGCGCTTAAGCGGTGTGAGCTCCATAATCTGGTTCCACAGGTGTTCGTCTTCCATCACGCAACGGTTGAGCGGCGTGATAACGCCGCCCGGGTCCACACTGTTGGCGATGGCCTGCGGTGCCAGCCGGTTTGCAAGGTTCTTGGTATAGGCGATAATGCCGCCCTTGCTGGCAGCATAGGCGGGAAACTCCGATCCCGTATGCCCGCTCGCCGACCCCACATTGACCACGGATTTAATAGCCGGCGCCGGCTTGGCGGCAAGCCCCTCCCCCACAAAGGCGTAGCGCTCGGTCACGTTGATGGTTCCACACAGGTTGGCGGCGATGTCGTCGGCCGAATCCTGCGTACCGGCAACGTTGAGGATTACCTGGGGTTCAAGGTCGCTTGGAAACGAGTCCGGCTCGCGGACATCAACGATCAGATGGCGGTAGCGCTCGTGTTCGATCGCCGCCGGCAGCAGATCAAAGCCCACGACCTCGTGGCCCTCGTCCAAAAAGCGCTGCACGCACGCGGCTCCGATACCACCCGAAGCGCCCGTGATCAAAACCCGCATACTTGCTCCTTAGGCGGTTGCGTGGCGCTCGAGGTACTCGGAGCCCACATTCTCGCGCTCCCAGCCGCGCACGACCTTGTAGCCCACGGGGCTCAGGAAGACCTCGCACAGCAGCTCGGCGACAGCGCCGGTCAGCGAGCACATAAGGACCTGCACCCAGGTCCAACCAAAGAACGTGTGGCTCACTACAATGGCAAAGACCAGGTTGTCGATAAACTGGCCAACACCCGTGGACACATAGGAACGGAAGGCAAAGCTCGCAAAGTTATTCTTCTTGAGCATACGGCCGAGCGACTGGTTGAGCGTGGAGTTAACCACGGCAGAAACGAGCATTGCCAGCGAAGAGCCCAGCACCACGTACCAGGTGCCGCCGATGGTGGCGTTAAGGGCGGTGTTGACCTCGATCATGCCCGTGTCGTAGTAGGCGCCCCACATGCCGGGCGTGAGCGAACATGCCCAAAAGCACAGGCTCACGGCCAGGTTGACCAGTAGCGCGAGGATGGAGATTTTGATGGATGCCTTGGCGCCAAAGCGCTTGCAGATCATGTCCTGGCACAAAAACGAGACCCAGCTCACCACAAAGCCGCAATCGAGTGCCAGATACGGCAGGCTGATAAGCTCTTTGTTGGCCAGCAGGTTCATCATGATGACACTCACGAAAAACAGCGAAACCGTTGCCGCGGGAATGCTCCGCAACAGGACCTTGTAGTCCTCCATGACCTTCTTGATCATTATGTACTCCTTTGGTTTTAGGTTTAACGAGCAGGATATCGGACCCGAACTGCTCGGACGCCCCGGTCTTGAGACGACGGTGGGTATGATAGCCGCTCACACGGCATCAGGCAAGTAAATGGCGCGGCAGCCCCGCAGGGTCACCGCGCCGATGCGTTAAAAGGCCACGTTGCCAAACTCCGACAGGATAAGGTCGGGGTTGTGGTCGGTTGCCCAGTCCACGTTCCACGGGCTCGTGAACAGCAGCAGCTTACCGCCGCGCATGTCCTCGACGCGCAACGTGTCGCGCGTGAGCGAAAGGGCCGGGATATCGATGGTATCGGGGTCGTTCTGGATCCAGCGGATGTCCGTATAGGGCAGCGGCTGGCGACGAACCTCAACACGGTACTCGGCCTTGAGGCGGCGCTCGAGCACCTCAAACTGCAGCACGCCGACCACGCCCACGATGACGCTCTCCATGCCGGCACCCAGCTCACGGAAGATCTGGATGGCACCCTCCTGGGCAAGCTCCTCCATGCCCTTGACGAACTGCTTGCGCTTGAGCGTGTCGACCTGCGTAATGCGGGCGAACATCTCGGGGGCAAACGTCGGGATCTGCGGATACTGCACGTGGCGCTTGCCGGAGCACACGGTGTCGCCGATGCTAAAGATACCCGGGTCGAACAGGCCCACGATATCGCCCGCGTACGCCTCGTCCACGATGGCGCGGTCATCGGCCATCATCGACGTGCCCGTGGCAAGCTTGAGTTTGCGGTTACCCTGCACGTGGAAGGCGTCCATGCCGCGCTCGAACTTGCCCGAGCAAATGCGCACAAAGGCGATGCGGTCGCGGTGGTTCTTGTCCATGTTGGCCTGGATCTTAAACACAAAGCCGCTGAAGTCGTCGCGGCAGGGATCGACCGGCTCGCTGGTGAGCGTATCGGTATAGGCGCGCGGCGTCGGGGCCAGACGCAGGAACTCCTTGAGGAAGGGCTCCACGCCAAAGTTGGTGAGCGCCGAGCCAAAGAACGCCGGGCTCAGCTTGCCGCAGGCCACAGCATCCAAGTCGAGCTCGTCGCCGGCGCCATCGAGCAGCTCGATGTCGTCCATCAGGTTCTTATGGTTTTCCTCGCCAATAAGCTCGTCCATGGAAGGATCGCCCAGCTCGGCCTCGACCTCGGCGACCTTCTTGGTGGCGTTGGCGTGACCGTCGCCCTCAAAGGCGATAACGCGACGGGTCTGACGATCGAACACGCCGCGGAAATTGCGGCCGCTGCCGATCGGCCAGTTCATAGGATACGTATTGATGCCCAGAACGTTCTCGATCTCTTCCATGAGCTCAAACGGATCGCGAGCCTCGTGGTCGAGCTTGTTCACAAAGGTAAAGATGGGAATGTGGCGCAGCGTGCAGACCTTAAAGAGCTTTTTGGTCTGCGCCTCGACGCCCTTGGCGCCGTCGATGACCATGACCGCGGCGTCGGCGGCCATAAGGGTACGGTAGGTATCCTCCGAGAAGTCCTGGTGGCCGGGGGTATCGAGGATGTTGACGCAGGCGCCGTTGTAGGTGAACTGCAGCACCGAGGAGGTAACGGAAATGCCGCGCTCCTTCTCGATGTCCATCCAGTCCGAGACGGCATGCTTGGCCGAGCTCTTGCCCTTGACCGAGCCGGCGGTCTGGATGCTGCCGGTATAGAGCAGCAGCTTCTCGGTAAGCGTGGTCTTACCGGCGTCCGGGTGGCTGATGATCGCGAATGTGCGGCGCGACGAGATTTCATCCGACAGGCTTGCCATGCGGATCCTTTCTTGCATTAAGTGCATTACGTCGATGTAATCGTACTATTGTAGCCGCGAAATATCGGCATAGGGCACCTATCAGGACAAATTCATCAGTTGGGGCCTAGGGTAGCAGTCGATGGCGACACTCCGCAGCAGTTTGTCTCGATCCGTAACACCTAGACGGTTTTTGAACCTCTACCTGTTACAGATTTAGACAAACAGGTGGACGTCCCAGAAAGATCTCGGTCTGTAACATCTGGCCACTCAAAACGGGTCCATCTGTTACAGATTGAGATATAAGGATAGACGGGCGGCCAATGTCTCGATCTATAACATCTAGCAGCCAAAATCTTCTCCAGTTGTTACAGATTGAGATGAATGAACGAGCGGACAATCCCTATTTACCTCTTGCATAACTGTATATAGTGTATATATACTGTGCTTACCGGTTATATACACGTGTAGCCCATCAGCTAAGGAGCCGCTGTGGACATCATCCTATCCAATTCGAGCGACAAGCCCATCTACGAGCAGATATCCTCGCAAGTCAAAGCTCAAATCCTTTCGGGCACGCTCGCTGCGGGAGCAAAACTCCCCAGCATCCGTGCGCTCGCGAGCGACCTAGGCGTGAGCGTCATCACCACCAAGCGCGCCTATGCCGACCTGGAGCAGCTTGGGTTTATCTGCACCGTGCAGGGCAAGGGCTGCTTTGTCGCCGAGGGCAACCAAGAACTCTTGCGCGAAAACCAGCTCTGCCATATCGAAGAGCTGCTTGCGAAAGCGGCAAGCCAAGCCGAAGTCTTGGGCGTCACGCGCGACAAGCTGCACGAAATGCTCGACCTGGTAGCCCCCGAAACCATGCAGTAGCCATCTGCAAGAAAGGCTATACCATGCAAAACTTGCTAGAACTCAAAGGCATCTCACGCCGTGTGAGCGACCGTTTTTCGCTGCGTGATGTCACGCTCGCTGTGGAGCCCGGCCAGATTGTCGGCTTTGTGGGTGCCAACGGTGCCGGCAAAACAACGACGATTCGAGCCGCGCTTGGGCTTATCAAACTCGATGCCGGCGAGGTGCACCTGTTTGGGCAGCGCTGTGGCGCCGACGCACCCGGTGAAGCGCAGCGCTGCTTGCGCACCCGTGTCGGTCTCGTGCTGGACACGTGTCCTTTCCCTTCCACACTCAAGGTGACCGAAGTTGAGGCACTCGTAAGCCCGGCGTACCCCGCCTGGATCCATGGCACCTTCACTAGCCTCATAGACCGATTTGGCCTCGATCCCAAGACAAAGGTCAAGGACCTCTCCCGCGGCATGGGCATGAAACTTCAGCTTGCCTGCGCACTCAGCCACAAGGCCAGGCTGCTCGTTTTGGATGAAGCCACCGCGGGCCTCGACCCCATGGCACGCGAGGAGCTGCTCGATGAGCTGCTTACCTTTGTCGCCGACGGCCAGCACAGCGTGCTGCTCTCGAGCCACATTACGTCCGACCTCGATCGCGCTGCCGACCGCGTCATCTGCATCGATAACGGCTCGATTATTTTTGACCTGCCGCGCGAGGACATTACCGACCGCGCCGGCATCGCCCACTGCACCCAAGCACAGGCCGCCGAGCTTATGGCTTGCGTCGAAGGCGCCCGTGCCGTCCACCACGCCTATAGCGTGGACGTGCTCGTGCCCAACCGTTGCGAAACGCTCGAGGCCTTCCCCGAGATTCCCTGCGATCGGGCAACCATTGATGACTACCTGCGCCTCACGCTGAAAGGGGCTTCGAAATGAAACGCGCCTTTATGTCCGAGCTCGCCATCGCTCGCTCGCTTATTCCGAGCATTGCAGGCGTCGGCCTGTTCATCTTCGTCGTGCTGACGCTCGCCAACGCGTCGGATGGCGATTCCGGTATGAGCGCCGGCGCCTGCGCCGTCAGTGCCATGTCACCCATCATATTCATGAACTCACTGGCCGGTTTCGACAATCAAAACGGTTGGGAGCGCTATCGCGCAACGCTGCCTCTTTCTCGTAAAGACATCATCTGCGCACGCTACCTGAGCATCATTGTCTTTTCGGCTGTCATGGCGTGCGCCGCCGCGCTTCTGAGCGTCGTCTCCTTCCCGCTCTTCAACAGCGCGGGTATTCCGTTGACGGGACAGATCGTCTTTGAGATTGCAATAGCCTCGGCAGCATCGATGCTCATCTCCCTCATGATGGTGTTTTTAGCACAGCCGCTGTTCTTTCGATTTGGACACATGGAGGCGCTGCGCCTATCCGTTGGCCTGTTTGCCCTGCTCGGGTGCCTTGCCATGGCCACGCTGAGCTCCTCCAACCCCATTAGCAACTGGCTCATGTCCATTGCCGGAGCGAATCCCGATCCCGCCGTCCTTGGCTGCCTGTGTGCAGGAATTGCCGTACTGGCGCTCGCACTATGCGCAATCAGCTGCACCGTCAGCACCAAGGTTTATCGAGTACGCGATCTGTAATCGACGGCTAAAAAAGCTTAGGTGGTACCCCGCTTATTTTTTCAACGAAACGAGGCGGCATAGCGTCACCACCGCCCTTCACAGCAGGCCGTCTAGCTCTTGGCAACCAAAAAGACACCGTCAGCATATCGAAGGTGAATACTTTTCCGAGAAGTGAACGAGTAAAAACAGCGCCCTGTAGCATCGACATTTTTAGGGACTCAATTCCTGCGGTTTTTGTCTAAGAATCCTGCAGTTTTGTTCGAAAAAAGTGTGCATGTTCCAGGGGTCCAGATTTACTCGTTCACTTCGCGGAAAACCATTCACCTTCGATTCGAGCCTTAACCAAATGCCCTCTCGAACTATGGCCCCTGTCTCACCACAGCGATATCAAAGCTTCATGGCGGGACGGTATCATCGGACGAGCGCCGTAAATCTGGCGCGGTCGTTCTTTGGGGAGGCATTTCACCCGTGTCGTGGGTCGCAACAGCATTTGTGTCGGCTTTCTTTGCCGGCGTCACATCTGTCCTGGCCAAATGCGGCATCAAGCAGACCGACTCCGATGTCGCGACGGCCATTCGCACCTGCGTGGTACTCGTTTTCGCCTGGGCAATGGCGGGCATTTCTGGATCCATTGGAACCATCGGCAGCATCGAACCCAGATCTTGGCTCTTTCTCGTCCTCTCGGGACTCGCTACCGGTGCTTCGTGGATCTGTTACTTTAAGGCGTTGGGCATCGGAGACGTCAATAAGGTCGTACCGGTCGACAAGATGAGTACCGTACTCGCTGCACTGATCGCCATCGTGCTTTTTGGCGAGACGAGCAACCTTGCGGTTAAGCTCGTGGGAACTGCTGTCATCACCCTCGGCACGTTTTTAATGATCGAGAAGAAGCAGTCTGCCGGACCCGAGCAGCAGCAAGACCGGACCTGGCTCGCTTACGCCCTCGGTGCCGCCGTGTTCGCGGCGCTCACGTCCATCCTTGCCAAGGTTGGCATCGAAGGCGTCGAGTCCAACCTGGCCACGGCAATCCGTACCTGTGTGGTACTGGTTATGACATGGGCAATCGTGGCAGCTAAAGGCAAGATGGGCCAAGCCGTGCACGTAGACCGCTGCGAACTCGTATTTCTCGCAGCATCGGGCATTGCGACCGGAGCATCGTGGCTGCTCTATTACTACGCCATCGCCACAGGCCAGGTGAGCGTCGTGGTGCAGATCGACAAACTATCGATTGTCGTATCGGTACTATTTGCGCGCCTGGCATTCAACGAAAAACTCTCACGACGCAGCGCCATCGGTCTCGCTCTCATCGTCCTGGGCACTGCAGCGCTCGCAGTTTGGAAGTAGCGCGGCCAGCAGCCGCTACATCCTCACACCTGGCTTGGGATGCCTGTACTGACCGTGGGATGCCGTGCGCTTACCGTGCGAGATGGCAAATTTGGGACAACAGTGCAGGCAACGAAGGCAGGCGGCGCACTCCGGCTTTGTCCAGACGGGAAGGCCGTCGCGCATCTCAATCGCCGCCATGGGGCAGCGCTTGGCACACAGGCCGCAGCCGATGCAGCGATCGGCATCGACGGCAAACTTGCTCGTCTGTTGCATGCGCGGCAGCCCAATTGCGTGATACGCGCACGATGCAAACAAAGGCACGCGATGGCGCATCATGTTGCCCGTGCGGCGTGCCCGCACCGCCTCGATCACGGCATCAATCTGCGCCTCGGCAGCTCTATTGATACCCTCAACCTTTTGAGGGTCAGACAGGTCGAAAACAGGCGTCCAGGTATCGGGCATCTTGACGCTCATCGCCGCATCTAACTCGAGCCCACGCTCGTGTAGCAGATCGCGGGCAAACTTGGCCGATTGGCCGGTCGTCGAACCGTACGTCGAAACATAGAACGTATAGGGGCGCTCGCCGCCCTTTGTACTTGCAACAATCGACAGGTCGGCAGTCTTCAAAAACTCGATCATCGGTGTCGGCAGACCCCAGGCATACACCGGAGCAACAAATCCCAGTTGGCGGGGACCTTCCGCCAAGGCAAGGCGAAAGGCCTCGGCATCAAAACGCTCAATCGACATAACCCTGTCGTCCGTCGCCGCCGCAATGCGACGCGCCACATGCTCGCTGTTCCCTGTCGCGCTAAAGTACAGGATCATCTCGTACCCCTGGAGTTGACTCGCGATTAACCGCGCTATTTGCGCAGCGGCTTGGGCAGTGGAATGCCGGCGGCGATGACGGCGGCGATGATCATGCAGACGATACCCTTGAGTGGGAAGCACATGAGCAGCAGGCCCACGACCATGACCGGCTGACGCATGACCGCACCCATCGTCGATGCCGTGCAGACGGCGACGCAAAAGACCGGATCTGCGCCGGTGAGGATGGCAAGGCCATAGCCCAAGCTTACGCCTGAGAAGATAACCGGGAAGAAGTGGCCGCCGCGCCAACCAAGGTTGATGAGGGCGGGCGTCAGCATGGCCTTAACAAGACCGGTCGCGATAAGCACGCCAGCGGGAATGGTCAGGTAGGTTTCCATGAGCACGTCGGCCTGAGTCTCGCCGGCAAACATGGTGTAGGGCAGGACCGTGCCGCAGATGGCGAGCGCCAGACCGGCTAGCATGGCCTTGACGACAGGACGCTCCCCTATGGCATGGGCAAGCGCTTCGCTCGCGTGCTCAGAGACAAAGTACAGCCAGCCGCAGATTGTTCCGATCAGCGACAGAGGAATGAGCCAGGTAAGCTCCAGATTGCCTACCTCGGCGGCCTCGAACCTGGGCATGCCCATGCCGCCGCCCACAAGCTGGCCAAGCAGCAGGTAGGTGCCCAGGCCGCCGGCAATCGCGATGCCGTAAACCACGGTCTTTTGCGCCTTGGGCAGCCTGATGGTGATCTCGTCGGACGCAGAGCCCTCGTCGCCGTCGGCGCTACCGGCAAGCGGTGCCACAAAGCCAAAGACGGGCGCGGTAAAGAGCGCCGTCAGGGCAGCCTGGGTACCCAGCAGCGTAAGCTCCCTAAACTCGGCGCCAAAGCGACGCATACGGTCGCCAACCCAGCTGCACAGACCCGCGATAACGCCGGTCAGGCCGGCCTCCGGTCCAATACTTCCGCCAAACAGCAGCGGCAGCAATGCCGCGAGCGAAAGCTTGCCCAGGTTGTCGTACGGGTAGCGCCCGTCTTGCTTAACCTTAGCCATCACCTGGTTGAGGTCATCGGTCTTGGTGCCTGTCATCTTCTCGTACAGACCAATTAACAGACCGCCCAGCAAGCAGACAAAAAACGGGTACGGCAAAAAGCCAAACGGGCCGCTGGCAAGCTCGGGCGAAGCGACGCCCAGCGCGTGCGGAATCTCGGTCCACAGATAGTCGATACCGTGCTCCATCGCAAAAAAGAACAGCCAGACCGCGGCACCTGCGAACGCACCGGTCACGGCAACGCTAACTAAAAACAGCGCGCGGTTTGTGGGTTTGGCAAGGTTATCCATCGGGTCCTCCCGCGGTCAAAGTCGACATAGTTATGTTTTATTGTAGAGCGAGCGTTGCCCGAACGAGCTAACCGTCTGCGCCGCAAACGGCACCATTGGGAGCCATAGTGGGACAGGCTCAAGACTTATCCGTTGATAATCGAGGCAATCTCGCGCAAATCGTCGGCAAAGTAAATGCCTTGCTGGCGCTGCGGGCTCGATAAACCCTTATCGATCATGTGCCCGAGCAGCGCCTTGAGATCGTTGTAGTAACCGTCCAGGTTATACAGGATGCACGGAGCACTCAGGTGCCCCAACGACACCGCGGACATGACCTCGGCAATCTCCTCGAGCGTGCCCGTCCCACCGGGAAAGGCGATGAACGCATCGCCGAGCTCAATCATCTTGGCCTTGCGCTCCGCCATATCGCTCGTCACGATGAGGTCGTCGATACCGTCATGTTGAAACTCGGCCTCGATAAAAAAGCTCGGCTCCACACCCGTCACGTGTCCGCCAGCATCGAGCACGCTATCGGCGAGCGCGCCCATCAGGCCCGATTTGGACCCGCCGTATACCAACGCGTGTCCGTTGGCGCCAATCCAGTTGCCCAGCTCCTGCACCGCGGGCAGAAACGCCGGGTCATTGCCGGCACTGGCACCCAGATACACGGTGATATTCATATTCAGTCCCCCTCATCGTGACGCACGGCGCCCGTTCTAGCGCTGGCGTCGACGATACTCGCGCACGCGACGCGAAAGATCGGCAAGCTCGTCACGATCGAGCTCTTCCAAATGCTCCAGATCATCCATAAAGCGCGCCATGGTGTCCTTTTGACGCATCTTGATAAGCGTATTGCAGTAGTTCACCGCCACGCCCGTGAGCATGGCGATGTAGAAGATGCTGATGACGCTCAAGACGACGGTAATGGCGCGGGCAACCGGCGTTTCGGCCGGAATGTCACCAAAGCCGATGGTCGAGACCGTCTCAAAGCTAAACCACAGGCCATCGCCAAACGTGAGGGTCGTGGGCTCGGACAGCCAGACGGCCGTCGAGCACAGCAGATAGAAGACGAGGAACAGCTCCGTAATGCGCACAAAGCCCGCCTGGCGCAACACGTCGGCAAGCGTCCTGAGCTTTTTCATCGCGACCCCTTCCACGGACAACCAATCACGTTCGCTCGGTATTGTCCCACAACCGTCAGTTAGGGACGTTCCTTTTGTGCCGGCAGAAAGGGACTATCCCCAACTGCCGGGCGGAACCGTTTAGCGGTGCCGCTGCCGGCTGGGCAGGCTGAGCTGGTATCCTTATGCGGTAATGTCTCGATTCGTTAGGATTGCATGTGAGAGCTGCCACTGTCCTTCGTTCAGTTATATGTCGCACCCTGGCCGCCGCGCTTACCGCGCTCGCCGTACTGAGCGCCGTCGCGCCCGCCCCTGCCTTTGCCGCCGACTCCGATCAGCAGGTCAAAACGGTCCGCGTCGGCTGGCTCGTCAACAACGAGGGCTTCCAGGACGGCACCCCCGGCGAGCGTCTCTCGGGATGGGGTTACGAGTACCTCCAGACCCTGTCGTACTACACGCCCGGCTGGCGGTACGAATACGTCTCCGGCACCTTCACCGAGCTTATGGACATGCTCGAGGCAGGCGAAATCGACCTTATGCCTAACATCTCCTACTCCGAGGAACGCGCCCAAAAGCTGCTCTTTTCCTCGAACCCCGAGGGCACCGAGCGCTACTACATCTACGCCAAGCCCGATCGCGACGATCTGGCCAAGGGCGACCCCCAAGCGCTCCAAGGCCTTACCATCGGCTACAACCCCGACGTTATGCAAACCTTTGTTGGCCGGCAGTGGCTCGCCAACGAAGGCATTACCTGCACCTATAAAGAAATCGACACTGGCGGCGCCCTCTTTGACGCGCTCGCAAACGACGAAGTCGATGCCGTCATCATGAACGACACCATTTCGTCGCCCGATGCGTCGCCCATGTTCTACGTTGGTTCGAGCGACTACTACTTTGCCGTCCCCAAAAGCCGCCCCGACCTAATGGACGACATCAATGCCGCCATGTCGGCAATCGCCCGCGTCAACCCACGCTATATCGACGAAGTCAAATCTAACTACTCGGTCAAAAACAGCGGTTCATCATCGCTCAACGGCCCCGAACGTTCCTGGCTCAAAGCAAATGACAACACCATCACGCTCGGCTACATTACGGGCAAACTCCCCTACTGCAACGAAGACGAAAACGGCGAAATGGAAGGCTCGCTCGCATCGTTTGCGACGACGTTGCACGATAAATTTGGCATTACGGTCAAAACCGTCGCCTTTGATAGCTACAAGATGATGTCAAAGGCTCTGTCAAAGGGAAGCATAGACGTTGCGCTGCCGGTATACCGAGATTACTGGGTTGCCGAGCAATCAGGCGTTGTGCAGTCGGCATCGTTGGGGACCGTGTCCCTCACCGCCATCCACACCGGCAGCGACCTGAACAAAGACCTTCAGAACATCGCCTGTACCAAATCATCGTTTGTCAACAAAAATGCACTTGAAAGCCTGTTTCCCACAGCGACCGTGACCGAATACCAATCCGACGATGAAGCGTTCGACGCCCTCAGGAAGGGAACGGCGCACTGCATCCTCGCTCCCAGTTCACGTGTAAAAACTATCGGCGACCGTCATGATCTCAAGGACTACGAGACGGTCGAGCTCCCTGACACCTGTGAGCTCTCGTGCTGGATTTCGCGCGGAAAGCCCGAGCTGCTGGGAATCATCAACAAGGGCATCATCAATGCCGGAGAATCGCTCTCCGCAAGCAATTACTCCTCCACGTCGTACACGACCCAGGAATCAGACACGCTTCAATTCCTTTTTCGCAACCGCACCGCCATTGCCGCTACCCTCATCGGTATGTTATCGGTCGGCATCGTGCTGCTCATCTGGGCGCTCGCGCGCGCTCGAACCGAGCGCAAAAAAGCCGATGCCGCCAACGCCGCTAAGACGGCATTCCTCACGCGCATGAGCCACGACATCCGTACACCGCTCAACGGCATCCTGGGCCTTATCGAGATCGAGGAATTGAAGGAAGGCGATATCCAGGTCGCCCGTGAGAGCCGTGCCAAGGCGCGCGTTGCCGCCAATCACCTGCTCTCGCTGATCAACGACATCCTCGAGATGGGCAAAATCGAAGATCGCAAGCTAACACTGGAGCATGCGCCTTTTAACCTCAAAGAGCTCTGTGACAATACGCTGGTTCTGTGCAAGCTCCGCGCGTCCAGTAACGGCATCACCATGCAGGACAATAGTCTGCCGTACGCCACAGGGCCATACATGATCGGCAGTCCCACCCATATCCGACAGATCATGATCAACCTGTTAGACAACAGCATCAAGTACAACAAACGCGGCGGAACAGTCACGTTCTCGTCGGCCGCTAAGTCGCTCGACGACGAGCACGCACTGTTTTGCTTTAGCGTCTCGGATACCGGCATTGGCATGACGCCTGAGTTTTTGGCGCACATTTACGAGCCGTTCGCCCAAGAAGGCGACGATGCGCGCAGCAAGTTCCAAGGAGTCGGCATAGGCATGCCAATCGTCAAGTCGCTTATTGAACTGATGGGCGGCACCATCGAAGTAACCAGTGAGCTCCATGTGGGCACCTCGTTCTACGTGGAGATTCCGCTCGATATCGACAAGAACCCCCAGGCGCGGGCGAATACGGTCGAGAGGGCGCTCGACTGCTCGCTCGCCGACATGAACGTCTGCTCGCCGAAGACAACGAATTGAATGCCGAGATTGCCCAGACGCTGCTAGAATCCGAGGGCGTCGTGGTCACCCGCGCCGCCAATGGCAACGAAGTCGTCGATCTGTACCTGTCACATCCCGCCGGCAGCTTCGATGCCATTTTGATGGACATTATGATGCCGGACATGGACGGCTACGAGGCAACCCGCGCGATTCGTCTGAGCGAGAAGGTCGATGCAGCCGATATCCCCATCATCGCGCTCACCGCCAACGCCTTTGCCGAAGACGCCCAGGCGGCACACGATGCCGGCATGAACGCCCATCTGTCCAAACCGCTCGACTTTAACAAGCTCAAAAACATACTCGCCCGCATCAAGAAAAACGGATCCGTTTCGCTATAGTTTGTGCTCAACCACCACGCACGACCAGAAAGGAAGCCAACGATGTTTAGGCCCTTACGTCGAAAGAAACGCGCCATCACTGACGAGGAAGCGCGCGAGCTGCTCGCTACCTGCAAGCGCGGCGTCTTTGCCGTCAACGGCGACGATGGCTACCCTTATGCCATTCCCGTCAACTACTTCTTTGACGCCGAGCACGACAAGATTTATTTCCATGGCGCCAAGGCTGGCCACAAGGTCGACGCACTCAAGCGCGATGACAAGGTCTGCTTTACCGTTTACGGCAACGAGTGGTACAAGGACGGCGACTGGGCTCCCTACGTTATGAGTACCGTGGTCTTTGGCCGTTGTCGCCTGGCGAATGACACCCCCGCGTTTATCGAGGACAAAGTCCGCCAGCTCGCGCTTAAGTACTACCCTTCTGCCGAGGAAGTCGAAGAGGAAATCGCCAAAGACATCAAGGGCGTCCAGCTTTACGAGATTTCGATTGAGCATCTCTGCGGTAAGCAGATTCAGGAAAAGTAAGCCCCTCAGCAGGTCTCGCAAATAGCAATATGGCCCGGTTCCAACCAACCTTGGAACCGGGCCATATGCTTATGAAGCGTCGGCGGCAATGTGCGCTAGCGCCTCGACGAGCTCTTGCGAGCTCACAGGCTTGCTCAGGTGCGCGTTCATGCCCGCCTCGCGCGAAAGCCTGCGGTCGTCGGCAAAGGCGTTGGCGCTCACGGCGATAATCGGCGTGGTCGCGGCATCCTCGCGATCGAGCGCTCGAATCTGACGCGTGGCCTCAAGGCCATCGATGCCAGGCATCATGATGTCCATCAACACCACGTCGTACTCGTGCGGTGCGCTCGCGGCAAACGCCTCAACGGCAGACTCGCCATCCTTAGCATGCGTCACGACGGCACCGGCGCGGCTGAGCGTAAACTGCGCGATCTCGGCATTCAGATCGTTATCCTCTACGAGCAAAACACGCAAGCCCTGGAGCGCATCGCCATCGCCCGCATCCGCGCGAACTGCCCGAGGAATCTCGGAGCGCTTGCATTTCTCGAACGGCAGGCGGATGGTAAACGTCGTCCCCTGCCCCAAGACGCTCGTAAAGCTCATGGTTCCGCCCATAAGCTCGACCAACTGTTTTGCGATAGGCGCGCCCAGGCCAGTTCCCGATGAAGCGCCTTCCACCTGTTGCTCCTCGCGGCAAAACGGCTCGTAGAGGTGCTGTTGGAACTCCTCGCTTATGCCAATACCGTTGTCGGCGATCGTGTATTCATAGACGGGAACGCCATCCGCTGGCTCCACCTCGCGGCACGCCAGGCGAACATAGCCGCCCTGGCGGTTGTACTTGACGGCATTGCCGGCAATATTGAGCAACAAGCGCTTGAGGTGCGTCGCGCTCACCCGTGCATAGGGATGATCAAGCGTCTGCTGGTCGCAGATAATTGTCACCAGACGCTCCTCGGCCTGGCGCTCCAGAATATCGCGCACTTCACAGTTGAGTGCCACCAAATTTGTGGGTACGAGGTTCAGGTCGACCTGGCCGCTCTCCAGGCGACTCATATCGAGTGCCTCGTTGGCAAGGTCGAGCAGCAGTCCCGATGCCGTCCAGATTTTCGAGCGGCACTCAGTCTGCTTTTGCAGATCGTCCGCATTGGCATTGCCAACCTCGACCATGCCGCGAATGCCGTTGATGGGCGTGCACAGATCGTGGCTCATGCGACGCAGAAACTCTGTCTTTGCCGAGTTGGCAGACGAGGCCTCACGCGCCGCCTTTGCCAGCTTGTCGCCATAGTCGCGCTCCTGCTGCAGCAAGTCCGTCAAACGTCGGCGATCAGCGCGGCGACGCACCATCACAACAACGGCTATAAAACCGCTGTAGAGCGCCAGCACGCCGGCAGCAACAGCCGCGACAACCTCAAAGTAACGCCGCGCCGAGGCATAGGTGTACACATAGAATTTGTGCGCTTTTCCAAATGTGCCCAAATACCACTCGCCGTCGGCGTTAACCAATCTGACCTTACCAGCCAGGCATCGATCCTTAATACCGTCGACAATGAAGACGTCCGTCGCAGGCAGATCGAATACGCCCAATACGGTGGGTTCAACGGCATTGGTCGCAACGACCTTGCCGTCGCTTTCGATCACGATATTGCCGCTATCGATGGTTTCATAGCCATCAAGCAAGCTCTGCAGTTTGAGTGTATTGCTTGCAACCGCCTTCGCGCTCTGATGCCTTACCGCGATAACGATGCCCTCGCCATCCTGCCGAGTCACGCAGCCAATGTCTGCGACCGAATCATCCGCAAGCGTGATGCGGGCGGTATAGGACTTAAGCGGATGAGTTGCCACCTCCAGCACGGGTGATTCTTTGAGATACGTAGCGAGCGACCCGTAGCCCACATCGCCCGTCGAGGACTCGGACACCAAATTGCCCGATGCGTCCGTCACGATCAGCGCGCTCACGTTGAACTGGTCGGCATATTGCTCCAGCATGGCGCTATCCACCGAACCGTCGCGCTCCATATCGCGAGCAGCCTCTCCGGCGATCTCCATAACGCGAATCAGGTTTTTGGTCGTATAGGCGCTGTTGAATGCATCGTAGGAAAGGCTCTGCGTCGCCACGTAATCGACAACGTCGGCAAAGCGCTGCTCGGCCTGGGCCGTCATGTAACCGTAGCTCATCATGCCGGCAGCAACCGAGAGCGCTATCCCCAGCAGAGCGACAAGGAGCCATGCCCCTGCCGAACAATTGCCCCGCTCCTGAGCGGCGTGGTCGGGCGCAGCGATCATGACAGGCCCTCCACATTCAAAAATGGCGAAGGGTCATCAAAGTACTTTGACACCAGACGTTCCATGGTGCCATCGGCAAGCATTTCTCGATAGGCATGAGTGAGCTTAACGTCGATGCCGCGCGTATCGTTGATATCGAAAGCGGTGCCCAAACCGACCTCTAGCAGCGGCTCGTCCAGAATACGATACGTCACACCATAGTCCTTTTCGTAGGTGAGCAGCAAGGACTCATGCGCGGCGATGGCATCGACCAGGCCCTCGGCGAGCGCGGGGTTCAGGCATGAACGGTCCGAAAAGCAGTAGAGTTCTTTGATCTGCGGAACGTTTTCATTTTTGCGATTGAGCAAAATGCCCTCGGGCTTGGTGGTGGACTGAACCGCCACGATCTTATCCTCAAGATCGGCAAGCGTGTAGATATCGCTCTGGGGATCGACCGCGACCACCTGGCGGCTCGCAAGATACGGGCCGGCCCAACGATACTCGTTTTCGCGACCCGTCATGCTAAAGCTGCCCATGACACAATCGAGCTCGCCGCTCGCCAGCAGCTCTTTCTTCTTTTCCCAATCGATCAGCTGGTACTTTGGCTTGTAACCAATGCGGGCCAAAGCCTCGGTCAAAATCTCGACATCCAGACCAACAATATCGCCGTACTCGTCGCTATACACAAACGGTGGATAGAGGTCGCTGCCAACATTGAGCGTCTTAAGGTCGTCGTCTTTGGCCTGCGAAGCGTCCGGGCCTTTTGATGCTGGCGTCGAGGCTTCGTCATTGTGCCCGGAGCAGCCGGCTATCGCTATGACAAAGGCGCTCGCCACTGCAAGCGCAACAAACAACGAAATGGCAACCGAGCGACGGGGTCTTTTCATCGAACTCCAGACGATCCTGTTTACAGACTGAAATGGTTAAAAATAATAGCAAACAAAACCACACGAGCGCCCAATGGTTACAGACGTTTTACCATGCGGGGCTTTCTTGCCGACTTGACAGAAGGCCCCGCATGCAGTGCTCACTTACCGTGCATTAAAAACGTAGCGGTCCAAGCGGTCGCACGCTTCCCTTACGCGCGAAAGCGGCAGCGCCAGATTCACGCGAATGTGGCAGGGCCCGTGGAACGGGCGGCCGTCCTGATACCCCACGCCCACGCGCGCCCCCTCGTCGAGCAACCACTGAATATCGCGGCCATGCTCGCGGCACCACTCGGTGCAGTCCAGAAACACCATGTACGTGCCCTGCGGACGCGAATAGGACACGCCATCAAAATGCTCGTCCACGTAATCGCAGAAGTACTCGATATTGCCGGCAAGCACCTGGTTGAGCTCGTCCACCCACTTGTAGCCCTGCGGCTGGTAGGCACCGATAAGCGCATGCATGGAGAGGACGTTCATCTCGTTGTAGTGGGTCTTGTTGGACACGGCGCACACGCGGTCACGCAGCGTCCCGTTGTAGACAATGTGGTAGCTGCCGACCAGGCCCGCCAGGTTAAACGTCTTGCTCGGCGCGTAGAGGGCAACCGTGCGCATGCGGGCATCCTCGCTCACCGACTGCGTCGGGATGTGCTTGTGTCCCGGCAGGATGATATCGGACCAAATCTCGTCCGAGATCACCACGCAATCGTGCTGGCGATAAATGTCCATGGCGCGCTCGATCTCGTCGCGCTCCCATACGCGGCCGCAGGGATTGTGCGGCGAGCAGAACACCGCGGCATGGATGTAGTTTTGGGCGAGCTTGCGCTCCATGTCCTCAAAGTCCATGCGCCACACGCCCTGGTCGTCGAGCTTAAGCGGGCTGTGGACAATACGATAGCCCGCGGCCTCGATGGACTTGGTAAAGCCGATGTAGGTAGGGCTGTGGACCAGCACCGCATCACCTGGCTGGACATACGCGCGTAGCGTCGACACGACACCGCCCAGCACGCCGTTTTCGTAGCCGATATGCTCCGGCGCCAAGTCCTCAACGCCGTTGCGACGGCTCTGCCATTCGATGATGCGGTCGAAGTACTCGGGACGCGGATTGAAGTAGCCAAACATGGGGTGCTGAGCGCGCTTGATGATGTACTCCTGAACCGTGGGCACCGTGGCGAAGTTCATGTCGGCCACCCACATGGGAATGCGGTCGAAGCCCTCGTCGGGTGCGTTCGGAGCCATACCGGGGATCTCGCCCCAAGAGTCAACGGCGATGGCATCCATGCCGTGGCGGTCGATGATTGAAGTGAAGTCGTATTTCATGCTGGACTCCCGTGCAGAGCGGAATGATTCGGTAGGCGTTATTGTCCACCAGCGTGGGCGGTTTTGGCTCGGGGTTTGGCGCTTAATTTGACGGGTGCGGACGAATGGCTGGTTAGTCTCGCGTGTCGGTGATGGCGGTTATCGTCAACCTGGCTCCGTCGACTGTAAACGATATGTCGAGCCCGGCGTAAGCCAAGTGGTAAACGCGGTCTGGCTCGTGCTTGCTGCCCGCGCGGCGCGGATCTTGGCGAAGAACCTCGACCAAGCCGGGGAGCTTTGCAGGCGGGACTATATCCTGCAGCGCTTGCGGAAACTCGACATCGAGCTCTTGCCACGGAGCATCCTCAATCCAGCCGCCGGTCGCATCCGGGTGACAGTCCGCAAACGGAATGTAGGGCTTAATGTCGTAGATGGGCGTGCCGTCGCGCAGATCGGCCCCCAGCACATGGATGATGGGGCCATCGTCGGTGAGCTCGACGCGATCGAGCTTGACGCAGGTAAGCCCAATGGGATTAGGGCGAAACGGGCTGCGCGTGGCAAACACGCCCACGCGCTCGGCTCCACCCAGGCGCGGCGGACGCACGGTCTTCGACCATTTTGCGTTGGTACCGGACCTGTCCTGCGACTTGGCATCGGCAGCTATGTCCTTAGCCGTGCCGCCGGGCGTGCCGTTTTCAAAACGCCACAGCAGCCACAGGTGAGAGAAGGAGTCCAGACCCTCAACCGCTGCATTGGAGGCAAATTCCGGCTCAAAAACGATGCGTCCCTGCAGATGAGGCGCCAAAAAGCTGTTGCGCGGAATACCGAACTTCTGCGGCAGGTCGGTATGTATGTGTGCAATAGGTTCCATGCCGGTCATTGTACGGCATGGAGGCGTGGGACGCTGCGCGCAATTCTTCGCCGCGGTCCCCCGTCATGCAACCAACGGTTGCTTGGAAGGGCACCTGCCGCCGCGTATGCTTAAGCCATCAACCAGCAGAAAGGAGCCGCTATGGCCTTTGCAGAAAAGCTCATCGCTGTCCGTCGCGTCCATCACCTTACCCAGGAGCAGCTCGCCGCCAAGCTCTTCGTCACGCGCCAAGCCGTGAGCCGCTGGGAACGCGGCGAAGTCACCCCAGGTATCGACATGATGAAGCTCATCGCCGCCGTGACCGGCGAGCCCCTGTCTCACCTGCTCGAAATGCCCGAGCACTATTGCCAGAGCTGCGGCATGATACTCACGCCCGACGACTGCGGCACCGATGCCACGGGCGCCGCGACCGATCATTACTGCAAGTGGTGCTACGACCACGGCAAGTACACCTACGACACCACGATGGAGGCAATGATCGAGGATTGTGCCCCGCGGCTGGCACAAAACACCGGTATGTCGCTCGACGAAGCCGTCTCGCTCATGGGCGCCGTCCTGCCGCAACTGGAGCGCTGGCGCACCGTGCAGGAAAACGAGGAGCGCTACGGCGCCGAAGCGCGGGCGCGCTATGGCGATGAGGCTATTGATGCAGCAAATGAAGCACTGCTGGACATGGACCCCGAGACATGGAACGACATGAAGGAACTTGAACGCGCTGTTCTGGGCCAGCTTTCGATTGCCATGGGCATTGGCGACCCAGAGAGCAACGAGGCCCACAAACTTGTCGCAATGCACCGTCGATGGATTGCCCTTAGCTGGGGACACGAGCCCCAAGACGAAGCATACCTGGGCCTCGCCCACGGCTATCTTACCGACCAGCGCTTTGTTGACTACTACGACAAGCCCTGCGGCACCGGAGCCACGGCGTTTCTGGTCCAGGCCATCGAGTCGTCGTTGACGCGCGCATAGACCGCGGCGGCTTTGGGTATTTCAATCAAAACCGCAACCGATTGGAGACCTATGACTACTGATCACGAGCTCGTGCTCTACGTTATGACCGGCTGCCCGTACTGCATAAAGGTCAAGCGCTTTTTGGCCGATAACGGCGTGGCCATTCCCAAGCGCAATATCTCGACCGATTCCGATGCCGAACAGACACTCATCGCCATCGGCGGAAAACGCCAGGTTCCCTGCCTGTTCATCGACGGCAAACCACTCTACGAATCGAGCGACATCATCGCGTGGGTGCAGGAAAACCTGCTCTAGTACGCACGCTCTGTCCGTCCAGGGCCCCAACCCATACGACCCAAACATGTACACCAGCATCCAAAGTCGACATTTTTCGACATCTTTGGATGCTGGCGTACAGCTTTTTGGTAGTCATGGACGCTCTTGGCCGGCTAATTGTTTGAGGAGACCTTTGGATTATGGCTGTTTGACGCCTCTGGAAAGGTTTCCGAGAGGGCTGTGGTCAAAAAAGGGCAAATATGAGTACTGCTACCTGTTTAGTAGCAGCGATTTTGATCACTTCAGGAACTATTCAACGTTCCGCTCGTCCGCAGACGACGTTATTTCTCCTCATATGTTCAATAAAAGTAGCTCTTAATGGGAACAAATCTCATCAGGAGCTACAATTTATAGCAAATAAATGCAACCATAATGGCAACAGTACTCATATTTGCCCTTTTTTGACCACGACCCTCCAGAATAGTCGCTGAGAGCGACACTAAATGACAAAATCCGACACTTGAACGTTCTTATATGAGTAGCCATTGAAGAACACCTAACGACTACTCCCATTCGCGACACACTGTGTCGCGAATTAAGCTGGCCCCATTACCGAAGACCAGTGAGAGCTCCTGCCCAGAATCTCAATAGCTTAATAAAGGGCTCCCCTCCGGAAGTTCAATGAGCATCCAAATTCCAAGCTGAAAAGCAAAGGAGTATCGAAGCCGTCAATGCTCATTTCCTATCGAGCAGGCGGATCAAAACAAGCTAATTAGCCTGATAAACTGCTTGTATTTTTGTCTACAAAACTGTATACAAAAAAGGGAATCCGAGAACCAGCGCTCGACATTATGTCGATCGATAGGAGGCGCTATGAATGCTGAGCAGCTTGAAAAAATGATGGGATTTGCCCCTGGAGAGTTAGAGAAAGCCGCGGAAGCTTACGAAAAAGATGAATGGCCGAAATGCCGCACCGTTAAGCTGGGAAGGCCGCCGATCTCTGATGAGCCAAGCGTTGTTTTATCGGCACGTGTGGGTGAGTCTGTTCTTGATGCGTTTGACGCAAAAGCAAAGCGCCATGGGCAAACACGCACGGAGCGACTCAGGGAGCTCATCACGCTCGATGCAATGATTGCCTAGACTCAACTCCCCCGCCGACCCAAACATATACACCAGCATCCAAAGTCGACATTTTTCGACATCTTTGGATGCTGGTGTACAGTTTTTGCGGGTAGTCATCGGGGACGTTCTTAAATGACTAGTCGCTAAAGAACATCCCCGATGTCTAACTAGCCGCGGAAGCGAGCTATGGGTGCGAGTGGCTGCTCGCGAAAGACCCGCTCGACGGCGGCGCGGTATTCGTCGACCTTTTTGGTCTTACGCACGAGCTTGTGAACGGTAGCGGGGTCGGCGAAGGCGCACTTGGCGTAGAACCACCACTCCTTCATGCGAAAGACCGCGTTGCCGCCAATCTCTTCTGCATAGGCCGCAAACAGCGTGTCGTGGAAACGCTGCAGTTCGGCTGCCGTGGCAGCGGGACCGCCCTTGACCATGCGAGCGAGCGCGGGGTTCGCAAGCAAGCCACGCCCCAGCATCACATGGCGCGTCCCGGGATAGGCCTCCGCCAGCGCGTCCATATCCTCAAGATCGAAAATGTCGCCGTTATAGGCCACCGGAAACGGCGCACGCTCCAGCGTCTCGCCGTAAAACTCCTTGCGCGGCGAGCCCGTATAACGGTCCTTCTGTACGCGCGGGTGCACAATCAGCTCTGCCAACGGCATGCGGCAATACAGATCGAGCACACGTTCATACTCGTCATCGCGTTCCAACCCCAGCCTGGTCTTTACCGATACCGGCAACGGCGACCGCTCGCACACATCGCTTAAGAACGCCTCGAGCTCGTCGAGATTGCGCAAGAAACCCGAGCCCTTGCCCTTGGCGACAACCGTTCCCGAAGGGCAACCCAAGTTGAGATTGACCTCGCGGTAGCCCATGTCGGCGAGCACCTGTGCCGCCCACACAAACTCGTCCGCGTTCTTGGACATCAGCTGAGGCACTACGTTGAGCCCCTGGTTATTGGCAGGATCGATCTCCTTAAACGCCTTGCCGCCAAAGCGGTTTCCCACCCGCGGCGGCGGCAAAAACGGCGTGTAATAGCAATCGAGCGCACCGAAGCACTCCGCATGCACGCGACGGAACACATGCCCGGTAATCCCCTCCATAGGGGCCAGCGAAAGGATCATCTACTCTTCTCTCATATCAACACAACAAAGGGGCCGTCCCTTTGTCACATGCATTATGCCTTGCGCTTCAGGCGATTCACAAGGAAGAGGTAGCTACTGAACGATGACCACCCTCCAGCCGCACCCCATACAACGAGGTCTAATACTTTTCCCGAGAAGTGAACGAGTGAAAACGGGCCCCCGAAGCATCGGCACTTTCGAGATGCAATTTCCTGCGGTTTTGCCAGCCAAATCCTGCGGGTTTGACGTCTAAAAATGTCGATGCTTCGGAGGTCCAAGTATGGCCGTTCACTTCTCGGAAAAGTATTAGACCTCGATTTACATGCCACTCAATGTGACAAAATGGCTGCTCCTTTGTCACATTCGATGAAAAAGGGCACCGATGTTAGTCGATGCCCCAAAGCGGCTGCAGGTTAAGCCCTACAGCGTATGTCTAAGACGAATCGAACTATTCGTCCCAGGAGAGGTTCTTACCAGTCTTTTTTGCCAGCAGCAAGAACAGGCCGATAATAACGTTGCACGCGATGCAGAAGATGAAGACGCCCTGGAAGGAGCCGACAAGCTCATAGACCTTCATCATAACGGGCATGCCAAAGGCGCCGACGATATAGCCCACGGAGCAGATCAGCGCGAAGATGCGACCGAAATCGCGGGAGCCAAAGACATCCATAACCAAAACGGTCAGGGCAGTGCCAGCGATGACGTACATTACGTCGTTCACGCCTGCTGCGAGGATGCTGAGCGTCGAGTTGCCGCTGCTCATCATGAGCATGACAAAGGAGAGGATGGAGACAGCGAGCCAGCCCAGAATAGCCTTCGTGCTGCCAAACTTATCGCAAGTGGTGCCGACGATCGGATTGAGGAACAGATCGAAGAGCGATGCAGCGGATACCATGAAGCCGCCCACCATGGGGCTAAAACCAACCTCGGAAGCATACGTCGGGAAGAGCTGGTTCATGCAGCAAGTGAGCTGAACGAGACAGAGGAAGCCGATGCAGAAGAAGAAGGCAGGCGACTTAATGGCGCGCGCATAGCTAACGCCACGCGTGCTATCCTCGGTCGTCTCCTCGGTCTCGGTGACCGTCTCGCCCTCGACGTAGCCATAGGGCAGCATGCCCTTGTCCTGAGGCTTATAGCGAATAATCAGGACGGAAGCGGGGAGAATGAGCACGGCGGAGACGCCAGCGAGCACCAGATAGCCAGTCCTCCAGCCAGCGACCTCGATGACAGAGGTGATGACGGGGCTCATGATGAGCATGTAAATCGAGTTCACTGCCCAAGCGAGACCGATTGCCAGGCCACCAGATTTTTTGAACCACTGGTCAATAACGTCGGACATGGCGACGCCGGTGGTGAAGGCGAAGCAAACGCCAATCAGGGCGCCAGCGGCGATGAACATCCAGACTTCGGTGTAGAAGGCCATGCCTGCGCCGGCAGCAAGCAAAATAAGCTCGACAACGGGGAGCCAAACCTTGCCAACGACCTTGGGAATGAGTTTTCCGACAAACGGAAGAGCTGCCGCAAGACCAATGAGCGTTGCGGTGAAGTAATACGAGAAGATGGAATAGTCAAACCCGAACTCCTCGCACACGGGTGCGACGAAGGAGCCCGCGATGACGCTATAGGATCCGGTCGTGCCGGCAGACATAAGGCCGAGCGCGATTACGAGAACCCATGCGTAAACCTTGCTGCTCTTTAACTTTGCATTTTCCATTGATACAGCTCCTAGAGACCCAGAAGGGCACACATAACGGCCTTGATGGTGTGCTGACGGTTCTCTGCCTCACGGAAGATGACCGAAGCGTTGGCCTCAAAGCACTCGTCGGCAATCTCAAAGCCCTCGGTGATGATTTCGCGATGGAGGTCGTTCTTGCACTGGTCGAGGAGCATTTTGCCGACACGGTGATCTGCGTTATGGACAGAGGGAAGCTCATGCATGCAGAAGATGTCGGGATTGTTGGTGCGCTTGCACAGCTCGCTGGTGACGCGATAAGGGTACAAAGACTCGGCATCGCCCAGCCAGGAGTTGTAGTCGTCGGGATCCAGAACCTCTTCGCCGCACTCGGGGTTGATGTAGCGCCACTCCTCGGTAACGATAACGTCAACGCCATCCAGGGCATCGAGGTCAGAGGTGATGGTAAAGGTCCTATTGGGAGCGTACTTGGCGTAGCAGGCCTCCACCTCTTCGATCATTTCCTTGCACATCTGATGACGGAGGTCGTCGGGGCCGATGGCGAGGAAGTCCATGTCGAGCATAGCGCACAGACGGCCATACCACACCGGGGCGCCGGCGCAGTTGCCAACGAAAGCCATCTTCTTGCCGCGGCTCGTACGCAAACCGCCCCATTGCTCTTCCATCGTAAGAGCGTCAGCGAGCATCTGAGTCGGGTGATCGCCGAGAGTAAGGGCATTGATGACCGGGATGTCAACCAGGTCGGCGACGTCATAGAGGAACTGCTCGTCCTTCTGTGCGCGGTAGACGATGAGATCGTACATGCCGTTAAAGACGCGCATGGCATCCTTGACGGTCTCGCAGTCACCCATGTGGGAGTTGGTCAGATAAGTAAAGCCCATGCCCAAATCATTGCAGGAGGTCTCGAATGCGCAACGAGTACGGGTCGAGCCCCACTCAAAGTTGGCGAGGACGTTTTTGCCGGGGAAGTAGCGCTGGTCGACACCAGACTTCTTCTGAGCCTTAAGGTTCCAGGCAAGATCGATGAGATAGCGGAAATCCTCGGAGGAGAGATCATGGATGTTGATGTAGTCGCGACCGCGGAGGCTGTTGTTCATGCCTATTTCCTTTCGAATTATTATCAAAATTATTGTTGAATGTGTCCCCGAGGAAAACACGGATATCCCTCGGGGAGCGGTACATGTGGCGCCTAAGCCAAAGAGCGCAGGCTCTAAGGCTCACTAACGACTGGCCGCCACGTCCTTAGTCCAGCAGTGCACGCCGCCGCCGGACAGGTTAAGCGCGAGGGAATCAATCATGATGACCTTGCGATCGGGGAAGCAGCTCTCAAGAACTGCCTTGGCCTGCCCATCCTTCTCTTTCACGACCTCGCTCATGCCCTCGTGGTAATAACGCTGGCCAAGAACGACGCCGTTGCAAATCAGGAAGTTGCAGTAGCTCGCTGCGGCGTAGAAGTGGACGGGGCCCTCGGGCCAGGGGGTGCCATCCATAAACTTGCCGCCCATTTCGTCGATGAAGCCCTTATAGAGCTCGTAATCTTCATCGCCAGGGGCGATAACGACTTCAATAGGCTCGGCGGTGGGCATACGAACGATCTCGAAGGGCTTGCCCTCCCAGTCCGTTTCGTTGCTCAGGATCTCGTAGGCTGCCTCAATGCGGCGACGAGACTCTGCTCCAGCCTTGCTCGAGGCTGCCTCTTCATCGGACACCTCGGCAAGAAGAATCTTGTTCGGAGCGATAAAGCGACACATCTCATCAATGTGAGCTGCAAAGCTCATGCCAAAGACGGGAGTTCCGTCTTCCTTCTCGTCGAGGATGCCCAGTCGATAGTCGTCGTCCTCGAGCATAGGCTGCGGAAGCCAGATAACCTTGTTGAGGTTGTAGATGCGCTTATACTCGGCCTCTACTTCCTCTTTCGTGAACTCGGGATTACGCTTGCGGCATTCCGTGTCCTCGATGGCGATCAGAGTGCCGTGACCGTCAAACTCGCGGTCGCCGCCCTCCGAAACCATTTCGGAATTGACGATATCGAAGCAACCGAGCGCAACCGCCATGTGAACGGCTGCCTTACGTGCGGACTGGCACTCCGGGGAGTTCTTGTCCCACACGCCGTAATAGGTCCAAGCGGGGTTGACCATATAAGAATGGCCCTTGTCGTCGACCATGATGCTGGGACCGTTGTCGCGGACATAGAAGTTGGAGTCTTCGAACTGCGTGATCTCGATGCGATCGAGATCAACCCCCTCCTCCTTCAGGCGCGAGCAAGCCTCCTCATAGGAGCCGGGGGTGCCGCAATTGAGGTTGACCGTAACGTCGCCATACTCGAGCAGAGCCTTGATCACGTCAACGCAGGGCTGGCGGTTATCGTAGCCCTCTGCACGGATGTAATCGGGAAGCCATGTCACATAGACGTTGGAGCGCTTCTCGAACACGCCCGGCATACGATAGTTCTCGTACATGGTTGGTCCTTCCGTCGGGTTTCCCGCGATGCTGTCCGGCCGCGACAATAGCGGGGTTTCACCTGCTATAGTACTACTATACCTACCGTTCGGTAGATAATTTTGAATAATTGCCGCTCGCCTACTGATACATACCGTTCGCCGTATATAGTGGTCATGTTTGGACACGAATTGATGTTCCGTTGCCATCCTTAATAATGTTGGTAGTGCGGAAGTGATTTGCAATGGAGAAATGCAGCGTGAGCACAAGAAAAAAAATATTGGACGCAATGTACGATCTTGTGGCAGAAGTCGGTTATGACAAAGCGTCTATCGGAAAGATTTGCGACTTTGTCGGTATATCCAAGCCGTCGGTGTACTACTACTTTCCCTCAAAAGAGGAGATTTTCACTACGCTCTTGGACAGCATGTTTCCGACTATTGACTATCAGCGCGACTACTCGCTAATAGTCGATAGGGACGGGTTCAAGGCCGCGCTTATCGAGCTCGGCAATTCAGTTATAGGTGGCTATCGAAGCGATGAAAAGCGCCGGCGCGTGCTGGCCGAGGTTAGCGTTCAAGCAAATCGAATTCCTGCAGTTCAGGAACGTCAAGCGACGGCGACCAAACGAACCATGGATGCGCTTAAAGACATCCTTCTTCATGGTGTAGAGATTGGCGCGTTTTCCGATAGCGCCGACGTAATGCTCTACGTACAAATTCTTTATACCGTTCTGGAGGGAGCAAGCAATACGGTCGCTCAAGGTGAGGATATTGATGAAAAAGCGGTTTGGGCGGGAATAGTCGAGCTTATGTTCAAATAAACCAGCCAAGCTGAAGCGCATGTTGGCACTCATGGTGCCTGCAGGCAACCTTTAAAACGAAAACAGGGGTCGACTCCAGTCTGGCTTGGAGTCGACCCCTGTTGCATGGCAATCTATGCCGATGCAAATCGGCGCTTATTACTTTTCAGCAGCCTTATTGAGAAAGCCGGAAACGATAGCAAACGCAACAATCATAAGGTTGCAGGCAATGCAGAAGATAAATACTCCCTGGAATGACCCTGCCATCCGTAAACCTTCATCATGACCGGCATTCCAAAAGCACCGACGACATAGCCCGCTGAGCAAACGATCGAATAGATCCTTCCAAAATCGCGTGATCCAAAGAGCGAGAGGAGAAGCATCGGCATTGCGGTTCCAACGATGGCGAACATGACATCGTTTACACCAGCTGCAATGATGGAAACGGTCTCATTGCTTCCGCCAATGATAAGAAGCAGGAATGAAAGAATGCTGACACCTGTCCATGCGACCGTTGCTTTAATAGCGCCAAGCTTGTCGCATGTTTTGCCCACGAAGGGATTTAGGAAGATATCGGAGAGTGAAGCTGCCGAGACCATTAAGCTTCCTACGATAGGATTGAAACCGACCTCGCTTGCATAGGTTGGAAACAGCTGGTTCATGCAGCAGGTGAGCTGCGCCACGCAAAGCAAGAGGACACAGAGAATAAAAGACGGCGTTTTCGCGGCATCGCGGAGTGCCATGCCCGAAAGGACATCTTCCTGCTCATCGGCGCTGCAGCTCTCATGGGTTTCGGAGGCGGTCTCTCCGTACGGAAGCATATTGCGATCAGAGGGGTTAAGGCGAATGATAAATGCGCTTGCAGGCAAAATCATAGCTGCAGAAACGGCCGCAAGCACGATGTATCCCGTACGCCAGCCTTGCTGCTCGATGACCAGCGTAATGACAGGACTCAATAACAGCGTGCAGAGAGAATTAACGCCCCAAGCGAGGCCGATGGCGAGACCGGACGATTTGCTGAACCATTGGTCAATGACATCGGACATGCAGACGCCCGTTGTAAACGAAAAGCAGATGCCGATCACTGCGGCGGAGACGGTGAACATCCAGACCTCGGTGTAGAACGCCATTGCGGCGCCGGCGGCAATAAGGACGAGTTCAATGCAAATATGCCATGGTTTGCCGATTACTTTTGGAATGAAGCGACTCAAAAGCGGAAGCCCAAGCGCAAGGCCAAGAAGAATCGCGGTGAAATAGAAAGAAAAAGAAGTGTAGTCAAAGCCCAGATCTTCACATACTGGAGCAACGAATGAGCCGGCAATAATGCTATATGTGCCAGTTGTTCCGGCAGACATTAAGCCGAGCGCAATAACGACGACCCAAGCAAATGCGCCGCTTTCACGGAGACAATCTTTTTTGGCTGGTGTGGTGAGAGTCATGGTTGCTCCATTTCTATCGGCAATACATCCTATATGCCTACCGATAGGTATATAAACCAGAGGACTCTTCGTCAAGCATTAAGCGGGGAGAGGGAGTTCTTAACCTGCCGAACGGTAATTAGACCCCGTTTTCGCAAGGGTCTCAATGTGACAAAGGGGCCGTCCATTTGTCACATTATTCGGAGCGCAGGGCCTCCACGGGATCCTTCCTGGACGCGCTACGGGCCGGCAGCAGGCCAGCGACAACCGTCAGCAGCACCGAAATTGCAATGAGCGCCAGCGCATCCTGCACGGGCAGGCTCATCAGATTGCGTACCTGTTTGGCAGCAAGCGCCCAAGCATTGACCGGGAAGCTCACGGCCACCACGACGACAATAGCAAAGACGCCGGCAATGAGGCCCTCGATAAAGGTCTCGGCATTGAATACGTTGGCCACGTTGCGCTTTGACGCGCCAATCGCGCGTAGGATGCCGATTTCCTTCTTGCGCTCCAGCACGCTGATGTAGGTGATGATGCCGATCATGATGGAGCTCACCACCAGGCTGATACTCACGAATGCGATGAGCACCAAGCTGATGGTGTTCACGATGTCGGTCACCGAACCCATGATGATGCCCATGTAGTCGGTGTACGAGATTGCCTGCTCATCGTGGTCGGCGGCTTTGACCTGCTTGTTGTACGCATCGATGTGATCGAGCACACGCTCCTTGGCCTCAAAGTCGCGCGGGAAAATCTTAACCGAGATGGGGTCTGCCTCATCCGCATAGCCCAACGTGGTCAGATTGTTGTCGTAGGTGAGCTTCGAAGCCTTGGCATAGCTCATCATGAGCGAACTCAGGTCCTCGGCGTCCATGTTGAAATGGATGGCACGAGCAAAGGCACTCGCATCCACACGCATAGCGCTCGCCAGGTTGGCAAAACTCGAAGACATCTGCGTCGCCATCTGGTCCATGAGCCCCGCCGCGCCCGCTTTGAGCTGAGCTGACACCGTCGCCGCAATCTGATCGCTAATCGACTTCATCACCTGATCCATAGCCTGCTGCAGATACGGAGCCAGCTGCTTTTGCACATAGTCGGTCATCGCCTGTTGCAGGCGCTCAACCAGGACATCGCCGCCGAGCGCTTTGAGCTGAGTCAGGCATTGCTGCGCTGTGGCATCATTCTCAAGATACGTCGAGAATGCGGCAGCGAGCTTTGACGCGTCCCTAAGATCTTCGGGCGACAGTGCCCTAAACTGATCAGATTGCAGAAAGCCCTCAAACAGCTGGTTGGCAAGCGTTCCCACCTGCTGCATTTGCTCGGGCGTGAGCTCCAGACCGTCAAAGATGCCCGAGAAATCTGGGGCCGGTGCTTTTGCCATGATGTCGCTGAAGTCGATATCCTTGCCAACGTCCGAAAGGTCAATGTCCAGCCCGGACAAGTCAAGACCCGACAGGTCCATACCGCCCGCCGCACCTGAGAGCGCAGACGTATCAAACGAGAACACACTCTTCAGCGCCGCCTCGTCCACGCTGAACATGCTGCCCAGATCCACGCCTTGCTTGGCCTCGCCTTGCAGTTCGTCGAAGGTTTTGCCCGTAAAGACATCCGTCTCGGGGTGAGCAAGCTGCTCCTGCACAATCTGCGAATCGGCGGCGCGCTCCATAAGCTGGCGAGTCAGCGCATGCGTATAGGCAATGCCCGGAGACAACGCGCTCGCATTGGCCGTCTCGTTAGGTCGCACCACGCCCACAATGTGCACGTCGATACCGTCGGCAACCTTGGCGGCCATAAAGTCGGCGTCGTCAGACATGTCGGTCCACATGCCGGTCTCTTCGTTTTTGCGATAGGCATCGGCCGGTGACAACACCTTAAACGTCGTGGACAGCGCATCGTCGTAGGTAAAGTCGGTGCCGGTCTCGGGCGTCTCGACCTTGCCGTCGGCCGCCATGGCACTGTTAACCAGATCGTTGAGCTCATCGATATCCAGCGCGCCGATGCTGTAGAGCGTGTAGTCGCCCACCGTGCCACGACTCGAAAGCACCATCACGGCTTCGTTGGCAGACGTGGGCCAATGACCGGCGACGACATCGTACTGGCTGTCGAGCAGGCTCTGGTCTTCAATCATCTCGTTAAAGACCGAGGTTCCCATGGATTCCATGCTCACCGTTGCCGCCGAGCTCGCGCCTCCGCTCATGGCCTCGGTCATGGCGTTGGGCACCAGCCGGACAGGCTTCTCATCGCCCTTGCCGGCACGATAGACAACCGGCGATACACCGTAGCCGTACTGAATGGCGTTGACATCTTTGTCGATGCCGTCGCCACCGGCATCGAGCCATGCCTTAAAGCTCGTCATGTCGTTAGACTTAACGCTCGCAAACATATCCTTTACGGCCGTAACCACGGGAATTTTATCGGTTCCCTTAGCCTTGCTGCCGGCACTGTCGTCGGACGAATCCACATATTCAGGCGAGTCATCATCCGCAGCCCCCTGTCCGCCCATCATGGACGACAGGTCGTAATCCTGCTTGGAAATGGTGAGCGGGTAGCTCGAGAGCGTATCCTCCTCGACCTTTTTGATGTAGCCGTTTACGCCGTTGGACAGCGCCAGAATCGCCGCGATACCGATAATGCCAATCGAGCCCGCAAAGGCAGTCATGGCCGTACGACCCTTCTTGGTCATGAGGTTTCGGGCAGAAAGCCCCAGCGCCGTCACAAAGCTCATCGAGGTTTTGCGCGTAGGCTTGGCCTCACGACGCGCGGCCTTGGCAACATCAAAGGGATCGGAATCGTCGGTAATCCTGCCGTCCGCCAGGTTGACGATGCGCGTGGCATATTGGTACGCCAGCTCGGGATTATGCGTGACCATGATGACCAGGCGGTCGCGCGCCACGTCCTTAAGCAAGTCCATGACCTGTACGGATGTCGTTGAATCCAAGGCGCCGGTCGGCTCGTCGGCCAGCACGATCTCGGGATCATTGATCAGGGCGCGGGCGATGGCCACGCGTTGCATCTGTCCACCCGAAAGCTGGCTCGGGCGCTTGTTAACATGCTCCCCCAAGCCGACTTTCTCCAACGCCTCGCGTGCACGCTGGCAGCGCTCGGCATGCCCCACGCCCGTGAGCGTAAGCGCCAGCTCCACGTTTTCCAAAATGGTCTGATGCGGAATGAGGTTATAGCTTTGGAACACAAAGCCGATGCGGTTGTTACGGTAGGCATCCCAATCGCGATCGCGAAAGTCCTTGGTCGAGATGCCGTCGATGAGCAGGTCGCCGGAATCGAAATGATCGAGTCCACCGATTACGTTGAGCATCGTAGTTTTGCCCGAGCCCGAGGGGCCCAGAATGGCCACGAACTCGTTATCGCGAAAAGACAGGCTTACGTCGTCGAGCGCCACCTGCGTAAACGACTGCGTAACGTACCTTTTGCAAATACCCTTGAGCTCCAGCATGGACGGCAACCTCTCCCACGCGGGCACGTTCACCCGCTCTCCCCCGCCGTTCGTATTCGACGCGTTTGTCCTACTCTATCCCCATTTTTTGCCGGCGCCAGTGAGGAATGTAACGAAGCACGCCAAAAAACGAACGGGACGGCGCCTAAAAGAAGAGGTCCCGAGCGGGACCTCTGTATGGTGGAGATTATCTTGAAAGGCAGCGGACTACTCTGCACAGCGGCGCGCGATCCTCGCCATGCTTTACGCGTTTTCTACTGCTCGCTATTCGCAATCGCCTGGTCGATAAGTTTGTTGAGTGCTGCGCGCTGCTCGGCGGAGCTGATGGCTCCCACGATTGGATCCCCTACGATATTGCCATTCTGATCGATGACATACGTTGTCGGGAACGAGAACAAATTTGACGTGAACTTACCGGCCTCGCTATCCGACTTGAACCAGATGTTCTTATACGTCACGCCCTTCTTGCTCAGCACGTCCTTGGCATCTGCAATCTCGCCCTTGTTGCCATCGAGCGTAAAGGAATTGACGCCCACGACCTGGCCGCCCTTCTTGGCAAGCTCCTGATTCAGTTTCTCAAGATCGCCCAGCTCGCCCACGCACGGCTTGCAAGTAGTGAACCAGAAGTTCATGACGGTGACCTTGTTCTTAGAGAACAGCTCGTCGCTGTTCACGTCGTTGCCATCCAGGTCCTTGCCCGTAAAGCTGGGGAACTTCGTCGCCTCGTTCGAAGCATTGGCACCAGCCGTCATGCCAGCGGTCGAAGCGTCGACGCTCTCGCCTGCACTCGGCGTGCTTCCACAGCCGGGGAACTCCTTCTCCAGGCTCTCGAGCTTGTCCTCGATCTCCTTGATCTGCTTCGCACCGGCCTTGAGCGTCTTAAGCTCATCCGCCGTGAACTCATCCTTGGCACCGTCGATGGTCTTGAGCAGGAAATCGCCGTAATTGCTGCCGTCCTCAATCATTGCCGAGTCTTTATTTGCCGCATTGAATACCTTTTCCCACAGCGCGTTATCACTCGAAAAGATCTCGTTCTCCTTCTGCATGAGCTTCGCATACAGCTCGGCGGCCTCGTCGGCATTGGTCGGCTTCTGCGCAGTGAGTTCTGCGATCTTAGGATCGGAGCTCGCAGATTCGCTCGCATTGCCACCGGGTGCCGAACATGCCACAAGACACAAGGCCAATACCGGCACCATAAACAGGGCCGCAATCTTAGAAAGCTTCATAGTCATTCCTCCGTTTTGTCGAAGCTTGTTTACTTTTTATCGGCGGTCAAGGGAAGCTTTTCCGCCGACACATCCAGGCCATAGCGATAGCTAATGGCATCGACGGGACAGGCCCCGATGCACTTTCCGCACCGGATACATTCGGCATGATTGGGCGCGCGGACCACATCGACGTCCATCTGACAAACCCTTGAACACTTGCCGCACGAGACGCATTTGCACGCGTCAACCCGAATCCCCAACAAGGACACCCTATTCATGAGTGCATAGAATGCACCGAGCGGGCAAATCCATTTGCAAAAGGGGCGATAGAACAAAACGCTCAGCACTACCACGGCAATGAGAACGGCAAGTTTCCAGGTAAAGAGCTGCCCCAGCGCAGATCGAATGCCGGCGTTGGCAATGGCCAGCGGAATGGCGCCCTCGAGCACACCCTGCGGACAGATGTACTTACAAAAGAACGGATCTCCCATCCCCAGATCATTGACCACCAGCACAGGCAGCAATACCACAGCAAACAGCAGCACGACGTACTTGATGTACGTGAGCGGCTTGAGCTTTTTCGTGGAGAACTTTTTGCCGGGAATCTTGTGGAGCAGCTCCTGCAGCCAGCCAAACGGGCACAGAAAGCCGCATACAAAGCGTCCCAGCAGCACACCGAGCAAAATGAGCGTACCGGTGACGTAGTAAGAAAAGTTGAACTTGGATGAACCTACTACCGACTGGAACGACCCGATGGGGCACGCACCCGATGCCGCGGGGCACGAATAGCAATTAAGTCCAGGCACGCAGACGGTTTTTCCCGCGCCCTGATAGATGCCGCCTTTGGCAAAGTTTGGCAGGTGAATGTTGGTGACGAGCGTCGCCGCCGCCTGAATGAATCCGCGAAATCGGGCCAAAACATGCGACGCAGTGTTTTCTCTTTTATCCAATTCCGATACACTCCAAGCACAGCCTAATCGCTTTGGCCAGCACGGCATCCGCCTCGCCACGCATAACGCCAAAGCACACCATGACAATTCCGACGATCAACAAAGCGACCTGTACCACGGGTTTTACCGCTTTGAACAACCTGACCACTCCTTTCGTTACGCGACCATTGGACCATATCGGCTATAAAATCCGTGTTAAGCGCGATTTGAAATGTGCAAGGAGACTGTTATGCGTATTTTGATCGTCGAGGACGAGCGGGCGCTGTGTGACGCAATCGCGCGCAGCTTGCGAAACTTGGCGTACAGTGTCGACTGCTGTCACGACGGACAGGAGGCGCTCGACCTACTGGACGTTGAGGCCTTCGACCTCGTGGTACTCGACCTCAACCTTCCCCGCATCGACGGCATGACCGTACTCAGGAAACTTAGGAAAACTGACTGCGAGACTAAGGTAATGATTCTGTCCGCACGTGGCGAAGTATCCGACAAAGTCGCCGGACTCGATGCCGGCGCCAACGATTACCTCACCAAGCCGTTTCATCTGGACGAGCTTGCGGCAAGGATTCGCAGCCTTACCCTCAGACGCTTTACACAAAGCGACATAGCTTTAACCTGCGGAAAGCTCAGCTTTGACACCAAGGCGCGCATCGCTTCCGTGAACAGCGAGGCTTTATCTCTTACGCGCAAGGAAACGGGAATCTTGGAATACCTGATGCTTAATCAGGGGCGTCCGGTAAGTCAAGAAGAGCTTATCGAGCACGTTTGGGATAGCAGCGTGAACAGCTTTAGCAACGCAACCCGCGTTCATATTTCGTCGCTCCGAAAAAAGTTGCGCAGCGCTTTGGGATACGACCCGATTCGCAATCGGATTGGAGAGGGCTACGTTATGGAGGATAACGAATGAAAAGGCTTTCGCTGCAATGGCGCATAACGATTATGACGGCACTGCTCACGTGTGCGGCATGCGTGCTGACAAACTGCCTGGTCGGCTATACGGGCATGCGCTACATGGATGCCATCGGCAGTAACATCTCGGCCTTTAACGCAACCGGCGAAGATTCGCCCCAGGCGTTCGACCCAACGAAAGCGACCCCCGATGACAAAGTCACGATCGTCGTAAACGACGCACAGGAGTCTTTTGGCACGACAACCTGGTGCATCACGGCTGGAGTCACACTCCTTGGCGGCGTGCTGGCATACTTTGTGAGCGGCCGTGCGCTCAAACCGCTACGGGCTTTTGCCGCCCAGGTTGAGCGTGTGCAGCCTGACAACCTAAGCGAAATCAGACTCAGTGAAGATGTGCCCACCGAGCTACAACGATGCAGCGCCTCTTTCAACGACATGATCTCCCGTCTTGGCGAAGGGTTCTCTGCACAGCGTCAGTTTACCGGCAACGCCGCACACGAGCTGCGCACCCCGCTCGCCCTTATGCAAGCACAGATTGAACTATTCATCTCCGAGCACTCCGGTTTGCAACCCGAAACAGCCGAGCTGCTCGGCCTGCTACAAGAACAAACCGAGCGCATGTCTCGAATGACCAAGGTATTGCTCGAGATGAGCGAGCTCCGCAGCGTTCCTTGCGAGGACGATGTGGAACTTGGTCCCTTGTCCGAAGAGGTCCTCACCGACCTTGCGCCACTTGCCGAAAATAAGGGCATAGCCCTCAATTGTGCTGGAGACGCTTTAGTAATCGGGAGCGACACGCTCCTCTATCGGCTGGTGTTTAACCTGGTCGAAAATGCCATCCGTTACAGCCACCCCGGCTCGACTGTCAACGTCTCCATCCGCGACAACGACAGCCACGTGTTCCTGCGAGTCGAGAACCAGGGCCCGGGAATACCCAAGCAGTACCGAGAGAGCATCTTCCAGCCGTTCTTTCGCCTGGATAAATCCCGCAGCAGGGCATACGGCGGCGCAGGACTCGGGCTAGCGCTCGTTTGGGAGATTGCAGCGCTTCACGGTGGCGCTGTAGAGGTCGAAACAAGTTCCGAGAACGGAACCGTGATGCTCGTGACCCTCTCAAAGGGGGCCACCACGTGATCCGACTGTCCAGGGGTCCCACTCGGCATTGTGAAACGCGTCCCAAAACTTGGACATGAGAAATGGGGGGCAGTTCGCATCTATGCCGAGGACGAAGTCCTGGCGGGGATTCAGGATGCGCAGAGGAAGCTTACGACTGAAACCCCGACAGAGTCGTGACCGTCGGCGGCAACTGTATGGTGTCGCTTGCTCTCTTCGATTACCTGCACGGGAAATACGAGAACGTTGGAATCGTCTGGATCTATGCGCATCCAGATGTATCCACGCTGAATGATGGCTACCCCAACGCTCACGCCATGGTACTTGGCAGCCTTTTGGGACAGGGTGCACCGCAACTCGTTTCGCGGATGCGGCATCCGGTGTTTAAGCCGAACGACGTCCTGCATGTCGAGATACAGCAGTTCCACGACTATCAGGAAGTTTGCTTAAACAAGCATAGGTGTTGCGGTTTTAGCCGATGTCCTCATGGAGGAAAACGACATGCTGGGTCTGTCTGATTAAAGTCCAACAGTTTCCATGAGGCATCTAGCGCGGTAAAAGCTAAAGACCCGGGAGACCCCAAACTGTCAACCATCTTTACGGCTGCAAGGGAAACGGACAAGACGGCCCCCCTCTCGCTCCTATCCGAAACGGCGCTTGAACACGGCTGGATTGCAGCGAATGTCTCCGCCATGCCCGGCATGCTCGAAGATATCATCGAGCACACAAAGGAGGCCGCAGGCCGTTACCTCTCGCAGCCCCATACACGCGTGAGCGGAGTTCAAGTTGGGCGGCGGGGGCGGTTTAGCGCGCCAATATAATCAAATCGTGCACTTCCAAAGCCTCTCGTCTACGTGGTGTACCGTCGTCTCCCCTTTTATTAGAGTTGGGCGATTTTCGGGCACCCGAGCTGAACTCAAATTGAACTCAACGATGCCTTATCGGTCGAGGGCTTCCTAGCGAGAATATACAGAGGCGCACATTTCGCAGGGAACCTCCCATTCGTTATCATATCGGGATGCTGTCAAGGCGGCGTCAATGCGTTCGACCTACACCTTCTCGCTTTCCGAGGCTTCGTCTGCAGGACCATCGGAATCGATACGGAATCGATCGGCATACCATTCATCCGAAGCAATCACCTTATGGAGCATCTGGAGATGCAGGTCGACATAGTGGCAGAACGCCTTGCCGCATTCCACGAGAGACGCATTGTTTCTCTCGTTGGGCTCGGCTCCAAAATTAAACTCGACCTCATAGCCCTCCCCAGGCACACCCATGCTCGGCAGAATATCAGTGGAGAAGTGGACGAATCCAGACGTCATCTTATATACATCTTTTACCTTTGGATCGGACTTCTCGAGTAAGTCTTGAAGTCTTCCATCGGACATCTTCTCACCCGAGAAATCTTTCAGCTTGTTCACAGGCACACCTTGAAACACCTGCTTGAGAAAGTCATCCTGGTCTTCGGCGGCGAATAACGCGAATGTCCGCAGGCAGACTCCAACCTGTGCGCGGAGAAGCTGGGCGACGCAAACAAGATTCCTCGACTCGAGCATGGAGATGAATCCGTCTATCAGTCTCATCGCATACTCAGAGGAGGATGCCAGATATAGATCCCATTGGGTAAAGTCGCCGTTCATGAAGGGAATCACTGCATTGCGCTCGGCGACTCTCAAGGCACTCAGGCTTTGTTCTATTTTCCCAGCTTCTTGTTTGAACTGTTCGCTATCCAAAATGCCCCCAAATGCCGGCTTCTCAACAAATCAAAAAAGCAAGAGAGACAGAGATTAGGTTCATGCTCCACTGAACCCGCGCTTCCAGTCGAGGTACTCCCCCTCGAAGATCTCCCCGGAGTCCCGTCTCTCGCGCCCCTCACGGAACTGTCCATATCAGTGTAGCCAATCCAAGCACAGCCCCACCGCACGGCCCAGTCGCTTCCGATCCTGCGTGGCCCCGTGAAGGCGGAAGGGCGTGGCTGTCATCATCGCGTTCCTTTCTCCTCGTACTTCTTTGGGCATGCGTCACGGGCCCCCGCGCGGCGCCGAGAGCGAATCGGCGCAGGCTTGGGGCCAGTTGCGCAGAGGTTGAGGTTCGGGTTTCGCCGGCTTACGCAGCTTGGCGGGCAGAGCGCCCGGGCTCGCTGCGCCTAGGACGCGGCGGGATCCGCGACGTCGGAGGTGTCGATCTCGCCCAGATTGGCGAGCTGGCTGATGAACGGGATACTCTCGTATTCGTCCACCTCGACGCCGCCGAGTACGATGGTGCTGTCGCGCGTGTCGATTTGGGTTGTGAACACGGCCGGGTCGAAACCCGAAGCGATAAAGCCAATGCCCGCGAGGACAACGCCCGCGGCAACGAGCCCGCCCGCCACGGCGAGGTAGATCTTCTTCGCGCTGGTCATGGTACTCACTCCTTTCTACGCCGCGAGATACGCGGCAGCGCCGCCCTTCTCGCCCTTACCCTTCCAGAAGGGCGAGGCGGCCTTCCTCGCCCAGAGCGCCGAGAGGCGCGCAATTTGTTTTGAGGCGGCCCAAGCGCCAGCACCAACGAAGAGCGCCACGCCGACGAGGCCGAGCCCCACGCCCGCCGAGGCGAGGGCGTACGGGAAGTGGCCGATGGTGACGCCGCTTACGGCAAGCAGGAGCTCAACTACGCCCACGCTCCCGAGTGCCGCCGCGACGATCCACACGCAGAGCGCCAGCAGCCAGATGCAGATATAGACCGTGACGGCCACGGCGGCGAAGGCGGCGAGCAGCGGCACCCACACCGGGGAGCCCACGATGGTCAGCACCCACAGTGAAGTATATCTGATTCC
>CABQAK010000005.1 GCA_902462065.1 uncultured Collinsella sp.
CGCGGCTCATCCGGTCCGACCGGGCCGCGCGGCAAGGAGATATATTGCCAGACCGCGAAGCTCTGTGGGACGTCAATTCCACTCTTCACAAGTCCTACACAATATATCGCTTCCTATATAAGACATAGAAAGGCTGGTGCAGAAATACTGCACGTATCAGATGATGACCCTTCGGTTAAGAGATATATAAAGATCGGTCACCTGTAAGTGTCTATCTACCCGCGCTTTTGCTATATAAACCAGCGCTTCAGATAAAAAGAGGGAGCGCCGCGCACAACGCGACACTCCCCTAGCGATTCAAGAGAATCTATTAGGCCTCGAGAGCCTTCTTGGCGATGGTAGCCAGCTCGTTGAAGGACTCGATGTCCTCGTAAGCCATCTGAGCCAGGACCTTGCGGTCGAGCTCGATGCCGGCAACCTTCAGGCCGTGCATGAACTGAGAGTAAGAGATGTCGTTCAGGCGAGCAGCAGCGTTGATACGGGTGATCCAGAGAGAACGAATCTCGCGCTTCTTGTTGCGGCGATCACGATACTGATACTGCAGGGAGTGCTGGACCTGCTCTTTAGCATGCTTGTAAGTACGCGAAGCGGCACCGTAGTAACCCTTCGCACGGTGCATAACGGTACGGCGCTTCTTCTTGGCGGCAACAGCGCGCTTAATACGTGCCATGTTCTATCAACTCCTAGACGGTAAAACGAAAAACGGGAACGCGAACTTAGGCGAGACGCGACTTGATGACCTTGCGGTCGGCAGCGGCAATCTCGGTCTCCTGACGGAAGCCACGCTTACGCTTGGTGGACTTCTTGCTCAGGATGTGGCTCTTGAAAGCCTTGGCGCGCATAAGCTTGCCGGTACCAGTCTTGCGGAAACGCTTCTTGGTGCCGCTGTGGGACTTCATCTTAGGCATGAAATACTCCTTAATCGGTTACAGAACACTAGTTACTTGGTATCGCTTGCCGCTTTATCCTCATCGAAGGCGCCCTTAATCGGGGCGAGCAGCATAAGCATGTTACGGCCTTCCATCTTAGGCTTGGACTCGACCGTAGCGTAAGGCTTGAGATCCTCGGCGAGACGCTCGAGAACGTTAAGGCCCTGCTCCGGGTGAGCCATCTCACGGCCGCGGAACATGATGGTGATCTTAACGCGTGCGCCCTTCTTGAGGAAACGCAGAACGTGGCCCTTCTTGGTCTCGTAATCGCCAACGTCGATCTTGGGTCGGAACTTCATTTCCTTGACCTCGACCTTGGACTGGTTCTTACGAGCGGCCTTGGCCTTCATGGCCTGCTGGTACTTGAACTTACCGTAGTCCATGACCTTGCAGACCGGCGGCTCCGCGTTGGGAGCGATCTCGACCAGGTCGAGACCCTGATCGTCGGCGACGCGCTGGGCATCGCGGATGGCGAACAGGCCGAGCTGAGAGCCATCGACGCCAATCAAACGGCACGAAGATGCAGTGATCTCGTCGTTGATGCGGGTGTCATCAGACTTAGCTATTTTCCCTACCTCCATTCATAAAAAAATAACCCGGCGCTTCTCAGCAACCAGGTCGTACACATAGACTTCCTCGATTTGAGGAAGAGAATCTAAGTTGTATGACCAGTCAGCTGCTCATTGGCGCCAAAAGGTGGGAACCCTCGGGTTCCTCTTTAGGGCATTGCGGGAACAACGCATTGCGAATAATAACACGTACAGCGCGTTATCACATTACGTACACGAAAAAGGGGGCCGCAGCCCCCTTGAACGCTCACTTGCATGTATGGTGCCCGAGGCGAGACTCGAAGGGCCTTCGCTTCGCGAAGCCCCGGGCTTCGGGCGCGTGGCGCCCTCGCCGCGCTCCGCTTCAAACAGGCCACAGGCCTGTTTGCTTAACGCTTCGCGCGCTCACGCGAGTTCGGCACGAAAAAGGGGGCCGCAACCCCCTTGAACGCTCACTTGCATGTATGGTGCCCGAGGCGAGACTCGAACTCGCACGTTGTTGCCAACGGTGGATTTTGAGTCCACTGCGTCTGCCAATTCCGCCACTCGGGCACGTAATGCGTGAGTTAGTTTATCACAGCTTTCTACCGATTAGTCCGAAAATGGAACTTCGAGCGTTTCCATGAGTTCGACCGTACGGAGCATCTCGCGCTGACGGCATCCACGACCTTCGACCGAAGCCTCACCCATCTGGTTATCGTAAGGGTCCTCGCGCATGCCGTCGAAAGAGGGCTCAAACTCTGCCTGGAATCGATCGTTGGCCACCATACGCCACGGATCGAGATTGCCAAAGTAGTGACGGCGGCGCCACTCCTCCCCCATCCTGCGAGCAGAAGATCCAAATGACACGTCGGCGTTGAGCCAACCGGTCTGCGGCGTATAGAACTCTGCCCAGTCGTGCGACCCCACCGAATCGGGCGCAACATACAGGCCGCTCTGCCAACGGGCAGGCACGCCCGCGATACGGCACATGGTGATAAACGTGAGCGCCATAACGCCGCAATCGCCGCGGAGCGAATGCGCACAGTCATCGGCAATAGATCCCAAAAGCAAGTACGGCGGCTGATAGCGATAGTCGATATACTGCGTCAGGTAATCATAGATAGCACGGGCGCGATCGAGCAGATCCTCGAGTCCGTCAACAACACCGGCCGTCAGCTGCTGCAGATACGGCGTGAATGCAATGTGCGGACGATCCTCGGAAATATCCTCGGGCAGAGGCGCGTCCATACGCGGATGAACCGGAAGTGTGCCACCGTAGACATCACAATAAGCAGCATCGATGTGATAACGATAGGTCACCGAGAATGAGCGTTCACTCGAAGAAGACCACGAGGCGGTACGCGCCGAAGCGTTCGCGGGAGCAACAGCACCCTCCGGCGTCATGTCGAGAATCTCGACCCGAGACTGCTGACGGCAGGCAGCCGCGACGGGAAGCCAAGCGCGAACGGTCTCCCCCTCTAGAGCGCCCGGGACAGACACAGATGCTTTAAGCGTAATGACGCGAGCCAATCCATTTTGCAACTCCATCTCCTTGAGCATCTCGTTGCGCAGTGCAATTCCGTCCGTAGGATCGGGACGCATGCCGGGGACCTCTTTGGGATATACGCGAAGCGAATCGAGGAAGTTGTCGAGAACGAACAGCTCGCCATCGATAAAGCGCCAGTCAATACGCTTACGGTCAATCAGATCGTCAAACTGCTCCTCGGTAAACTCAGGCCACTCCTCGCGAATCATCGCAATAGCTCGATCGCGCGACACCGAAAAATGAAGTGGCGTCTCAAGCATGCGATACCGCTCGGCACGAACGCAGGCAGCAAGCGAGGGATCGGGATTTTGGGCAAGTAGGCGGTCGCAAGCCTCAATAGCCTGCGAAAGATACCCCGCATCCTTTAAACGCAGGATCTCGGGTGGCAAGCCAATATCTAGAAAACGGAAGTCATCATTGCAAACATCAACAGAGCAACCAACCGGCCCCTCGTCAATAACCTTCCCATCCGAAGGCAGCACATTAATAACAGCCATACCAAACTCCAAGTCATTAGAACTCTTGAAGTCCATTGTAGCGAGATAAAAAGAAAGCCCCAGCAAAGGGACTCTCAATACCGATAAACGGTAGTCATATAACTAAAATCAGTCCAGTAACCCTGTAGCGAGTTAACGAAGGAGGCCCCGTTCACCCGGAGCTTTTCCCGTCGCGCGACTTCTGGCGAAGCCAGTAGCCACCTTAGTTCAGACTCGTAACCCTGCGGCGTTAAACGAAGGAAGCCCCGTCCCCCGGAACTGTTTTCTTGGCGCGACTTCTGGCGAAGCCAGGTGAGCGCAAAGGAAACAGTGTAGGGGGACGGGGCTTCCGGCGGGAAGTTTAGCGACGCTTACGCCTTGTTGACGGAGCCAAACTCCTCCATAAGCTCCTTGGTGCGGGCAACGATGTTGTCGCGACCAGGCTTGAGGAGCTTGCGGGGGTCGAAGCCCTTGCCCTGCTGATCCTTGCCAGCCTCGATGTACTCGCGAACGCCCTTGGCGAAGACGAGCTGCAGGTCGGTGTTGACGTTGATCTTGGAGATACCCAGGGAGATGGCCTTCTTGATCTGATCCTCGGGGATGCCGGTGCCACCGTGCAGAACGAGGGGCAGGTCGCCGGTCTCGGCCTTGATCTCGCCCAGACGCTCGAAGGAAAGGCCAGCCCAGTCGGCGGGATACACGCCGTGGATGTTGCCGATACCGCAGGCGAGGAAGTCGACGCCCAGGTCAGCAATCTGCTTGCACTCAGCAGGATCAGCGAGCTCGCCGTTGGAGGTCACGCCGTCCTCGGTGCCGCCGATGCCGCCGACCTCGGCCTCGATGGACATGCCCTTGGAGTGGGCAAGCTCAACGAGCTCCTTGGTGCGGTCGAGGTTAAGCTGGAAGGTCTCCTCGTGAGAGCCGTCATACATGATGGACGTGAAGCCGGCCTCGATGCACTTGAAGCAGTCCTCGTAAGAACCGTGATCGAGGTGAAGGGCGACGGGAACGGTAACGCCCGTGGCCTCGACGGCAGCCTTGACCATGTCGGCGCAGACCTTGAAACCGCCCATCCACTTAGCGGCACCAGCGGTGCACTGAAGGATCAGCGGAGACTTGGCCTCCTCGGCGGCCTGGAGAATAGCCAGGGTCCACTCGAGGTTGTTGGTGTTGAAGGCACCGAGAGCGTACTTGCCGGCCTCGGCCTTCTTGAGCATGTCTGCTGCGTTGACGAGCATAAAAGAAACCTCCTGTAAGGTTGCTCCGATAACGCCTGAGATTTTACCACGACATACCCGAGCATAAACGTTCGTTTGTTCACGAATACCATCCGATTGGACAAATTTTGACCGTTTGCCCCACAGAATCGACCCACTGGGGAAAATAGCTTGACGATTGAGCGGTCTTCGTGGTTCGAAAGACGGCTTCGAGCCTACATCTGCATAAACGGATTCTGCATAAGTTCGCGCGCCATCGTGGTCGAATCGCCATGGCCCGTCAAGCAAACGGTATCGGGCGGAAGCGTCTTGGCAAGTTTGGAGAGCGAGCGCATAATCGCCGCCTCGTCACCGCCGGAAAGATCGGTACGACCGTGGCTGCCCGGGAAAAGCGTGTCGCCCACAAAGGCGATGTTCCCCTGCTCGGTCGCGGCGAACAGGACGATGCCGCCCGGCGTATGCCCCGGCGTCTCGATCACCTGCAGGCAGACGTCGCCCACCTCGATTGTATCGCCCTCGGCAAGCAAACGCGTCGGCTCACCCGGATCGGGCGTCTCGATACCCCACATGGTGCGCTGCTCCTCGATATTTGCGCGAGGTACCGTCACGTCCTTAGCGCACAACTCATATAGCGCGCCGTCGCCAACGACAGCTCGAACCCCGGCAACCCCGCCAACATGGTCGGCATGACCGTGCGTGCAGACAGAGCCGAGTACGCGCACCTCGGGATGCGCGGTGCGGATATGCTCCACAAGACGCTCGCCCTCCCACGCCGGATCGACGATTAAGCACTCGTCATTCGAAATCACGGCGTAACTGTTGGTCTGAATGGGACCGTTGACGAGCGCCTCAATCGAAGCCGCACCTCGGGGTGTCAGGTCCAAAGTCATATCGCCCATGCGCATACCCTCCTTCTAAAATACGTTCGAGGCACCAAACGATGCCTCGAACGTAACCAATATCTATGATGCTGAGAGGCTCTCGCACCTACACACGGCGCTTAAGCTGGGCTCCACCCTCGCCGGGCATAAGACGACGAGCGTCGTAGACCGAGTCAACGCTGCTGATAGAGGCCAGCAGCGGATCCAAGCCACTCGCGTCCGAGATCTCGACCATAAAGCGCAGGGTTGCAATACCCTCGCGGTTGGTCGACGTGGCGGCAGAAAGGATATTGCCGCCCGCATCGCCAATGGCAATGGTGACATCCTTGAGCAGGCCCATGCGGTCCAGGCACTCGACCACGATCTCGATCTGGAAGAGGGTGTCGGCAGCGCCGTCCCACTCCACATCGATCATGCGCTCGGGATGTTCCATAAGACCCTTGACGTTAGGGCAGTTGGCGCGATGCACCGAAACGCCGCGACCGCGCGTGATGAAGCCGACGATGTCGTCGCCCGTCACGGGGTTGCAGCAATGAGCCAGACGGACCAGCAGGCCGCTGTTGCTCTCGCCCTTGACGATAATGCCGTTACTGGCGCTCTTGCCGCGCTTTTGCGGCTTGCGGTTGGAGCCGCGAGCGGGCTGCTTCACGACCTCGGCGATAGCCTCGGCCTTGGTGAGCTGTTCCTCGGGCTTGGGGTCCAAGATTTGCTCGACCTTATTGCCCACAGCGCGCGGGGCAACCTTGCCGGCACCGACGGCGGCAAACAGGTCCTCGAGCTGCTTGAAGTTAAACTGCTCCGCCACGGCGTTGAGTGCACGCGTCGAACGCGGCGTAGAAATGCCATAGCCACGCTTACGCAGGTCCTTGGCCAGCATATCGCGACCGGCGGCAGCGTCGTCGTCCTTGGTCGCAGCGGCAAAATAGCGGCGGATCTTTGACTTGGCGGAAGGTGTCTTAACGATCTTGAGCCAATCGCGCGACGGCTTGGAACTCTTGTTAGTCAGGATTTCAACGCGGTCGCCCGTCTTGATCTCGTGCGTGAGCGGAGCCACCGCACCGTTGATTTTGGCGCCGACGCAGTGGTTTCCCACCTCGGTGTGAACGGCATAGGCAAAGTCGAGCGGCGTGGAGCCGGCACGAAGCGCCATGACCTCGCCTTTGGGCGTGAAGACAAAGATCTCCTGATCGAACAGATCGACCTTCAGCGAGTGCAGGTATTCCTTGGCATCGGTGATCTCGTCGGAAGCTGCCCAATCGAGCGAATGCTTGAGCCAGTTGATCTGGTCGTCCAAACGTTGAGCGTCATTGGTCTTGGAAGCAGACGATCCGCCCGACTTCTTATATAGCCAGTGGGCGGCAATGCCGTACTCGGCCTGCTCATGCATCTCGTAGGTTCGAATCTGAATCTCGAGCGGACGAGCCGTAGGGCCGATGACCGTCGTGTGGAGCGACTGGTAGTTATTGACCTTAGGCATGGCGATATAGTCTTTAAAGCGACCAGGCATAGGGTGCCACAGCGTATGCACCGCACCGAGCGTGGAGTAGCAATCGCGCACCGAATGGGTAATAACGCGCAGCGCCACCAGGTCGTAGATCTCGGAGAACTCCTTGCCCTTGCGCTTCATCTTTTGGTAGATGGACCAATAGTGCTTGGAGCGGCCGTTGATCTGGAAGTCCTCCAGACCAATGCGGTTGAGCTCATCGGTAAGCGTCTTGATGGTCTCGGCAAGGTAGCGTTCGCGGACCTCGCGCGACTCAGCTACCATACGCGCGATGCGCTGGTAGGCATCGGGCTCCAGGTAGAAGAAGGACAGGTCCTCGAGCTCCCACTTAATAGAGCTCATGCCCAGGCGGTCGGCCAAGGGCGCGTACACGTCCATGGTCTCGCGAGCCTTAAACAGGCGACGATCCTCGCGCAGGGCTGCCAGCGTACGCATGTTGTGCAGACGGTCGGCAAGTTTAACGATGATGACGCGAATGTCCTTGGACATGGCGAGGAACATCTTGCGCAGCGTGAGCGCCTGCTTCTCGTCCATGCTGTCGACTTCGATGTTGGTGAGCTTGGTCACGCCATCGACGAGCTCGGCAACGGTTTCGCCAAACAGGCCGGAAACATCGGCAAGCGAAGTCTCGGTATCCTCGACGGTATCGTGCAGCAGCGCGGCGCACACCACGTCACAGTCCATCTTGAGATCGGCCAGAATGATGGCCACCTCGACGGGATGGTTAATGTACATCTCACCCGAGCGCCGCTTTTGGTTGCAGTGCTTCTCGGCGGCAAAGCAGTAGGCCTGCTCAACCTTAGAAAAGTCGTCCTCATTCATATATTTGAGGCACAGGCGCTCCAGCTTGTCGTAGCTGTCCGCCATAATCTCGGGCGGTAGCTCATCGGCATGCTTATAGTGCTCCATCTCCGAAAACGGCTGGAGGGTGGAATCATGGGCGGTACGGGCTGCGGCATCCATCGAGGTCCCCTTCCCCTAGGCCCGCGGTACGATCGGGCGGTTAACTTTGGCTAGCATATCAGAAGCGCACGAATCGAGCGCCCAGCTCCGGAAAGCCGAAAACTCCATGCGCGAGCGCAAGCCCTCCAAATAGCGAATTGACCTGCTCAATTGCACGCGGCCGGGGTTTTCGGCCATCGCGATGCGACGGGTATCGTCAAGCCCCGAAACGCGACAGAAACCAAGCTCTTCGAAGATTCCCAGGCCGCTTTCCACCGAACGCTCGTCGACCGGCGTGCGGGCATCGATGGCAAGGCACATCTGCGCGATGTCGATATCGCTCGCGCTAAAGGAATCGTCCCCGGTCTTGCCGCGGTTGGAGCGCCACATGGTCTGCAGCGCGCGATAGAGTGTGACGAGCTCGTCGCGCTCGGGCGCATAGCAGTCGAGTAGGCGCTCGTTAATGCGGGCGTCGCGCGACGAATAGAGCAGATGGATCACGGCGGGCTGGCCATCGCGACCGGCGCGGCCGCTCATCTGGTTGAACTCGATGGCGCCAAACGGCATGTGGTAGAGCACGACATGGCGGATATCGGGCAGGTTGACACCCTCGCCAAAGGCGGAGGTCGAAACGATGCAGCTGAGGCTTCCGTCTCGGAATGCTTCCTCCACGCGACGGCGATCGGAACGCACAAGCCCCGCGTTATAGAACGCGATATGGGTTGCGCAATCGGGCACACGCTTGCGCAACGTCTTGGCGAGCGCCACGGACTGGTCGCGCGAATTGACGTAAATGACGGTCTTCTCCCCCGTCGCCACGATCGACACCAAACGGTTCTCGCGGCTCGCAAGGTCGCGGTCGTCCTCGAGCTGCAGGTTCTCGCGCACCGTCTCGTCGACCACCGTGCGAGTGATCGGCAGCATGCGGGCAAGCTCGGCCACGACCGGAGCCGTCGCGGTGGCCGTCGCAGCCATAACGACCGGGTCGCCCAGGGCTTTGAGGATATCGGGCATGTCGAGATAGGCGCCGCGGTCGCCGCCCTTGGCAAGGCCGGCGTGGTGTGCCTCATCGATAACGACAAAGCCGATGCGGCCCGAACGCGCAAAGCGGTCACGGTGGATAGACAGGAACTCGGGCGTCGTGAGCACGATACCGGTGCGACCCGAAGCCAAGCCGGCAAACACGTCATCGCGCGCCGCCTCCACGGTCTCGCCGGTCAACACGCCGACGCCAATGCCGAGCGCGGCCATCGTCGACGAGAGGTGATAGGCCTGGTCGGCAACGAGCGCACGCAGCGGATAGACAAAGATGCTCGCACGCCCGCGAAGCACCGCCTCACGCGCGGCATGCACATGGAAGATGAGCGACTTGCCGCGCCCCGTTCCCATAACGGCCAGAACACTTTGGTGATCGGCCAGGGCATCGAGCGCCTCGACCTGCGCGCGGTGCGGCTGGTTCGAGCCGATAAAGCTATGGATAAGCGAGCGCGTGAGCTCGGTATAGGAAAGCTGGGCGAGCGTCTCGCGCTTACGCGACTCCAGGCGCAGGCCGGAATCCGCCGGCTGCACGCCACGACGAAGCTCGCATGCCGGATCGTCGACGCTGGGCAGCATGGTATCGCGGACCAGAACATCCTTGATCATGAGCTTGGGCTTCACACGCCCCTGCCAATGCTCGGCAACGGCCTCGAACACCAAGTCGACAGCGCTATCGCAGTTGATGAGCTTATCGATTTGCGGCACGCGGAACATAATGGCCGGCACACTCGCGGCACCATCGGTCGCCACAAAGCGCATGTGCTCGCCGGTTTTGCCCACCACGGCGCGATCGCACATCGTCACGCCCTCGGCGGCCAGCAGCGGCACCTTGTTGCCCTGGCCAAACGGCTCAAGACGGGAAATCTGCTCTATAGTCTCGATATTCAGCTCGGAAAGGTCGACCGTGGCGGCAACCTCGTCGATGTCTTCAAAGTCCTCGGCGGGAATCTCCGATAGCACGGCGGAAAGGCGACGACGGAATTCATCGAGCTCGGATGCCTCGATGGTCACACCCACCGCACCGGCATGTCCGCCGCGACGAATTAGCAGGTCGGAACAGCGCTCGACGGCGTCAAACAGGTTAACTTTGCCCACCGAGCGACCAGAGCCGCGCGCGATACCGTCCTCGATCGAGAACAGCAGCGCCGGCACGTGATAGCGGTTGGTCAGACGGCTTGCCACGATGCCCTTGACACCCTCGTGCCAGCCTTCACCGCCCACGACGATCGCGCGTCCGCCGTCATAGGTCTCCTCGACCTTTGCCATGGCATCGCGCGTGAGCTCCGCCTCGATCTCACGGCGCTGGCGGTTGATTTCCTCGAGCTCAGCCGCCAGCGCGCTTGCTTCGATGGGATTGCGGGCAAGCAGCAGGTCGAGCGCCAGCTTGGGATCGGCCATGCGACCGGCAGCGTTTAAGCGGGGAATGAGCGAGAATGACAGGCCATCCGCCGTAATGCTCGAAAGGTCCGCCTTGGCGAGCGCGGCAAGCGCGATATAGCCGGGGCGAGCGGTTACGCGCATCTGCTGGATGCCCTCGGCAACCAGCGCGCGGTTCTCGGGCGTGAGCGGCATCATGTCGGACACGGTGCCCAGCGCCGCGACCTCGATTAGCGAACGCCAATACGACGGCTTGCCCAGGCGCTCACCCAGGACTTGCACCAGCTTGAGCGCCACACCAGCACCGGCAAGCTCGCGCGAGGGGCCCTCGTCTTCGAGCTTGGGGTCGGTCAGGGGCACACCCTGCGGCACCTGGTCGGAGGGCTCGTGATGGTCCGTGACCACCAAATCGATCCCCAGGCTCTCCAGATAGGAAACCTCTTCCTTGGCGGCAATGCCGTTATCGACGGTCACGATCAGCTGGGGGCGAGCGAGCTCGTTAACGCGGTCGAGTGCCGCGCGCGAAAGACCGTAGCCCTCATCAAAGCGATGCGGAATAAACGGCGTGACATCGGCGCCAAACGTGCGCAGTGCCTCGGTCAACAGGCAGGTCGACGTAATGCCGTCAACGTCAAAATCGCCAAAGACTGCAATGTGCTCGTGGTTGCGAATAGCACGCTCGACGCGGTCGGCAACGACCGACATGCCCGGGATAATGAGTGGGTCGGCCCAGTCGCGATCGAGCGAAGGCGTCAAAAACAATTGGCCCTCTTTGATGGAGCCGATGCCGTGCGCGACCATAATGCGCGCCACCAGTCCGGGAATGCCCAGACCAGCCGAAAGCTCCTTTTCGAGCCCGGGGTTTTGCTGAGCGACCGCCCAGCGATGCGTCGTCTTAAGCGATGACATAGGCGCCCACCCCCGATAGGGGCAGGTCGCCGCGATACCTCTCACGGTTCATAGCGATGAGTCCTCTGTGTATGCCCGCTTCGGCAGGCAGATCTGTTGAACGGATTTATTATACCGTGCGGCACGGACGCAGAACCTCGCAGCGCGCCGCGGTTTCGGCAAACGATGGCGGTAATGCCCTCGAAATAATCGAGCGTTTCATCCGCACGGACACATACGAGCGTCTAGCATATCCATACAAACAAGTTCGCGGATAAAGGGAGTCACGGGGCATATGAAGCAATGGGCTGGACTGGGAAAGTTCCTCGCGGGGCATATGCAGATCATCGTTCCGATTTGCGTGGCGCTCGGCGTGCTCTTTCCCCAGCAGATCGGCGTACTCAAGCCCATTGTTCCCGCCCTCTTCGCCTTTATGACGTTTCAGGGCGCGCTCAGCAACACCTTTCACCAGGTAGCCGAGGTGTTCCACCGTCCGCTGCACCTGATTCTGGCGTTGCTGGTCTCGGCAGTGCTTATTCCCATCGCGGCGTATGCCATGGGGTCACTCTTCTTTGGCTCCAACCCCAACCTTGTCTGCGGCATCGTGCTCGAGTACAGCGTGCCCGTGGCCGTCACCGCTTTTATGTGGATCAGCATGTTCGGCGGCAACGGCCCGCTCGCGCTCACCATCATCCTGACGTCCTCGGTTATCTCCCCTGTGACGATTCCGCTCACGCTTAAGCTCTTGCTGGGTGCCACCGTCTCGATCGATGTGCCGAGCATGATGCAAGACATGGCCTTTATGATCGCCATCCCCGCCGTGCTCGGCATCGTGATCAACGAGCTCACGCGTGGATGGGGACACTAGAAGCTCTCCCCCGCGCTCTCGCCCGCCTGCAAATTCATGATGATGGGCGTTATCGCCTCCAACTCCACCGCCATGAGCGAGTACGTGCTGCACATGAACGCGGTGCGCCTGGAAGTCGCCCTCTTTATTTTGACCTTCGCCATCAGCGGCTTTGTCGTCGGTTTTCTGGTCGCCCGTGCGCTGCATCTGCCATATAGCGAGACGACTACCATGTGCTTTACCTGCGGCATGCGTAACATCTCTTCGGGCGCCGTCATAGCCACGCAATACTTTCCGGGCGAAGTTGTGTTTCCCGTCATGTGTGGAACGTTGTTTCAGCAGGTGCTCGCCTCGCTTATCGGGCACCTCTTTGAGCGTCTGACCGGCGAGGAGCGCGCCGCCCAGCGCAAGCGGGTCGAGGCCGGCCGCGACGCCATGGGACGCTAGACTGTCCGCATTACGCGGGTGTTGGTCTTACTATACGAGCGTTTCCAGATGCGCACGCAGGCGCTCAGCATCGACATCGAGCGTGGTCTCAGCATTGACCTGAGCCAGCCGATACCCGACAAAGTAGGGCGAAACCACCCAACGCGGCAGCGCCTTGGCAATGGTCCGACCGCCCAGGTGATAGAAGAACAGGTTGTACGACTCTGCGCGACCACCGTGGTGCTCGTTCAGGATATAGCGCAGAGCCACCTGGATCGCATCGGCGAAGAGATTCGCCTCGGCTTGGTCTCTCGTGTCATCGCTGGCAGCGATTCCCTGCGGGGCTGAAACGTTGACCTCAAAGAACCCCATGATGGGTTCGGTTGAGATGTTGACCGAAATCCTCCCCTGTTGCCAGACATTGATGCCCTCGAAATTGGCAGAAGTCAGCGAAGTGTAGCCGTCTTCCTGCTCCAAACCCACAATCTGCATGTGCGGATGAACGAGACTACCGCCCGAGAGCGGACCCTTGTTCTTGTACATGAGCACGCTTCGATACTGCTGTGAATCGATCATCTGCTGCCAGCAACCCAGGGCAAACCGCATCACATGGTGGAGTTCATCCGGCTCATAGGTCACCAGGTCGGCATCGTGATCGGCCGACTCGATCAGCACGGTTTGACGGGTGGCGCGCAGGGTTTTGAACTTATTCTCGAGCCAGATACAGCCACCGTCGCGCCGGATGATATTGGCGAGTTCCTCGGTATCGCAAAAGGGGCACGCGGTGCCGGGGCGGCGGTTGTCGTCGGGCTTACCGCTCGCCTGCCGAACGTCAAATACCAGCGCCACGGGTTATACCTCCAGCGGCACGATCTTGGTGCCATGAAGCTCGGAGACGCCCAGTGCCGCCGCCACGGTATCGCGGTTGGCCGTGGAAATGCCGCCGCCGGGAAGGATGGTCAAGCGGTCGCCCGCATACTCGATCAAGCGGGCCAAGTTTTCGAAGTTGTCCTCGATCGGCGTACCGGCAGCGCCACCATGCGTCAGGATGCGTGTGATGCCGCAGTCGGCGAGTGTGTCAATCGCGTCGAGCTGAGCCTCGGGCGAGAGCTGGTCAAATGCCATGTGGAAGGTGATGTCGATGGGCTCACGCTTACATTCCTCGGTCGCGCAGCCCGCGGCCATCACGAGGGCGCCCAACGTAAGCTCGTCGAGCGCCCATCCGCCAGCGCAGGGCTTGCAGCAGCCAAAGACCAAGCCGTCAACGCCGGCGCTTACGGCAAGGCCCAGGTCCATCTCCATCATGCGCAGCTCGTCTTGGCTGTAATGAAAGTCACCGCCACGCGGGCGAATCATGCACATCACTCGCGCGTCATGCTCGTGAGCATAGCTGACTGTAGCGCTGATAACGCCGGCAGAAGGCGTGGTGCCACCAACGGCAAGGTTGTCGCACAGCTCGATGCGCTTTGCACCGGCATCGATAGCTGCCGGCACCCGCTCAAAGTTCTCGGCACAAAACTCGTACAGCATAGATAGACCCCCAAAGACAGCAGATGTTTTCCGACGGGCATTGTCACACATCCCCATGAAGTTGCGGTGGAATAGGGACTGTTTTAGCGTCTAGCGCCCCCATTTAGTCCCTATTTCACCGCAATTTAAAAGGGGGCGCTGACCGGGTTGGTCAGCGCCCCTTCGTTGAATGGATTAACCGCCCAAGTAAGCTTTGCGGACGTTGTCGTCGTGCAGCAGCTCTTGGCCGCTGCCGGTCATGGTGATCTTGCCGGTCTCGAGCACATAGCCGCGTGTGGCGATGGAAAGCGCCATCTGTGCGTTTTGCTCGACCAGGAGCACCGTGGTTCCGGCCTTATGCAGATCCTCGACAATCTGGAAGATCTGCTCAATCAGAATCGGCGCCAGGCCCATGGAAGGCTCGTCGAGCATGAGCAGCTTGGGGTTGCTCATAAGGGCGCGGCCCATAACGAGCATCTGCTGCTCGCCGCCCGAAAGGGTGCCGGCGACCTGGCGACGGCGCTCCTTAAGGCGCGGGAACTGCTCGTAGACGCGCTCAAGGCCCGGAGCAACCGTGGACTTGGGCTGCGTGTAGGCGCCCATCTCCAAGTTCTCCTCGACCGTCATCTGCAAAAAGGCGCGACGTCCCTCGGGAACCTGGGCCAGACCCTTACCAACCAGCTTGTCGGCGGGCGTATGGGTAATGTCCTCGCCCATAAACTTGATGGAACCGGTCTTGGAGCGCAGCAGGCCCGAGACGGTCTTGAGCGTTGTGGACTTGCCGGCACCGTTCGCACCGATCAGAGCCACGATCTCGCCCTCGTTGACGTTAAAGGAGATGTCCTTGATGGCGTGGATAGCGCCGTACCAGACGTTAATGTTGTAGACGGAAAGCATCGGCTCTGCCATTTAGTTCTCCCCCTTATCCTGCTTGCCCAGATACGCCTCGATAACGGCATCGTTGTTCTGGATTTCCTCGGCCGTGCCCTTGGCGATGACCTTACCAAAGTTAAGCACGCAGATGCCCTCGCAAATGTTCATGACGAGCGACATATCGTGCTCGATAAGCATGATGGCGATACCAAAAGTGTCGCGAATCTTAACGATGTTCTCCATGAGCTCTGCGGTCTCGGACGGGTTCATGCCGGCGGCAGGCTCGTCGAGCAGCAGCAACTTGGGGTTGGTGGCAAGAGCGCGAACGATCTCCAGACGACGCTGAGCGCCGTAAGGCAGCGAGCCGGCCTGCTCGTTTGCCAGGTGCTCCATATCAAAGATGGACAGCAACTCCATGGCGCGTTCATGGGCGGCCTTCTCGTGCTTCCAGTACGTCGGCAGGCGCAGCACGCCCTCAAAGCCGGAGTAGCGCTCCTGGTTGTGCAGGCCGACCTTAACGTTGTCCTCCACCGTCATGGTGTTGAACAGGCGGATGTTCTGGAACGTACGGGCAATACCCATGCGGTTGACCTGGTAGACCGACTTGCCCGAAGTGTCCTCACCGTCGAGCAGGATGGTGCCGTGCGTGGGCTGGTACACCTTGGTGAGCAGGTTGAAGACCGTAGTCTTGCCGGCACCGTTGGGGCCGATGAGACCGGCGATCTCAGTCTTGCCGATGGTTAGGCTAAAGTCGTCGACTGCCTTAAGGCCGCCGAATTCAATGCCCAGGTGGATGCACTCGAGCGCCGGGCGCTCGCCCAGGTCGCGATCGGGAACGATGGCGCCAGAAGGATACGGGACCATCTTGCCCTTGTTGAACTCAAACTTACTGGGCATCGGCTGCCACCTCCTTCTTAGAAGCAAAGCGGTCCTTAATGCGTGCGAAAAACGCCTTGAGCTGCGGGTTGTTAGTAAAGACCATGACCAGAATCAACACGATGGCGTAGATGAGCATGCGGTAGTCCGAGAACTGACGGAGCAGCTCGGGGAGCACCGTGAGCAGCGCTGCGGCGATAACGGAGCCGCGCATGTTGCCCAGGCCGCCCAGGACCACGAACACCAGGATGAGGATGGACGTGTTGAAGTCGAACTTAGTGGCGGAAAGCTGCGAGAAATTACCGCCGAACAGGGCTCCGGCAGCACCGGCGAGGGCAGCGGAAACCACGAAGGCGATCATGCGGTACTGGGTGACGGAGATGCCCACAGACTCGGCAGCGATCTTGTTATCGCGCACGGCAATAATGGCACGACCGGTACGGCTGCGAACCAGGTTGAGTACAATCACGAGCGCGATCATAACCAGGATGGCGCCGGCAAGGAAGGTCGAGTACGTCGACACACCCGATGCGCCCTGCGCGCCCTTGATGATGGCGGTGCCGTCCTCGAGCAGATGCAGGTCGTCGATCGTGGAGTTGCCCGTGATGTTAAAGATCACGTGCAGGCCGCGGGAGTCGACGCCCACGATAAGGCAGGTGACGATTTCTTTGATGATCTCGCCAAAAGCCAGGGTCACGATGGCCAGATAGTCACCGCTCAGGCGCAAGACCGGGATACCAATCAAGAAGCCCAAGATGGCGGCGGCGATGGCGCCGACCACAATGCTGATGATCAGGCGCATCGGGTCGGACGGAACGGCGCTCTCCAGCGCGACGGCGGTGACGATTCCCGTATAGGCGCCGACGCTCATAAAGCCCGCATGGCCCAGCGACAAGTCGCCCGCGATGCCGACGACGAGGTTAAGGGAGATGGCCATGACGATATAGGCCGTGATGGGAACCAGCTGACCGGCGATCATGCGCGGAATCATGTGGTTAGACTGCATAAAGAACACGATGGCGAACGCCACGAGGCACATGGCGTACGTGACAAAGTCGTGACGCGTCTGCCTGTCTTTAAGAAACTTCATAACGCTCACCTACACCTTCTCGGGGACGTACTTGCCCAAGAGGCCGGCAGGCTTGACGAGCAGGACGATGATCAAAACACCAAAGACGATGGAGTTGGCAAGGCTCGTGGAAATGTAGGCCTGAGCCATCGCTTCGATGATGCCGATGAGAATGCCACCGACAAAAGCGCCGGGGATGGAGCCGATGCCGCCGAAAACGGCAGCGTCGAAGGCCTTGATGCCAGGCATGGCGCCCGTGGTGGGCTGCAACACCGGCGAGTAGGAGCACAGGAGCACGCCGGCGATGGCAGCGAGGGCGGAGCCGATGGCGAACGTCATCGAGATGGTGCGGTTGACGTTGATGCCCATGAGCTGAGCGGCGGCCTTGTCCTCGGACACAGCGCGCATGGCCTTGCCCATCTTGGTCTTACCTGTAAAGAACATCAGGCCGGCCATGATAACCAGGCAGGCGACGATGGTGACGAGCGAGACGGCGCTTACGTTGAACTTGGCCAAGAACTCCGGCACCGGGAAGGTGACGAGCGAAGTGAAGTTCTTGGGCGTGGCGCCCCACAGAAGCTGCGCGGCGTTCTGCAGGAAGTAAGACACGCCGATGGCCGTGATCAGAACGGCCAGCGGGCCTGCTTGGCGCAGCGGCTTATAGGCCAGACCCTCAATGAGAACACCGAGAACCGTGCAGACCACACAAGAGAGAACTACAGATGCCCAGCCCGGGAGGCCGAGATACGACGTGGCGCAGAACGAGACATAGGCACCGACCATGATGACATCGCCGTGAGCGAAGTTGAGCATCTTGGCGATACCGTAGACCATGGTGTAGCCCAACGCGATGATGGCGTAGACGCTGCCCATGGACAGGCCGTTGACCAGGTATTGGATAAAGACCGTCATGTTCCACATCCCCCTTTCGAATAGGTTTCCAGTTAATGTATGAAACAGGGACGTTACACTGTCCCTAGATACCAAGCAAGCAGGGAAGGCCAAAACCTCCCCTGCTTGGGATCAAAACCGCTCTATGTAAGGCGGCCAATTAGGCCTGTACGTACTTGCCGTCGGTGATGACGTACGCCGTGGGCTCCTTCTGGACCTGGCCCTTATCGTTCCAGGTGAGCTTGCCGGTCAGACCGTCAACGGTAATCTTGAGCATAGCCTTGGACAGCTTCTCGGCGACCTCGGTCGGATCGGCGTCGACACCAAGACCGGCCTCCTTGACGGCCTCGGCCACCGCGTGCACGCCGTCGTAGGCGTCAGCGGCAAACTGGTCGGGGGTATCGCCGTACTTATCCTTGTAAGCGTTAACGAAGTCGGCGTTCTTCTCGTCGTCGGCGGAGAACGGGGTCATGAGCAGCAGACCCTCGGCAAGAGAGGTATCGAAGCCCTCAACGCCCAGGATGCCGTCCATACCGTCGCAGCCCATCATCTTGACGTCGTAGCCCATGTCCTTGGCGTTCTTGAGCAGGACGGACGCCGGCGTGTAGTAGATCGGCGCAAAGATCATGGTGGCGCCGGCCTGCTTGGCCTTGGTCAGCTGGTTGGTAAAGCTCGTGGCGGAGTCGTCCTTAAAGGTCTCCTCGTCAACAATCTCGAGCTTGGACTCAGCGGCCTGGGCCTTAAAGGAATCTGCGATGCCCGAAGAATAGGCGTCGCCGGAGTTATAGAACAGCACGAACTTCTCGTCCGCATACTTCTGCGCCAGGAACTTGGCAGCGTTGACACCCTGGTTGGGGTCGGTGAAGCAAACCTGGAAGACGCAATCCTTGCCGTCGGTGACGTCCTCGGAGGACGCGGACGGGGTGATCATGAACGTCTTGGGGTCGTTACCGCACTCGGCGGCAACGGCAACCGACGCACCCGTGGTGGTCGGGCCGACGAGGGCCTGCATGCCCCAGTCGAGCAGGGTGTTGAAGGCGTTGACGGCCTTCTCGCCGTCGGCCTGGTCATCCTCGGCCTTGCTGGCAAGCGGCAGCTCCTTGGTCGAGAAATCCTTGCAGCCAAGCTCGACACCCTGGGTAACGGACTTGCCGTAGGACGCGTTGGCGCCGGTCAGCGGGCCGATGGTACCGATCTTAAACGAAGCGTCGCTTGAAGCGGAACCGCTGTCGCCGCCGTTGGAGGAGCAACCAGCTAGAATGGACATCGCCCCAAGACCTGCTGCGCTCGCGATAACGCTCCTGCGATTCATAACAGGGTTCAATGACTTACCGGTGAGGCTCGACATGCGGCTCTCCTCTCAAATCTCGTCGGGTTTCGGTTACCCGACAGGCCATCCTTCGCCGTGTTCGGCGTTCGCAAAATACTAGACGCTTTAGTTAAGGAAAGTGGCGATTATTTCAACTTTTCTTTGGATTTGTCCATTTATCCATAATTCTGCGTATTTCTATTACTTTATGCAGTAATGCCACTTTATTGTGTGAAAGTAATGTTTCCGTTCTGTTACAGGCGTCCCTGCCCTGAATAAAACGGCCTCACCGGTCGCACTTTATGCGCACTTAGGCGGCGATGTACTTGCCGTCCTGGATCACATAGGCTGTGGCGGGCTTTTCGACCTGGCCCTCGTCATTCCACGTCAGCTCGCCTGTCAGGCCCTCGATCTTGATCTTGCGCATGGCCTTGGCAAGGTCGCCGGCAATGTCGGCACCGTCGGCCGAAATGTCAATCCCCGCCCTATCGATAGCCTCGGCGATGGCGTGGACGCAATCGTAAGCGTCGGCGGCAAACTGGTTGGGCGTCTCGTCGTAGGCATCCTTATAGGCCTTGACGAAGTCGGCATTCTTCTCATCGTCAGCCGAAAACGGGGTCATGAGCAGTACGCCCTCGGCAAGAGAGGTATCGAAGCCTTCCACAGAGAGCAGGCCGTCCATGCCGTCGGTACCCATGAGGGTCATGTCGTAGCCCATGTCCTTGGCGTTCTTGAGCAAAACGGACGCCGGCGTGTAGTAGATCGGCGCAAAGATGAGCGTGGCGCCGGACTCCTTGGCCTTGGTGAGCTGGTTGGTAAAGCTCGTGGAAGAGTCGTCCTTAAAGGTCTCGGTATCGACGATGTCGAGCTTGGACGCCTTGGCCTGCTCGGCAAAAGCGTCGGCAACGCCCGAGCTATACGTATCGCCGGAGTTGTAGAACAGGGCGATCTTGGCATCCGCGTACTTCTCGGCCAAGAACTTTGCGGCGCTGGCGCCCATGGTGGGATCGGTGAAGCAAACCTGGAAAACCGTGGTCTTGTCCTTGGTGACGTCGAGCGACGAGGCCGAGGGCGTGACCATGAGCATATCGTCGGCGATCTCGCCCGAGACGGCGACGGCAGCACCGGTCGTGACGGGGCCGACGAGCGCCTGCATGCCCCAGTCGCACAGGGTATTGAAGGCGTTGATGGCCTTCTCGCCGTCAGCGACGTCGTCCTCGGACTTAAGCGAAAGCTTGAGGTCCTTGGTCGAGAAATCCTTGGCGGCAAGCTTGGCGCCCTTCTCGGCCGAAACGCCATAGGTTGCCGCAGCGCCGGTCAGAGGGCCGATGACACCGATCTTGAAGGTCTTGCCGTCATCGGCGGAGCCGCCGTCCGAGCCACCCGACGAGCAACCAGCGAGTGCCGCGGTGCTACCGAACGCCGCGGCGCCAGCCAAGAAACTCCTGCGGTTAAGTACGTTGTTGATGCTAAACATGGTGTCCCCCTTTTCGCTGGCCGCGGTGCGGCCGTCTTGCGGTACAGGGCAAACCTTATGGTGCAAACGTTGACAGTTTGTTACGGAAGTTCGTTTGTAGCGAGCATGTTTCCAATGTTTCCGCAGCGTTTCGGGGGTGGCATTTTGTGCAGCCCCCGCCGCCAGGCAAGCACGCGCCCGCACTTCACGCTAGAATGCACTCAACCTTTAAGCGGTTAATCCATCCATAAGATGCACGAAGGAGCTATCTATGAGCGAACCCCTGCGCACCGTGAACGTCGGCCTCATCGGTCTGGGAACCGTCGGCGGCGGCGTGGCCCGTCTGATCAAGAGCCACCACGATGAATACCTGGCCGCCTACGGCATCGACCTTAAGCTGACCCGCGCCTGCGCGCTTGCCTGGGAGCAGGCCGAAGCCGCCGGTATTGAGCGCGAGGCCTTTACGAGCGACTGGCACGACGTCGTCACCGACCCCGCCGTCGATATCGTCGTCGAGCTCATCGGCGGCGAGCACCCCGCGACCGAAATCTTCACCACCGCCTTCGAGAACGGCAAGCACGTCGTCTCTGCCAACAAGGCCCTGCTGGGCCGTCATGTCGAGACGCTCGCCGAGAAGGCGCGCGCGTGCGGCGTGCAAATTAAGTGCGAGGCCAGCTGCGGCGGTGGCATCCCCATTGTCAGCACGCTCGAGCACGACCTGGTGGGCAACAAGATCCTGACCATCGCTGGCATTCTCAACGGCACCACCAACTACATCCTGTCGCGCATGGACGCCGAGGGCGCCGATTACGCTGACGTGCTCGCCGACGCCCAGGCAAAGGGCTATGCCGAGGCCGACCCGTCCGCCGACGTCGACGGCTTCGACGCCGCCAGCAAGACGGCAATCCTCGCTTCCATCGGCTTTGGCACCCGCGTGACCACCGACGATGTCTACCAGCAGGGTATCCGTACCATCGGCGCCGAAGACATTGCCCAGGCCCGCGAGCTCGGCTACACCATCAAGCTGCTGGGCATCGCACGCAACACCGATGCTGGCGTCGACGTCCGCGTGCATCCCACGCTGATCCCCGCCGACCACATGCTTGCCAAGGTCAACGGCGCCATGAACGCCGTCTACGTGGTAGGCGACGCCGTGGGCGAGACCATGTTCTACGGTGCCGGCGCAGGCTCCTTCCCCACCGCAAGCGCCGTCGTGGGCGACATCCTGTCGCTCTCCGAGCAGATCAGCCGCGGCGTGGCTCCGCTGCCCGAGATTGAGCCCTATGGCCACAACCTCGCCTTTAAGCCCATGGACGAGCTCCAGACCAAGTACTATGTGCGCCTGAAGGTCGCCGACCGCGTGGGCGCCCTGTCCGAGACGGTCGACATCTTTGCCAAGCACAACATCTCGATCTCGCTCATCAACCAGGTCGAGGACGGCAAGTCAGGCGTCAGCGATGCCTGCTCGGTCATCTTCCTGACGCACCGCGCGCTCGAGAAGGACGTCCAGGCTGCCGCCGCCGAGCTTGCCAGCGTCGACTGCGTGGCCGAGGTCGCCAACGTCCTGCGCATCGAGGACGTTGAGGCCTGGACCGAAGGCGTCATGGCCAACTAGTCCAGTCCTTGGCACACAACATAGCACCTGAGGGGCTCCCGTCCGTTTGGATGGGAGCCCCTTTGTTTGACGTTCATCAAGCAAAAGTTTGAACAACTTGGCCATTCGCTGACAACCGAGGGTGCCGTTTACCGATATGCGAACGAAGTTGATTTTGCGCGCCGTTATGCTGTGCTGCGTATGTCCACCCCCGAAGAATGGAGGCACCATGTTGCTCGAGGGTAAGAAAGCAATCATCACCGGAGGCACGCGCGGTATCGGCTATGCCATCGCCTGCCGTTTTATCGAGGAAGGCGCCGCCGTCACCGTCTTTGGCTCGCGTCAGGAAACCGCCGACGCGGCCGTTGAGAAGCTCGCCGCCGCCTATCCCGAGGCAAAGATCTGGGGCCGTTCGTGCAACCTCACCTCACTCGAGGCCGTAACCGAGGCCTTTACGCAGGCCGCAGCCGACATGGGCGGTCTCGACACGGTCGTCAACAATGCCGGTATCTCCCAGCGCTCGCCCCTTTTGGACTACACGGCCGAGGAGTTCGCCAAGGTCATGGACCTCAACGTCGTCGCCGTCTTTAATGGTCACCAGGCCGCTGCCAAGATCATGACCGAAGCCGGCCACGGTGGCACCATCACCACCACGAGCTCGATGGTCGCTAAGTACGGTCAGCCCTCTGGCGTTGGCTATCCCACGTCCAAGTTCGCCGTCAACGGCATGGTCCAGTCGCTCTCACGCGAGCTCGCCCCCGTGGGCATTCGCGTCAATGCCGTCGCCCCCGGCGTAACCAGGACCGACATGGTCGCCAACCTGCCCGAAGAAGTCGTCAAGCCCATCATCGCTACCATCCCGCTCGGCCGCATGGGCGAGCCCGAGGATGTCGCCAACGCCTTTGTCTTCCTAGCGAGCGACATGGCCGCCTACGTTACGGGCGCTGTGCTCCCCGTCGACGGAGCCGCCCGCTCCTAGGGAGCCACAAGCTTTGGCTTCAAGCCTCAACATAGCTCAGCCAAAAAGGCACGCCGTCTGCATCAACTGCAGGCAGCGCGCCTTCTTCTGTTATGAAAGGGAAACTATGTCCCAGTATTTCGCCCATTCCGGGACACAGTTTCCCAACGGCCCCCGTTTCGGAAACCGCATCCCGTTCCGAGCCTTCAAAGCGGGACGCGGCTTCCCCGAGAGAGTATCGACTACTTGCCGTCGTCGTCCTGGGCCTCATCGCGTGCATAGAGCTCCAACATGCGGCGGCGGTATTCGCGCACGGCGAGCTTGGCGCGCTCCAAGCGGCGACGCTCGCGCGGAGTCAGCTCGGACGGGTCGACCTCGTCTCCATAGGTCTTATCGGCAAGAAGATGTGCCGCGTCCACAATACGGGCATCGATATGGCCGCTCGCCGCCTCGGCGGAAAGACGCTCGGCAATCGTATCGAGCGTAGGCAGGCCCTCGAATACACGACCATGGCCATGCGAAGTCAGCAGCTCATGCTCGCGCGCGAGCAAGCTCGCTAGGTCGTGGTGGGCGCGCAGGATGTCGAGCGCATCGGATGGATGCTCGGCAACCTCTGCCACGGCGGCGACCGGCGCGGCGTCGACCACGCGGTAGAAGAGCTGCGCGAGCAATGGCATCAAGAACACCGTGATGGCGCCGGCGGCAACCATGACCGACGCAATATCTTGCGACAGCGCGCTCGCGTTGACGGCAACGCTCGTCACGGCAACGATGATCGGCAGGGCCGTGGTGCAGTACAGGGCCACGGTAATGCGGCCATACGCCGACACATCGCGCGTCGCAGGACAAATGCTCATAGAAATAAGAATGGGCACGGCACGAATAATCAGCAACGCCACGATAAAGCCCACGAGCAGACCCGGGCGCGACGCCACGGCCGTCAGGTCGATCTTTGCGCCCGATACGGTAAAGAACACCGGAATCAAAAAGCCGTAGGCCAGGCCGTCGAGCTTGGTCTCGAGCGTATGGTTGCCCTCGGGGATGATGTAGCGCAAGACAAAGCCGGCGGCAAAAGAGCCCAACACAATGTCGAGATCAAAGACGGCCGAGAAAGCCACGAGTGTGACCAGGATGAGCACCGTCAGGCGCACGAAGGTCTGCGACGTGGTATCGGCGCGTTCCTCGACAAACGCAAAGAAGCGGCTGCCGACGCGCTTGGAGCGGCTCGGGACCACGGCCAGCAACACGCAAACCACCGCAAACAAGCCAAGGATTACGAGCGTTTGGATGCCAGTGCGGGCAGACAGCAGCACCGACATGGCGAGCACGGGACCGAGCTCGCCCCAAGTGCCATACGCGAGAATCGAGTCGCCCACGCGCGTTCCGGCAAGTGAACGCTCACGCATGATGGGCACGAGCGTTCCGAGCGCCGTAGAAGTGAGGGCAAGCGTCACGGCGATACCGTCGAAATGGCTGACCGAGAACCACGGGGTAAAGCGCACGGCAAGCCAGGCGATACCAAACGTGACGACCCACGTCGCCAAGCCGTAGCGCCCCTCGACGCCCGTGATGCTCTTGGGGTCGATCTCAAAGCCGGCAAGCAGGAACAAAAAGGCCAGACCGAGCTCGGACACAAGCGAGACCTCGGCATCTACATGGATAATGTCGAGCATATGGGGTCCCAGCACCGCGCCGAGCACGAGCAAAAAGACCGTCTCGGGAACGGGTTTTCCGGGAATCGCCGAGGCGATAAAAGGACTCGCAAAGGCTACGAGTGCGATGATGGCGAGCGAAACGAATGCCATGTGATGCCTTTCTCTTGATTGCGCATCACTGTAGCACCCTCGCCGTCCTCAACGCGCCACGAGCTGTCGTATCATAGTGAGGTTTACAAACATGTGGCTCAAGGCGACCGCGAGGCTTGCCCCGTAAACCGACCGCTGCCGCATACCGTACCGTACGCCCAACCGATCAGGAAGGCAGGAACCAATGGTCTCTCGTATCTACGTGGAGAAGAAACCCGGGTTCGACGTCGAGGCTCAGCAGCTCAAGGGCGAGCTGACCGAAATTCTCGGCATCAAGGGCATCGAGGCCCTGAGGATCATCAACCGCTACGACGTCGAGGGCATCGACGAGGAGCTTTTCCGCTCCTGCGTGCCGACCGTCTTTAGCGAGCCCCAGGTCGATGTGACCTACGACGAGCTCCCCGCAAGCGATGGCGCCGTCTTTGCCGTCGAATTCCTGCCTGGCCAGTTTGACCAGCGCGCCGACTCCGCCAGCGAGTGCGTGCAGCTCATCAGCCAGGGCGAGCGCCCCGCCGTGCGCTCCGCCAAGGTCTATATGATCTCGGGCGCTCTGGACGAGGCCGCCATCGATGCTATCAAGCACTACGTGGTGAACCCCGTCGAGGCGCGCATCGCCTCGCTCGACCTGCCCGAGACGCTGCACATTGAGACCCCCGAGCCCCAGCCCGTCGAGGTGCTCGACGGTTTCCGCGAGCTCGACGAGACCGGCCTTGCCGCCTTCATCGCCGATCGCGGTCTTGCTATGGACGAGGCGGACATCGCCTTCTGCCAGCAGTACTTCCGCGATGAGGACCGCGACCCCACCATCACCGAGATCCGCGTGATCGACACCTATTGGTCCGACCACTGCCGCCACACCACCTTCGGCACCGTCCTGGATGACGTGACGATCGACGACGCCGTGGTGCAGCAGGCCTTCGACCGCTACATGGAGATGCGCCACGAACTCGGCCGCGACGCCAAGCCCGTCTGCCTCATGGACATGGGCACCATCGGCGCTAAGTACCTTAAGAAGACCGGCGTCATGACCGATGTCGACGAGTCCGAGGAGATCAACGCCTGCACCGTCAAGGTGAAGGTCGATGTCGATGGCGAGGACCAGGACTGGCTGTTCCTCTTTAAGAACGAGACCCATAACCACCCGACCGAGATCGAGCCCTTCGGCGGTGCCGCCACCTGCGTGGGCGGCGCCATCCGCGACCCGCTCTCGGGCCGCAGCTATGTGTATCAGGCCATGCGCGTCACCGGCGCCGGCGACCCCACCGTCCCCGTGTCCGAGACGCTCGAGGGCAAGCTGCCGCAGCGCAAGCTCGTGACTACTGCCGCCGCCGGCTACTCCAGCTACGGCAACCAGATCGGCCTTGCCACCGGTCAGGTCAACGAGCTCTATCACCCCGGCTACGTGGCCAAGCGCATGGAGGTCGGCGCCGTCGTGGGCGCTACCCCGGCAAACCACGTGCGCCGCGAGTGCCCCGCCCCCACCGACAAGATCATCCTGCTGGGCGGCCGCACCGGCCGTGACGGCATCGGCGGTGCCACCGGCTCCTCCAAGACCCAGAACACCGAGTCCATCGAGACCTCGGGCGCCGAGGTCCAGAAGGGCAACGCCCCGGTCGAGCGCAAGCTGCAGCGCCTCTTCCGCCGCGGCGACGCCTGCCGCCTGATCAAGCGCTGCAACGACTTTGGCGCCGGCGGCGTCTCGGTCGCCGTGGGCGAGCTTGCCGACGGCCTGTATGTCGACCTGGACACCGTGACCAAGAAGTACGACGGCCTGGACGGCACCGAGCTCGCTATCTCCGAGTCCCAGGAGCGCATGGCTTGCGCCGTCGCCGACGGTGACGTCGAGGAGTTCATGGGCTACGCCGCCGAGGAGAACCTCGAGGCGACCGTTATCGCCGAGGTTACCGCCGAGCCGCGCATGCGCATGGCCTGGAACGGCGTCGCCATCGTCGACCTGTCCCGCGAGTTCCTCAACTCCAACGGCGCACCCAAGCACCAGGTCGCCCACGTCTGCGCCCGTAGCGTGTGGCAGCCCAGCTGGGCCGGCGCCACGCTCGCCGAGCGCATGACCTCGCTCGTCACCGACCTCAACGTCGCTTCCAACAAGGGCCTTTCCGAGCGCTTCGACTCCACCATCGGCGCCGCGACCGTGCTCATGCCCTTTGGCGGCAAGACGCAGCTCACCCCAAGCTCAGCCATGGTCGCCAAGTTCCCCGTGGACGGCGAGACCACCACGGCGAGTGCTATGGCATGGGGCTTCAACCCCTACCTGATGGAAGCCGACCAGTTTGCGGGCGCCTACCTGTCCGTGGTCGAGTCCATCGCCAAGCTCGTTGCCGCCGGCTTTGAGCACAAGCACGCCTACCTCTCCTTCCAGGAGTACTTCGAGCGCCTGCGCACCGAGGCAGAGCGCTGGGGCAAGCCCACGGCAGCCGTCTTGGGCGCCCTCATGGCCCAAGTCGACCTGGGTGCCGGCGCCATCGGTGGCAAGGATTCCATGAGCGGCTCGTTTGAGGACGAGGCCGGCGAACTCAACGTCCCGCCGACCCTGATCAGCTTCGCCGTCGCCGTGGGCAAGGCCGCCCGCGCCGTCTCGCCCGAGTTCAAGGGCCTGACGCACCGCGTCGTCCGCATCGCCCCCGCCACCTATGGCGAGGACTACCGTCCCGACGCCCAGCAGCTGCTCGCCGCGTTTGACGCCGTCGAGGCGCTCACTGCTACCGGCAACGCCCTGGCCATCTCCACGCCCGGCTACGGATGCGGCGCCGAGAGCCTCTTTAAGATGTGCGTCGGTAACCAGATCGGTATCGAGCTTGCCGAGGATGTAGACGTGGAGAGCCTCTTCACCCCGCTCTACGGCAGCTTTGTCGTCGAGCTCGCCGAGGATGCCGAGCTGCCCGAGGTCGCCGACGGCGTTGTCGTCGAGCCCCTGGGCACCACCGTCGAGGGCTATGTCATCGACACCGGCTCCGAAGTCATCGAGCTCGCCGAGCTCCAGGAGGCCTGGGAGAGCGGTATCGAGGGCGTCTTTGCCTACCGCAGCGCCGGCGAGACCGCCGAGGTCGAGACCATCGACTTCCGCGCCAAGGACATCCACGTGTACGGCGGCGCCAAGATCGCCCGCCCGCGCGTGGTTATCCCCGTGTTCCCCGGCAACAACTGCGAGTACGATAGCGCCCGTGCCTTCCGTGCCGCCGGCGCCGAAGCCGACACCTTCGTGATCAACAACCTCACGCCCGAGGCCGTCGCCGAGAGCACCCATGAGCTTGCCCGCCGCATTCGTGCAAGCCAGATCGTCATGATCCCCGGCGGCTTCTCGGGCGGCGACGAGCCCGACGGCTCCGCCAAGTTCATCACGGCGTTCTTCCGCGCTCCCGAGGTCACCGAGGCAGTCCGCGACCTGCTCAAGGCCCGCGATGGCCTGATGCTGGGCATCTGCAACGGCTTCCAGGCCCTGATCAAGCTCGGTCTGGTGCCCTACGGCGACATCGTCGACGCCACGCCCGATGCGCCCACGTTGACGTTCAACACCATCGGTCGCCACCAGAGCCGTCTGGTGCGCACCCGCATCTCGTCCAACTTGTCCCCGTGGCTGTCGCAGTGCAGCCTGGACGACCCCTACACCGTCGCCATCAGCCACGGCGAGGGCCGCTTTGTCGCCAACGACGAAGTGCTCGCCCAGCTGATCGCCAACGGCCAGGTCGCCACGCAGTACGTGGGCGAGGACGGCAAGCCCAGCATGGATCTTTCCGTCAACCCCAACGGCTCCGCACTCGCCATCGAGGGCATCACGAGCCCCGACGGCCGCGTCCTGGGCAAGATGGGCCATGCCGAGCGTCGTGGCGACAACCTGTACCGCAACGTGCCCGAGCATGTCCCCGGCGATAAGTTCATGCCGATCTTTGAGAGCGGCGTGGCCTACTTCGCTTAATGCGCCCCATCGGGTACAATCCCCTCGGGTAACAACACCCGCCACCGGCACACCCGGTGGCGGGTTCTTTTTTGCTTCGCGCATACAGGAAGGACATCATGGAAAGACGCAAGCCATATCTCGCCACCCTGCCCGGACTCATCCTGGGCTGCCTCGTCTGCTGTGCGCTTTGGGGGTCGGCTTTCCCCTGCATCAAGATCGGTTACGGGCTCTTTGGCATCCCCGCGCACGATAGCGCCTCACAGCTGCTCTTTGCAGGTTTGCGCTTTACGCTTGCCGGTGCCCTGGTTATCGTTGGGATGAGCGCGGCCCAACGCCGCCCCCTCATTCCGCGTACTCGCGACATCAAGCCCATCGTTGTCTTGTCGCTCTTCCAGACTATCGGGCAGTACTTCTTTTTCTACCTGGGACTCTCGCGCGCAAGTGCCATGTCGAGCTCCATCATCGAGGCCAGCGCCAACTTCCTCGCAATCCTCTTTGCCGCCCTGGCGTTTCGCACCGAGAAGCTCAATACGGCCAAGGTGCTCGGCTGCGTGCTGGGCTTTGCCGGTGTCGCGCTCGTCAACCTTTCGGGCGCGGACGGCACCTTTGGCTTTACGCTCGACGGCGAGGGCTTTATCCTGGCCTCCACCGTCGCGGGCGCCCTTTCGACCTGCCTGATCGGCATCTTCTCGCGCGAGCATGACGGCGTCTTGCTCGCCGGGTGGCAGTTCTTGGTCGGCGGTCTGGTCCTCACCGTCATCGGCTTTTTGATGGGTGGTGCGCTCTCCCCCACGGCGATTGCCCCCGCCATCGCGCTCATCATCTACATGGCGCTTATCTCCGCCGTCGCGTACTCGCTGTGGTCGCGCCTGCTCGCCGTCAACCCCATCAGCCGCGTTTCGGTCTTTGGCTTTATGAACCCGGTCTTTGGCGTGCTGCTGAGCGCACTGCTGCTCGGCGAGGGCGCTGGCACGAGCCCCGTTACCGTCATCGTTGCCCTGCTGTTGGTCTGCGGCGGCATCATCATCGTAAATAAGCCCAAAAAGGCCTAGCGAACTGCCTCGTTCCGAGAAAAAGACGAGGCACATCTTCGACAGCCGCTACTAATCCCGCCAACGCAAAAGGGGCGCACGACCATCAATACGGTCGTGCGCCCCTATTTTTCTAGCGTACCTGAACGCCGGCTTTCTTCTTCTCGCGCTTTACGCGGTAGAGCTCCGCATCGGCGGCGCGAAGTAAGTCTTGCCAGGTATCAACACTATCGCCGACCCGCGCGTAACCGATGGACATCCGCAATGCATACGGCACCTCGGCACGAGCGAGCTCGTCGTCAATCGCCGAACACAGGTCTATGATGCCCTGTTCCGCCGCTGCCTTTTGGAGCACCACAAACTCATCGCCACCATAACGTGCGATAAAGCCACCAGCCGGCGAGCAGACATCCTTGAGCGCCGTCGCAACAACCTGAAGAGCGTGGTCGCCCTCCACATGTCCATAGCGATCGTTAATCTGCTTAAAGCCGTCGGCGTCCATCATAAGCAGATATACATCTTCGGCCTGATCCACATTTGAAAAGAGCGACAGCATATAGGTCTCAAAACGGTTGCGGTTGTTGAGTCCAGTCAACGGGTCAGTCGAGATCAGTTGCTCCTGATAGACGATATAGAGCAGCAGGATGCTCAGCGTTATACCGAAGCAAAGGCCCGGTACCGAAAACAAAACCTGGAAGGTACCGCCCACCAGAGCGGGAACCGCAAAAAAGGCGAGGGTGCGATAAATGGCCTTCTTTTGCAGGCTTTCGACTTTTCGAGCCTGAATAAAGGCATGCAAGGACGTATATATGACGTAGCAGTAGCTAACGATAGGCTGAATCATATAAAGCGCTCCGCGACGATATACGCCCTGCGCATCGATATAGAACATAGTGTGCGTCCAGTAGCTGGTAAATGCCAGAACGACCACCAATGCGGTTGGCAACGTTAAAAGTACCACCCTATAGGGCGTGGTCAGGAGCTGTGAGCCCTGCATCGTCTCGGAATAGAAAAACCAAATGAGGCACGCGATGGCGAACAGCGAAAACGAAACCGCATTGGAAATCCAGTTGGCCGTGATGCCTACAGGAGTGCTCACGCCGTCCGAGAGCGTCCAGATCATATCGAAGAAAATGTAGGCAGCAGACGTGTAGCCCAGCATGCTAAACAAAAGCTGCTGGGTGCTCGAGAACAGGGAGCGACGGCTTCGTACGGCAAGTCCGATAAGAATAATCATGCACAGCAGGAATATCTCGATCTTGAGTGCCTTAACCACTAGACGCCCTCCCTTCAATATCCAAGTGGCCAGAATCGCCCGAGTCGTACCCAGGCGCCAAACGCCCCTTTCTCCGCAGGGGTAAAGGGAATCATAGCAGAGCGCCCGAACGTCACTGCAGAACAGTCACCGTTCGGGCGCTCGGACGGCGCGAACTGCACGCCGGAATCAATTATCGGTAACGGCCGTTACTCGCCGTCGATGTCGGTCGCGACGGCCTCCTCAATAGCCTCGACGCCTTCGACCGACAGATCTTCTTCGCCGTGGCAGAACTTCTTATCGACCCAGCCGGTCAGAATCGGAGCCATGATTGCCGTGATGATGACGGCAGTGGCAATCTGCGCATACGCGGTGGGCGCAAGCTCGGCATAGCGCGGAGCGACCTCGGCGAGGGCGACCGGCGTGGTCATGGCCGTGCCGGCAATGGTGGAACAGGCAACGGCCGCCTTGCCGTTGCCGCCACACAGGCGCTCGAAGGCAAAGGTAATGGGACCGACGATAAAGAGCGTGATGAGGCCCAGCAGGATGCCCGAAATGCCGCCGGTGATGAAGCTCGAAAGGCTCATGGACGCACCGAGCTGAAAACCGATGACAGCGATCGCGGGATTGGCGCCGGGGACCAGCAGGTTCTTGATAAACGGGAACAAGTTGCCCAGGACCATGCCGATAACAAGCGGCAGGATGGATCCGATGATAGTGCCGACGGGGATGTTGGCGAGACCCGAGACACCGAGGATGATCATCGTGACGGCGGGGCCGGCCGTAAAGAACAGGATACCGACGGCGCCCTGCTCGGACTCATCGCCGAACTCGCCCATGATGCCCGTATAGAGCGCCATGTTGCAAAACGTAATGCCGCCGATGATAGACACGGAGCTCAGACCCAGGAAGTTGTCGTTAAAGAAATATGCCACGCCTAGGCCGAGAGCCGCTGCGACGACCAGCTTGGGAATCAGCACGACGATACCGGTCTTGATGGCGCCCGGCGTGGACTTAAAGCTGATGCCGGCACCCACAAACAGCAGGATCGCGGCGACGATGGTATTGGAGCCACCGCGGCAGGCAGCCGTAAAGAAGCCGCCGATCTCAAAGACCTGCGGGCAGAAGGTATTGAGCAAAAGACCGACGATCATGGGATAGATCATGATGTCGCCCGGGATGCGCGGGACCCTGAATTTCTTTTGCTCGTTGGCAGTTGCTTCCTGTGCCATGAAACCCCCATTTCCGCTGACGCAGAACAAAAGCCCACGTCACGCTTTGCTACAGTAAAGTTTGACCATGGTACCAGAAGAAATAGACCAGCTCGGTGAAAAATTCTACAAGTTGGGATGGAACGAGATTCGGCGCCCGCGACGCCAGCCCTATATAAGGCTCAAGACAATATAGAGTACGATGCCCGAGACGCAGCACCACAGCATCGATTTTGTCTTGATTGCCACCGCCACGACACCGGCAGCCGCAATCCAGGGAATCAAGCCCTGCCACAAGCCGGCGTCGAAAGCGCCAGGGCTTATCAAATCGTTAGCGACCAGTGCCGCAAAGGCAGCGGGCGGAATATAACCCAAGGCCTCGGTAACGCGGGGCGACAGCGTTCTCCCGCGCAAGGCAAACACTGGGGCAATGCGGAAAAATGCGATGGCCGCCCACGACGACAGCCACAGGACCAAAAACTCATTAACGGGCATCGCGAGCATCCCTTCCTTCGGCGAGAGCATCGCACACAAGCGCCGCGGCAACGCCGACGAGCACGCTTGCAGGCACGGCGATATTCGTCCACCCCAAGAACTTGCATACGGCGACGGACACCGCGCCCGAAACCGCCGCGACAACGTTGCCGCGCGACAGCCGCTGCGAAAAGAGCAGGCAGATAAAGAGCGAGGTGCAGACAAAAGCTGCAATGGCGGTGGGAACATCGACAACGGCGCCGACGATGGCGCCCATCGTACACGAAACGCCCCATGTTGCGATGAGGATCACGTTGAGCACAAAGGACTCGCGCGGGCCCCAATCCTCCCCTTCAACCAACTTGGCAAGCGAGATGCCATATGCCTCCTCGGTAAGTGTCGCGGCAACAGCCAGCGTCTGACGCTTCGAGGCACCCGTCAGATGCGGCGCGATCGATGCCGAGTAAAGCGCAAAACGCGAGGAGATGGCGGCAACGCTCGCGATAATCGAAGGCGCCGGTACACCCGCCAGCCAAAGATTGCAGATCATAAACTGGCCGCTGCCCGTCACAAACGTGCTGCTCAGGGCAAAGACCATCCAGGGCTCCATTCCCGTCTGCCCCATGATCATTCCGCACGGCGCGCCTATTGCAACATAGGTAAGCATCACTGGCCAGACGGTTCTAACGATTTTGAGCACCATACGCTTCTCATCCTGACAAGGTCTCCGAACCGCATGTAGCGACACGGCAGAATCATCATCCGACAGCAACCGAGTTCACCTACAATTGCCACCGGATCGAAAGACACAACTTTTTAGGAAGTCATTATGACAGCTATCGATCGAGACCGGGCGCGCGCGGCCTTCAAAAGCTACACCGATGCCTACGACGCCACCAACCCACGCATCGCGCTCAAAATCGAGCATACGTACCACGTGGCCGAGGCATGCGATGCCGTAGCGCGCGAGCAGGGCTGGTCGTCAGAAGATATTGACCTGGCATGGCTTTGCGGCCTGCTACACGATATGGGCCGCTTCGAGCAGCTGCGACGCTGGGACACCTTTAAGGACGCCGAGAGCATGAGCCATGCGGCGCTGGGCATCGAGGTCCTCTTTGGCGAGAATCCCGCCGATGCACCCGCCGTAACGAGCATCCGCGACTTTATCGATGACCCGGCAGAAGATGAGCTCATCCGAGCGAGCATTGCCTATCACAGCGATTTCCGTCTACCCGCGCAGCTCGACGTGCGCACGAGAAGCTTCTGCGATATCGTGCGCGATGGTGACAAGATCGACATTATGCGCACCATCGCCGACAGCACCGTCGACACTATCCTCAAGGTGGACGAGAAGACGTTTCTCGGCAGCCGTTTCTCGTCGCCGACACTTGCCGCCTTTGGCGAGCACCGCTGCGTCGCACGCGATGAGCGCGATGAGCCCGCCGACTTCTTGGTGGGGCTTATCTGCTTTATGTTTGAGCTCGTCTATCCGGCAAGCCGTGCGCTGGCGCGCGAACAGGGTGATATCCACCGCCTGCTCGACGCGCCCTTTGGCATTACACAGCCCTTTACCGACCCCGCCACGCAGGCAACCTGGAGCCGCCTAAAGGACGAGATGCGCGACTGGCTGGCGCGCGCCTAGCGCTCAAGCTGGGCCAGCAGCTCCTCGACGACCTCGACGGCGTCCCCAACAACCTTGTACTGGGCAGCGCCGAAAATGGGGGCATCCGGGTCCTCATTGATGGCGATAATGCACTCCGCCCCACCGATGCCGGCAAGATGCTGGATGGCGCCCGAAACACCGATACTCACGAGAAGCTTGGGCGAAACCGATACGCCGGTCTGGCCAATCTGATGGCGATACTCCAACCAGCCGGCCTCCACGACAGGTCGCGTGCAACCAAGCTCGGCTCCCAGAGCCTCGGCGAGCCTTCGCATCAGCGGCAGGTTTTTCTTGGAACCAATGCCGCGACCCACCACGACCAGGCGCTCGGCATCGGCGATCGAAGCCTGCCGCCCCCACTCCTCGGCGGGAATCGAGATCTCGACACGGGCCTTAGCATCATCCGCAAGCGATATCTGGGTGATCGTGCCAGAGCGGTTGTAGTCAAAGTCGGGCGCCTTAAAGATGCCGGGACGAACCGTTGCCATCTGGGGACGATGATTGGGGCAGACGATGGTGGCCATTAGGTTGCCGCCAAACGCTGGACGCGTCTGTTGCAGCAGTCCCGTCTCCGTATCCATCGAAAGTACGGTGCAGTCAGCCGTAAGGCCCGTCTGCAAGCGCACGGCAACGCCGGGTGCCAGTTCGCGGCCAAAGGCGGTCGCACCGTATAGGATGGCCTCGGGTTTGCATTCGGCTACCAAATCGCAGATCAAGCGGGCGTAGACCTCCGCATCGTTTTGGCGCAGGCGCTCGTCGCGACAGGCCAGGACTTCGTCGGCGCCCGCGCAAACCAGATGCTCCAGGTCGCCGAGAGAACCCTCGGGACCCATACCGACCAGTGCCACCAGACGGCAGCCGCGCGCATCGGCAAGCTCGCGGCCCTTGCCCATAAGCTCATAGGCAACGGGAGTCACCGTATCGTGCTCGTCGGTCTGCACGAATACCCAAATGTCTCGATACGCATCGAGGTCAACCGCACCAGCGGCCTCGTCACGCTCGATCGAGATAGCGTTGACAGGGCAGGCGTCGACGCACCCACCGCATAGGATGCAGCCGTCGGTTACGCGGGCGCATCGGCTGGGTCGCTCGCCTTCCACTACGATGCCGCCCGAGGCACAGGCGCGAACGCAGCGACCGCAGCCGATACAGGCTTCGCTATCGATAATCAGTCCGCTCATCTATGCCATCCCCTCGATAATCTTGGCAAGTTTTGCCGCCTGCTCGGACGCCGTTCCGTCAACGTCCTCGCACGTTTGGTCACGGTCGGGCACAAACGAGCGCACGACCTGTGTCGGCGACCCGGCAAGACCGCAACGCGCGGGGTCGGCGTTCACGTCGGCGGCACTGACCACGCGCACGTCCGCCTCCTCCGCCGCGCGAATACCGGCAATACTCGGCATACGCAACTGGCCAATCTCCTTGGCAGTCGTCATCGCGCACGGCATCTCAAGACACACCGTCTCCTCGCCGGCATCGCATCCGTGAACGAGCGCCAGCGAGCCACACGTCGTAAAGCCCGCGCTTTGCACGCAACTCACGTCGGTCACGCAGGGAATCTCAAAGGCACCGGCAAGTTCGGGACCAATCTGGGCCGTATCGCCGTCCACCGCCATCTTGCCGCAGATGAGCAGGTCGAAGTCCTCGTCGAGCGCCTCGATGCCGCACTTGAGGGCATAGGTGGTTGCCAGGGTATCGGCACCCGCAAAGGCGCGATCGGTTAGCAGCAGTGCGTCATCGGCGCCTCGGGCGATGCAGTCGCGCAATAGCGATTCAGTCGCGGGGATGCCCATCGACACCACCGTTACGCGCACGTCCATGCCAAAGCCGATAAAGTCGTCCTTCAGCGCCAGCGCGCATTCCAAAGCGCTCGCGTCAAAGGGATTAATGACCGCCTGCTTGCCATCGCGCACGATGGTATTGGTCTTGGGGTCCATCTTGACCTCGGTGCTGCCCGGCACGGCCTTGACGCACACCACCATATGGAAATCGCTCATCTTCACGCGCCCCCTTTCTGGACGAGCTCATCCAAGAGCTTCTCCGAAAACAGGTTGCCGCGACCCAGCTGCCCGTCGGGATCGAGCTGGAGCTTGAGCCGCGCCGACTCGACCATGGCCTCGTGACCGTACATCGTCTCCAAAAAGCCCGCCTTGATCTTGCCGACGCCATGCTCGGCAGAAACGGCACCGCCCATGGCCGTGACCTCGGAAGCCCACTGGGCAAAGAGTTCTCCGCCGCGGCGGTAATCCTGCGCATCGCGCGGCAGGATATTCACATGCAGATGGTTGTTGCCGATGTGTCCCCAGGCAGCAGACTCAAGTCCGCTTTCCGCCAGCGTGCGGCGATAGAGGGCGACGACATCGGCCAAGCGTGCATTGGGCACCGACATGTCCGAACCCAACTTGGTAATGGTGGGATCCGTGCGGCGGCGCTCGTCGATAAGCATGTTGACGCTCTCGGGCACCGCATGGCGGAAGAATCGTTGGCATTCGCGATCGACTTCGGTGCGCGCGACCCACGTCGCATCGTCGTGGCCGCCCGCAAGCTCCAAAACCCATCCCAGGTGGTACAGCTCCTCAGTCGCCTGGGCTTCGTCGTCGCAGTCGAGCTCCACGTAGACACAGACCTTGGCCTCTTTGTCGAGCGCCGGCAGCGAGGCAAACGCCGTCGACTGCTCGCGCTGGCGACGTAGAATATCCAGGGCGCCAGCGTCGAAGTACTCGATGGCAGCCGCATGGGACAGGACGGGACGCACGGAATCGGTAAAGGACACGGCCTTGTCTTCGCTATCGAAAAAGCAGCTCACACCCCAAATGACCGCAGGCGCCGCCTGCAGGACAATCTCGAGCTCGGTGATAACGCCGAGTGTGCCGCACGCACCGATAAACAGATCGATGGCGTCCATTTCGTCCGCAACGAAATAGCCTGAGGCATTTTTTATCTTGGGCATGGTATAGCCGGGAAGATCGAGCTCGAGCGTACGGCCCACTGCCGTCACGAGCGACAGGTGGCGGCCCTGGGCAAAAGCCTCGCCGCGCTGAAGCTCAAGCAAATCGCCATCAGGCAGCGCGACGTGGAGTCCCGTGATATGTGGGCGCATGGGACCGTAGGCGTAGCTGCGGGCACCAGAGGCGTTACATGCCGCCATGCCGCCCAGACAGGCAGATGCCTCGGTGGGATCGGTGGGAAAGAACTGCTCGGGGGCCTCTTGGAACTCCTCGTAGGCCTCAAGCGATGCCTGGTCCCAACCAGCAGTCGGCAGCACCTTCTTGCTCAGCTGCTTGCGCAGCTCCGAGAGCACAACGCCCGGCTCCACGCGCAGCAGAAATTGGCCTTGTTCATCGCGGCGAAGGCCCAAGTAGCGATTCATACGGGAAGTATTGAGGATATGCCCGCCGTGGGGCACGGCACCGGCGGCAAGGCCGGTTCGGGCGCCCTGAACCGTTACCGGGACACGCTCGGCATGGAGCTTTTCCAAAATGGCACGGACCTCGTCTTCCGTTGTCGGAAACGAGATGCTCGAGGCCTCGCCCGATGCGCGAGACTCATCGCGACCATACTCTTCGAACTCGTCGGTGAAGGGTTTGATGGTTGCAGACACGCGAACTCCCCCTTTAGCTAACTACAGTGTTTGCAGGGAGATGTTACCGCATCGTTTCGTCGACGTGTTCGAGACCGTCTCCATAATTGGCGATTTTTACGTTCGTGCAATTCGGCGAGCGGCTTGATTTCCTCGGCAGACGATGCTTTTGACACATATGGCCCCGCCGTCGCCGACCGCGCGATTGTCGCTTGAAAAAAGTTGGAGTATTTTTTGCCGCCTTTTACCTGCAGAGACACCAATCCGTCAAGCATTTGGTCAGCAATTGGTCAAGTAGTGGCTGATACCGTCGGCATCGACAGCCAAAACCGACAGAAGTTTTGGCCCCAGAAGCAGGGAGGTTCCCATGGCATATTACTGGCCCCAGTACGGCATCGCCATCGAAGTCGACGACGATCCCCATCTCCTGCCTTTCGACGAAGAGGCATTCCCCGATACGACGGTCTACCACGTCACAACCGATGTGATCTGCGACCCCGAGTCGTTCTCGGCGCTCGCCCACCGCATCGCGCATATCCACGACATCGAGCTCCCTCCCGACTTCGACGAGCTTGTCTACTCACGCCGCCTGATGCTTCACATGCTCTTTGGAGCGAACCCGTCCACCTTTGCGCGCATCTATACCGCCAAGGATGCCGCATGAGCGCGAAGAAGCCACCCCGCTTTGCAGGCCTGGGTCGTCGCAAGAAGCTCATCGTTGCCTGCTTGGCCATCGTCTGCGCCCTTGTCGCCGTAGGACTATACGCTTGGCAGTCGCAGCCCGTACCCGAGGCGGGCGCTTCGGTTACGACGGCCGAGGGCAAAACGCGTCAGGAAATCCAAGATGAGCTCGACGCCATCGTCCGCGACAACATGATGACGATTTCGGTCGCACCGGTCGCTCAGCTGCAGGAGGACGGCAAGCTGCGCGTCAACGTGCAAAACGTCCAAGACAATAAATTTCCCCAGCGATTCCGCGTCATCCAAAACGACGAGACCATGTACGAATCCGGTGTGGTCGAGACCGGCAAGACAATCGAAACGTGCCCCGCCGGCGACATCAAAGAAGGCGAGGCGTACATCGAGATCCAGGCACTCGATGCAAAGACCCTCGACAGCCACGGCAATCCGACACGTGTCAAGGTACGGGTTGAGCAAGCCGAGAACTAGCTTTCCGGCCGACGCGGCACCGCACGCGATTCACCAGCATTCGTCCAATCATCGCGGGGACGGCCCGCGGCGAATAGAAAGGAACGACCATGGACATCACCAGGAATATGAACGGAGCCAGAGCGCTCGTCGTGGGTGCAGGGCTCGCGCTCGCGCTCGCAATGGGCGCCGCCCCGACGCCAGCTATGGCAGCCGGGCGTGTTGGAACCACGAAGGTAATGGTCAAGACCGAGATCGACAACATCAAGTTCAACGCACCGACGGTTATTCCCTTCGTCGCCCAAGCCGACGGCACGCTTCAGGGTCCCTCAGAAGACGCGATCACCATCGACAATCTTTCGGCCTACGGCATCCATGTCACCAACATGAAAATCGACGCCATGAACACCTGGACCATTGCCGCCGACGCCAAGGCCGGAACCGCGCAGAACTCCATCGACTTTAAGGTCGGCCCCGACGGCGCACTCCAGAACGCCAGTGCCGCAACGCAGGGGACAGGCCTCGATCTTTCCAAGAATGCAGCCTTCGACATGGGCTACCAGGGCATTGCCGGCGGCACGGACAAAATTAAGCTCAAGACAAGCGGAAACGTCGCCCGCGTCACGCGCGACATCTTCCACGTAACCGGCGAAGGCGATCAGGTTGCAACGATCACCTGGACGGTCGAGCCCGGTGCGCACACGGCATAAGGCCGTCGCCCTGGCCGCCGCCGTCAGCATCCTAGCGTTTGGCCCAGCCATGGCCTTTGCCCAGCAAGAACAGGCGCAGGCCGCCACGCAAGTGACGGTCGACCTCTCGGAGCTCGACCGCGGCGACCGCGAGGAACCGTTGGCGCAGACAGGCGATAGACGATGGCTCTTGGCAGCAGGCGCCACAGCAGCAGGCGCGGGGACCGCCGGCCTCAGTCTGCACATCAAACGCAGCCAGAAACAAAACACGGACAGGCCGCACTAAATTAGCTAAGGAGACCCCATGGCATCGAAGAACCTTTTGCCCGTCGTCGCACTCTGCGGCGCGCTCGCAACCGGAACGCCTGTCGCCGCTTGGGCGACTCCCGTCATGGCAGACTCCTTACCAGCAGCCCTAAGTTCCGCACCAAATCCGTCGAGCGCCATTGCGTGCAAGCGTTTTTCGATCGCGCAGGCCGCAATCTCGACCTCGGGATGCCTTCGTCGTAATACGGACGGCTCGATAGTCGTGGATATCAATCGTTCGAACAAGGCAAACGGCTCCCAGGCGGGGTGCGCCGTCTGCACGTGGCGCTCGGTTGCGTTCGATGCAGATGGCGATCCGTGCGATTTGGAGTTGCGCATCGACATCGCTTCGGTCGATGACTCGGCGAACGGAGCGAAGGTCGCCTTCGACGGTACGTTTTTTGAGAAAGGAGGCGGTATATGTCTGGGCTGCGCCGCCGCGAATGCAGACGACACGCAGCCCACCCTCTCATTCACGGCATCGTTGCGGCTGACCAAAGCCGGCACCGATGCCATCGCGGCGGGAGAAGCGTCCCTGCTGTTCTACGCCGTCAGCGCCAAAGACACAGACGCTCATTTCGAGAAGCCAGCCGGATCTCTCAGCCTTACGCGCGGGACGGAGGCAGGCCCTATTGAGATCGATGCCCACGCGCAATGCAGGCAACGCATTCTTGCCGACCCGGCGCTTCTCGAAATGGAGTGGAACGGATCCGGAGCCATCGGAATTCTCCCCTCCGCGCTTGACGCCAAGACGCTCCCCTCAAACGACGAACCCATCAACGCAACCATACAAGAAGAGAGCGCGGATAAAGAAGCAAGTGCGGGCGACACGCCGTCGCCGACAAACAGCGTCCCAGCTTCTTTCGAAGCACCGGATGAGCCCGCTACCGATCCAAACGATCCCGAGCTCGCGGACAGTCTGGGGCTTGCTGATCCTCAAGAGATCGATGAAGGTAACTGCTGCGTGCTTGCCGCGCTCGACCACACAGAGGTCATCGACGCTGCGAACATCGAAGCTGCCGCCGCCAATCAGCCCGTCCGCAAGTCGGCTATCATCGCATTTCCTGAATCCATCGAAGTCGTCTTTTTGCCATCGGGCGAGGTCGTGGCCCCAACACTGCTCACCTTGTTGGGCGCCAAGAATACTAGAAACGAAATTAAAAAGGTCACGGTTGTCGACCCTGTAACCACCGCTAAACTGCGTCTATACGCCGTTGCCCCAGACGGAGGCAAGACCTTGGAATTCGATGGCGACGCACTCCTAGCCTGGCGACGTCTGGACATTATGCAAGACGTCTCGTATCAGATCGAACTCGTAGGGTTTGATCGTGCCCGCGATGCCAATATCATCGCCGCGGCTATTGAATCCCCACAGCGGCTTATGACGCTGCGCTTTGACTACTATCCCTATGTCCCGACAACCACCTGAGGCTTAAATGCTGCGCACCATCCCTAATACCACTTATATAACGTATTAGATGAGTCGCGATGTGCCTCGCATTTCGTTCTGCTACGATTGCCACGTTGGCATCAATACAGGAGGGCTCATGCCGGGCTTGGGAACAATCATCAACGTTGTGCTTTTAGTTGCGGGCGGTCTTTTGGGATTAGTGGGCGGCCGCTTCATTACACCGCGCATCCAAGACACGCTCATGAAAGCATCGGGGCTGTGCGTCCTGTTTATCGGCCTGGGCGGCACCATGCAAAAGATGCTCATCATCGATGGGAAGGCACTGGCGACCACTGGTACCACCATGCTCATTGTCTCGTTCGCCCTCGGCTCGCTCATCGGCGAGGCCGTCAACTTGGAAGCCGCCATCGAGAACCTTGGCGAATGGCTCAAGCGCAAAACCGGCAGTGAGGGCGATAACGAGTTCACCAACGCTTTTGTCTCGACTTCACTCACCGTGTGTATCGGCGCCATGGCCATTGTGGGATCGATCCAGGACGGCCTGCTCGGCGACTGGTCAACGCTTGCCCTCAAGGGCGCACTGGACTGCATCATCGTCTGCACCATGACGGCCTCGCTCGGACGCGGCTGCATCTTCTCGGCCCTGCCCGTAGCCGTGTTCCAGGGGACGATCACGCTCTTTGCCGGAGCGCTCTCCCCCATCATGACCACCGCCGCCCTCGACAGCCTATCGCTCGTGGGCTCTATGCTCATCTTCTGCGTCGGCGTCAACCTCATCCGTCCTCAGACCTTCCGCACGGCCAATATGCTCCCCTCCGTTGTCATAGCCGTCATCTACGCCCTCCTGTTCTAAATCTATCTACATAGCGGTATCTCGAACACCTGTTTGATGCTGTGCTATGATATGAGGTCACCGAAGCTGCGTTAGGAGAGGAGAAGCGGTGGCCGACCAGGACATCAAGATGCTCATCGAGCGCATTATGGCCGAGGCCCGGACCCATCAGTCTGCTCGCTTCTCAAGCGAAGTCTATGCTGACGAGCCGATTCTCAAGACCGGCCGTCAGATGCAGAATTTCCTCCCCGACCAGTACCGCAAGATGCGCGAGATATCGCGCTGGCAGGATGACCCCAAAGGCGGCGCGGGTCGCTGGCTTTCGGAAGCCGAGCTTTTCTACCGCCAAGGCCTGCTGATGGCCGACTTTGAGGACAACTGCCCCTACAACGGCACCTTTAAGTCGTACTTTCCCACCTACAATGCCATGAGCGATCGGCAGCTGCGTGGCTATTTTACCTGGCGCGCCCAAGTGCGCCGCGGAACTGTCGAGGAAACATCTACGTCCTTTGCCTTCCTGTATCTCTACGAATTGATCTGCGGCATTGGCGTAGATGACCCACTCGATGGTTTTAACAAGATCAAGACCTTTTGGGATGCCTATCGTGCCTTCGAGCCCGGCATCGACCGGTTTGCACGCGTGTGGTTGCAAGATTACGCCGTTTTCCACGGGCTCAACCCCGAGCTGCTTCGCGACTCTAAAACCGTCATGTTCGATAACGCTCTTATCGAACTGCGGCGCGCGGCACGAGACCTTGTACCAGCACCGGCGCCGTCCGGCCAGACCCCTAAGCGTCGCAAAACCTCCGAGCCCACGCTCCCCCTTCCGCCCGATGAGGTGCGCGAGGAGCGACTCATGGCTGCTATCAACGCCCTCTCCACGTACAACCTCAATAACTCGAGACTCGATCGCAGCCACCATCGCGACCTGCGCCACGTGGCATGTGCCGTGTATGTCCGTATGGCGCGCTACTATGACACGCACCGAAAGACCGGTATCGTGGCGAGCTTGTTTGGGGAGGAGACGGCCATGCCCTATACCATGTTTGCCTCGGCCGTGTTCTTTGCGCCTAATCGCCACGAAGACTGCGAATACCGTCTGGATTCCATCCATATTTACCGTTGTCAAAACGGCTTTTGGGAATGCATGCGGATTCACGGCAGCAGGCAAAAGAGCAGCAAGCTCGGTGAGATGATGCGCGCCTGCGACCAACGCCTACGCCTGGCCCTGGACCCCGCCCATCCCCTGAAGGAGGAAAAGGTCCCCAAATATCTCGCCAAGATTATCGATGACGAGATCGCGGCATGGCTTTCGTGGGATGCCGCGCACCAACCCGTCAAGATCGATATCGACCTGAGCCAGCTGGGGCACATCAGAAGCGCCGCCGCACAGACGCGCGAGGCGCTTTTGATTGATGAGGAGCGCGAGAACGGCGCACCCGTGGAAGCCGAGCCAACGCTTATCGAGCAGCCGAGCACCGAGTCTGCGCCCGGCATGACTGCCGAACCTGGCGAGATGACCATGCAGCAAGACGAACCCGACGAGCCGACTGTCTCCACCGAAGAGTTTGGCGTCGTGGCACCGCTCCTCGTGTCTGTGCCCGCACCCGTAATGCCCGCGCCTGCCGAAACTGCGAACAAACTCGCGCCTGCCGCAACCGCGTATCTGCGCGCACTGCTCGAGCAAAACGCAGCGCAAGCGACATCGGCAGTGGCGCACTCGGGCCAGAGCGAGGACATGCTTGTCGACAGCATCAACGAAGCACTCTTTGACCTGGTGGGCGACACCGTAATTGAATTTGGCGCGGCAGGACCGCAAATTATCGAGGACTACAAAGCAGACGTGAGAGGATACCTAGATCATGAGTGATACCGCATCCGCAGCACCCCGCGTGCCCAAGCGCGTCGCAGCCGTCATTCTCAACTCACTCAAGGGCGGCGTGGTCCCACGCATCGGCCTTCCCTACATCACCGTAGGGCGCGAGGTCGAGATCCGCGCCCTGCTCACCGATTTAAGTCTCATCGCCGACGGTGGCGCGAGTTTCCGGTTTCTGGTCGGTCGCTACGGAGCCGGCAAGAGCTTTTTGCTCCAGACCATCCGCACGCACGCCATGGGTGAGGGATTCGTCGTCGCTGATGTCGACCTATCCCCTGAGCGCCGCCTGCAGGGCGGCCAGGGTCAGGGCCTTGCCACCTACCGTGAGCTCATCCGCAACATATCGACTAAAACGCGCCCCGAGGGCGGTGCGCTCAACCTTATCCTGGATCGTTGGGTCGCCTCGTGTGCCGATGCCGACGAGTCTGCCGTCAATGCCCAACTGGCCCCGCTCGAGGAGATGGTCCACGGCTTCGACTTCGCCCGCATGCTCCGCCGCTACCGCGCGGCAGTATCCGAGGGTGATGAAGAGGCTATGAGCCGCGTGACCAAATGGATTCGCGGCGAGTACCGCACCAAGAGTGAGGCACGCGCCGAGCTGGGCTCCTCGACCATCATCAGCGATGACGACTGGTACGACTACGTTAAGCTCATTGCACGCTTTTTGGTCTGCAGCGGCTACAAGGGCATGCTGGTGCTCATCGACGAGCTCGTGAATCTGTACAAGATTCCCAACGCCATCACACGCCAATATAACTACGAGAAGATCCTGACCATGTACAACGATACGCTCCAGGGCAAGGCGCAGTACCTGGGCATGATCATGGGCGGCACGCCAACCTCCATCGAAGACCGCCGCCGCGGCGTGTTCTCCTACGAGGCCCTGCGCAGCCGACTCGCTCAAGGCCGCTTTGCACGCGAGGACCTTAAGGACATGCTCGCGCCCATCATTCGCCTGCAGCCGCTCACCTATGAGGAGTTGCTGGTGCTCATCGAAAAACTCATGCAGATCCATGCCGGCTACTTTGGTTGGACGCCCACGCTTACCGAGAGCGACTTGGTGGACTTTCTCAAGATCGAATTCGGTCGTGTGGGAGCCGACACGCATCTGACGCCGCGTGAAGTCATTCGTGACTTTATCGAGCTGCTCGACATCCTATGCCAAAACCCCGACGCCAACGTGGCCGAGCTACTGCAAAGCGTCGGCGGCGACGCACTGGCGCCGGCAACCGTAACAGGTGACACCGATACCGCAGGCGACGACCGTAACTTCGCCGAATTCACCATCTAACCTGCCAAAAAGGGACAGGTTTATTTTGGCAGGTTTTATCTGGGCAAACGTTGAAGCAGTAATGCAGCAAGCCGTTGCCAGCCGCGTTGAGAGATTCGTTTTTGAGAGGAGGCCCCGTGAACGCCTTTGACCGTTACGCCCCGTTTATCCAAGACTTCATCTACTCCCACGATTGGGAGAGCCTGCGCTCTATCCAGGTTGCAGCAGCTGATGCCATCTTTAACACGCAAGATAATGTGCTCCTGACGGCATCCACGGCTTCCGGCAAAACCGAGGCAGCCTTCTTTCCCATCCTGACCGAGTTTTGGGAGAACCCGCCCGCGAGCGTGGGCGCCCTCTACATCGGCCCCCTCAAAGCGCTCATCAACGATCAGTTCGTCCGCCTCAACGACCTCTGCGAAGAGGCCGATATCCCTGTCTGGCACTGGCATGGCGATGTCTCGCAGTCGCACAAGGCTAAGCTCATCAAAAAACCGGGCGGTATCTTGCAGATTACGCCTGAATCGCTCGAGGCGCTCTTAATCCATAAGCACATGGCGATCCCGCGTATGTTTTGCGACCTGCGCTATGTGGTCATCGACGAGGTCCACTCGCTCATGCGCGGCGACCGTGGCGGGCAGACGCTCTGCCTTATTGAGCGCCTCTCGCGCATGGCAGGCGTGCAGCCCCGCCGCATCGGCCTTTCTGCCACCATCGGCGACCCCGAGCGCACGGGCGCTTTTCTCTCGCAGGGAACAGGGCGTGACTGCGTTATCCCCCGCTTTGAAGAACCGCGCCGTGTGTGGCGCATCTCCATGGAGCACTTCTACAACTCGGGCCCCCAGGCACAGCAGCGGGGATTCGAGAGCACAGGTCCTCAAGAGGCCGAAGTACTCGCGTGCGAGCGCATCGAGGCAGCGGCATCCGCGACGCTGCCCGCCGGCGCCCAAGACATGCGCCATAGCGGACAGCTCACACAAGAGGAGCGCCGCCAACGTCGCGAGCAGGCACAGGGCAAGGCTGCCCCCAAGGACAGCCGCACTTCCTCGGCCCCCGAGGGCGAAGTCGACATCCCGCAGGCAACCGAGCAGGCGCTCCTCAACCCCACCGACACCGCACCCGAAAACGCCGATCCCGGCATGGGCTACATCTTTGAGCATACCCGCGGCCGCAAGTGCCTGGTCTTTGCCAACTCGCGCGAGGAGGCAGAGGCCGTGTGCTCCATGCTGCGCAGCTACTGCGAGAGCCGGAACGAGCCCGACCGCTTCCTTATCCACCATGGCAATCTTTCGGCATCGCTGCGCGAGACGGCAGAAGAGCTCATGCGCGACGAGGAGCAGGCACAAACGACCGTCACCACCTCTACACTGGAACTCGGTATCGATATCGGCCGTCTGGAGCGCGCCTTCCAGATCGACGCGCCGTTTACCGTCAGCTCCTTTTTGCAACGAATGGGCCGCACGGGACGCCGCGATCTTCCGCCCGAGATGTGGTTTGTCATGCGCGAGGAAGAGCCTGAGCCGCGCACGATGATGCCCGAGACCATTCCGTGGAAGCTCCTGCAGGGCATCGCGCTCGTACAGCTCTATCGCGAGGAAAAGTGGGTCGAGCCGCCTGAGCTCGATCGACTCCCCTACAGCCTGCTCTACCACCAGACTATGTCGACGCTTGCCAGCACCGGCGAACTCACGCCGGCAGAGCTTGCCAAGCGCGTGCTCACACTCAGTTATTTCCATCGCGTCTCGACCGATGACTATCGCGTGCTGCTGCGTCACCTCATTAAGATCGATCATATCCAAGTCACCGAGGGCGGCGGACTCATCGTGGGTCTCGCGGGCGAGCGCATCATTAACAACTTTAAGTTCTACGCCGTGTTCCAGGAAAACGAGGAGTTCACCGTTCGCAGCGAGTCGGCCGAGCTGGGCACGATCGTCAATCCGCCACCGCCGGGTGAGCGCATCGCCATCGCCGGACACTGCTGGATTGTCGAGGAAGTGGATTGGAAGCGTCATACCGTCTTTGCCACGCAGGTCAAAGGCCGGGTGCCGGCCTACTTTGGCGACTGCCCCGGTGACATCAACACACATGTACTCGAGCGTATGCGCAAGGCGCTCAACGAGCACGCGGCATATCCGTACCTTATGGGTAACGCGCGGGCCCGCTTGGCGCAGGCTCGCCATACGGCCGAGATTTCGGGCGCGGGGACCAAGCCACTCATCAACCTGGGTGGCGACACCTGGGTGCTCTTCCCCTGGCTGGGCAGCTACGCCTTTTTGGCGCTCGAGCGCATGCTCAAGATTAAATGTGCCGCGGAGCTGGGCCTTCGCGGACTTGACCCATCGCGCCCGTACTTTATGCAGTTTAAGATGAAGGCCGACGAAGAGACGTTCTTTGAGGTGCTAGCCGCCGAGGCCGAGAAGGACTTCGATCCCATCGAGCTCGTCTATCCCGGCGAGGTGCCTTATTTTGATCGCTACGACGAGTACGTTCCCGAGGAGCTCGTGCGCAAGGGCTTCGCCGAAGGCGTGCTCGACATAGAGGACATGAAGCAGCGTGTCCGCAGCTGGCGCGACCACGCCTAAGACCAGTCTTTTTTGGGACAGGGAGACTTACTTGTCGTGAAGGACGGTGCCAAGGAAGTCGGCGTCGAAGGGCACGGCTTCGGCAAAGGCATAGTTCCCGTCGCTGACGATGAGCAGGTAGTTCTCCTCGCCGCCGAACTCCGCATCGCCACACGGGACCACCCAGGCATGGGCGAACACCTCGAGCGCCGTGGCAGCGCAGTCGCGCAGGAACGTCACGTCGCTCCCCTCGTTTGCGCTCACGATATTGGCAACGTAGATGCCACCCGAGTTCAAGCTACCCCGCGCCAGACGCAGCGCCTCAACGGTTGCCAGCTCGCGCACGGGCTCGGCACCACCAAAGCAATCGCTCACGATCACGTCGTAGCGACGATGCCCCACGCTCGTCACACCCAGATACGAGCGAGCCTCAGCGGTAATCACCCGCAAGCGGTCGCCCACCGCGCGCTCCAGCTCGTCCAGGTAGAACCAGCGGCGCGCCAGGCGCGTAATCTCTCCGTCATACTCGATGACGTCCATGCGCAAGCCCTCGTGCGACATCAGCGCAAACTTGGGATAGGCAAACCCGCCGCCACCCAGCATAAGCATGCGGTCGATACCGTGACCATAAGCGTCACGCATTGCGTCCTCGGCCTCAAAAACATCGTCAAATGCGCGATAGTATGCAAAGACCGGCTCCGCCCAGCGCTCGCCAACGTAACTCGCGCTTTGGTAGACGCCGCCTTGCACCAACACGCGAATCTCGTCGCCGCCCTCATCGTGCACGCGTTTCACACGCGCCAACCCATTGCGGGTTCGCGCAACCTGCAGACAGGCAGCACGAACAGCGACAGCGGCCGCACCAAGCGCTGCGGCTCCCAGAGCAACGCCGGCAACGACGCCGGCAGAAACACTCGGCTTGTTCATTTAGAGCTCCTTTTGCAGATAGAGTCCGTGGTCATAAAAACCCAAATGGCGATAGTACTCGCGCGTACCGATCGCGCTAATCACGTTGATGTGCGCATAGCCCGCATCCCGGGCAATCTCACACGCACGTTCAACGAGCAAACGCCCCAACCCGTGATGCTGAGCCGCCTGGCCTTGATCCCCCACGCGCGCCGCCATGCCATACACGTGCACCTCGCGAATCATCGCCTCGTCCGGCATCGTCGGCAACTCGTCCGCATGCGCGGCAACAAAAGCGCGAATGGGCAGAGACAGGCGCAAAAAACCAGCAATCTTGCCCTCGGGCGTCACCCATTGCAAAAAACGCTCGCTCGTCACCGGAGTCTCGTACGCGGCCTCATCAAGGGACAGCTCGGCCAAGTCGGCACCCGCCGTGCTGATCTCGCGATAGCGAATCTCACGCACCGTCGCACCGTCACCCCGAGCAGCTAGGCGGTTCTCAACGAGCTGACGCAGATTAGGCTTCTTGTTGCCCACCATGATGTCGTCGGAGCTAAAGTCACGAATCATACGGCTGATACGGCAGAACGCCGGCGTCACCACGATGTCATCGGCCAGCACGTCGAGCAGCTCCTCCTCGGTATAGGGGCGCCACTCGCCACGCTCATAGCAGCCCACCAGACGCGAGCCCTCGATGAGTGCACACGGATAGACTTTGACCTCGTCGGGTATAAAGGCCCCTTCGGTCATAAAGCGTTCGTAGTCGCGCTTGTCCCCTTCGGGCGTGGCACCCAACAAGTTGAGCATAAAGTGCGCGTGGATCTTAAAGCCAAACAGGCGCGCAAGCGAAAACGTCCGCTCGATCTGAGCCACCGAAATGCGACGCTCGTTGATATCGAGCAAATGTTGGTCGAGACTCTGAATACCCATCTGGATCTTGGTGCAGCCCAAGCGGCGGATGAGCGTAAGGGCCTGCGGCGTTACGGCATCGGGGCGCGTCTCGATAACGAGCCCCACCACGCGATGCTTCGCCGTCTCGTTGATGCGCTGTTGACGCTCAAGCTCCTCCATCGTTGCCGTCTGCCACTCGGCAACCTCGCCCCACGGCGTACCGGGGCCGTACAGACGACGCACCGCACGGTTATAGCCGCCCACGGCAGCATCCACACGCCCCTGCTCGTCGGCAACGCCGGCAGCAAGCTCGACCTCGTCTGTCGCAATGCCGGCGGCCCGATAGCGCTCGCGGCGCTCTGTTACCACCGGCGGCAGGGCATCGGCGGGAGCGTCATCGAGCAGGCGCCCCGCCTCGGCACGGCTGATGCCTGGACGCGCCAACATGGGGTTAGCTGCCACGCCAGCAACGGCGTCATCGTTCAGCGCGCGGAAGAGCTCCGACATAAACCATGTCTGATACCCTTGCGGATAGTCGCTCCAGGTACCGCCAAGCACAATGAGCTCGATCTTATCGGTCGCATGCCCCATCTGCGAAAGCGCCGTCAAACGGGCGCTCACCTGCAGATACGGGTCAAAGCAATTTTGCTCCGCACGGGCGCACGCCGGCTCGGCGTGCAGATAGCTTTTGGGCATGCGCAGATCGTTGGGGCAAAACAGGCAATCGCCCGAGCATGGCCAGGGCTTGGTGATGACGGTAATGGTCGCCACGCCCGAAGCCGTGCGACGAGGCTTCATACGCAGCACCTGCAGCAGTTGGCGTTCCAAATCGGAATCGACATTCCACGCAGCCCACCGAGCCGGCTCATCACGTTTAACCCGCTGGTAGAACGGCAGCAGACGGCGCTTGGCCAGATCGCGTTTGTCGGCACCCTCACGGCGCGCCTCGGCATGTATCAGTTTGACGAGCGCCTTGTCGTCCACGGTCTCGCCGCGACGCAGGGCCTCGAGTATGTTCAAGATAATCTGTTCCATGCCCCCATTGTAAAGGCAAAGGCGCCGAAGCCGACCACGGCCCCGGCGCCTCCATCAAAGAGCATGCCTATATGTACCGATCTCCGAAAACCGCATATCACTCCGGATCAAACGACATGTCGCCCGAACCGACCTCAAAACGATACGCAGCAGACTTATCGCCGTTATCGAATTCAAGATTCAAAATGGTCTCGCCGTCGTAGCCAAGCGGAAGGAAATCGCTCTCGAAGTCACCGCTGCCCACAGTTAGGCTCGCCTTAAAGCCCGTCGAGTTCGGAACCGTTATCTCCACGTCGCCCGAGCCCACACTCACGTCCATCGACTTCGCGGGGGCCTGATAGAGCTCGAACGTCACATCGCCCGAACCGACCTCGGCATTCAGGGTATCGGTCACGGTGCCAGTAAACTCAACATCTCCCGAGTCCAAAGTCAGGTTGAGGTCATGGCACGCAATGCCCGCGACCGTCAGATCACCCGATCCCACCTTCGCCGTAATGCCGACCAGGTTATCGGCAACTTCGCGCGGCAGTTCGACGGTAACCGTGCGGTCAATGGCGCGCTCGTCATCGCAATCGAACTGGCGAATCTTGAGCGTAGAGCCCTTGATTTCGGCCAGGTTCTGGGTTGCCGCATCGAAGGCAACGGTCCCCGTTGCCACGCGACCGCTTTCAATTACGCGCACCGGCCCGCCGGAGACGTGTTTGACCTCGACCGTGCCCGACGTCACATCCAGGTCAAGCGATGTGAACGCGTCGGCATCAAACGTTTCGCTCGAAAGTTGCTGAGGCCGAGCGGAATAGCTGCCGTCGTCCAAGAGATTGTCCTCGTCAACCGCATCGTCCATACCAGACAAGCCGGATACGACATCGTCGAGATCCCACGGGCCATCAAAATGAATCAAAGTCCATGAAATGCCAAAAACAAGCCCGATAATGAGCACAAACGCTCCGATGCCAATGCCCAGGCGTAGCTTGGATTCATGCGAAAGCTTCATCATTCATCACCCTCTTTGGCACATGGCTCAGCGGTGGCTGCGGTAGCCACGTCAGCATCAGGTTCCGCAGAAGTATCCTTCCCCTGGGCCTTGACCGCCACCGGCGCCGGACCAACCTGGATATCCCCGCGCGCCCAATCGCCATCGAGCGCACGCGCCACCCAGTGATAGATGGGAATCGTAAAGAAGATCAGTGCGGGAAAAGGGCTGGCACCAACCAGGAGCATCAGCAAAAAGAACAGCAGCCAGCACACGGCCCAATACGGGAACGACTGGAAGGGGCCCTTCACCGGAGTCGGAGCGGCCGCGCCGCCGCCCGTCACCTGCGCCGTCGCGGCATTGGCGGCCTGCGCACTCCAGCTTGCCGCTTGCGCCGCCTTAGCCGCAGCATCACTCGCCTGTGTTGCCGCCTCAGTCGCACGCGCCGCTGCCTCATGGGTGCGGGCACGTTCCGCCGCCTCGGCCTCGCGCTGACGGGCGCGGTCCTCGTTCTCAAACTCGATATCGTCCTCGATCTCATCGCTCGGATTGAGCAGCTCGTCCAGGCTCACACCGTAGAGCTTGGCGAGCGAGATCAGATTCTCGGTATCAGGCGAGCTCTCTGCACGCTCCCATTTACTGACCGCTTGGCGCGACAGCCCCAGCTTTCGTGCCAGTCCTTCTTGGCTAAAGCCTTTGCTGCGGCGAAGGTCGGCGAGCCGCTGCGCAGTTTCTACATTCATGGTTCCTCCTATGTGATGCCAGCCGTGCCGCCGGACCGTTTTTGTTCTTAAGGCGCCTTGCACAGTTAAAATCTATCCGCCACCGCCAAAAACATGCCACCTATTTTAGTGGGATTTTTGACAACCGGCGGTTGCGGGCGCGCATGAGCTGCGAAAATGTGTCCAAACAAAGCAATGACACCTAGCTCGGTTGTCCCCGTTGCGGCGTTAACGGTAGTATGGTCATACTGTTTATTCCGCACCGCCAACGGAGGGAGTCCCGCGCCGTGAACCGCGATTTCGCCTCATCGCTCATCCAGCTCAACAACACGTTCTATCGCGAGCACTCCGCCTCCTTCTCCGATACGCGCCAGGCCCCGTGGCCGGGCTGGGTGCGCACCATGGACATTGCGCTCGAACAGCTCGACGTCGCCACCATCGAGCATCCCGTCCGCGTCTTCGATCTTGCCTGCGGCAATATGCGATTCGAGAACTTTGCCGCCGGCGGCGCACTTGCCGCCAAGGGCGTCGACGGCGCAAATCCCTCGGCAGATGCCAGTTGCCCGTTTGAATTCTATGGTGTCGACTCGTGTCAAGATTTGGCTATCGATGCACATGGCCACGCCCTGCGCATTCCCAACCTGCACTTCCAGGAACTCGATGTGCTCGACGCCCTCATGAAGCTCAACCCCGCCGAGACGCCCGATGTGCTTTTCGACGCCCCGCTCGCCGACATCTCGGTCTGCTTTGGCTTTATGCACCACGTGCCATCGTGCGAGTACCGCGTACGCGTGCTCGACGCCCTGGTGCGCCAGACGCGCCCAGGCGGCATCATCGCCATCAGCTTTTGGGAGTTTATGAACGACGAGCGCATGGCGCGCAAGGCCGTTCGAGCCGAAGCCCGCGCCGAGCTCACCCCGCCGTTTGAGGGTTACGCTTCCGCGCAGTTTGAAGCCGGCGACCACCTCATTGGCTGGCAAAACGACCGCCATGCCTACCGCTATTGCCATCACTTTGACGATCAGCAGATCACCGACCTGGTGCGCGGCGTGCGTACGTTCTACAAGAGCGGCGAGGTCCCCGTGCGCGAGCTTGAGCGCTTCCATGCCGACGGTCGTAGCGGCGAGCTCAACCGCTATGTGATTCTCAAGCGCCTGTAGGCACCGACGACTCGCCGTCGAGCCGCACCGCATCTTTCAGGCAAACTATGCCCACCCTTTTTCAACCCATTGACGGAACGCGCGACTATGCGTTCCACACTTATGACCAAGGAGCCTCATGGGAGCCGTCCACGTTCGCACGCCTAAGAACTTTGTGCTCGAGGAGCGCCTGGAGCGCTACGCCGATGCGATTGAGACGAACCCCGAAATCTATGCCGGAGATTGGCGCAAGGCCTGTGCGCCAGTTGGCAGCAAGCCTTTCGAACATCTTCACCTGGATCTCGGTTGTGGCAAGGGAACGTACCTTGTAGAGCGCGCGGCCCACGAGCCAAACACCCTCTTTATCGGCATGGACCAGGAGCCCATCTGCATCGCCTATGCCGCGCAGAAAATCTGCGAGCAGGAACTGGCCAACGCACTCGTCCTGCCCCGAGGCGCCGCATCGCTGCCGCAGCTGTTTGCCACAGGCGAGCTCGATGCCATCACCATTAACTTTCCCACGCCGCAGCCCAAGGCCAAGTACGCCAAAAAACGACTCGTCCATGTCGGCCATCTGATGCTCTACCGCCCGCTCTTTTCAGCCGGCGCTACCGTCACGCTGCGCACCGACAGCAAGCCATTGCGCGACTACGCCCTGGGGCAGTTTGCCGCGGCAGGCTACGACACGCTTTGGGTAAGCGACAACGTCCGCCGCGACCATCCCGAGCATCCCGAGACCGAATATGAATGCCGCACGCGCGAGATGGGTGCCGTCGTCTATGGCATTTGCGCCACGCCCGGAGCGCAGCCAACCGACGAACAGCTCACAGTAGGCCGCGCGCAGGAGCAAAGCCTTGCCTGCTACCTGCCCGATAACCTCGATGAGCTCACCTATGTACCTCTGGGCATGGAAGAAGCCGTCGAGAACTTTAGAAACCGCGCCCGCAAAGGCAAGAAGCGCCTGCCGCAAGAGCACTAACTTCACGCGCCCATTTCCTGCATTTTCTCGCGCGCTGGCACCCCGCGGCGCCGCTACGCCATAATAGTTGGCGGACAATCGCGAGAGAAAGCAACCACATGGCACAGACCACGACAGATACCGCTGCCAGCACCGTTTCCGGTGCCGGAGCCGCCAGCTCATTCTCGGGCGGCACGGGAACCGAAGCCGAGTTTGGCTCGCTCGGCGCGCTCTCCCCCACCTGGTGGGAGCCCGAGGACGGCAGCGAGCCCGAGCCATGGCTCACGGCCGATCAAGCCTTCGAACGCTTCTTTGAATGGACGAGCGATCGCGGCATTGAGCTGTGGGACCACCAAGAAGAGGCCCTCATGGACCTGGCTGCCGGCGATCACGTCATTTTAGGCACACCGACCGGATCGGGTAAATCGCTCGTCGCGCTGGGCATGCTCTTTATGGGCATGGCGCAGGGCAAGCGCTGCTATTACACGGCCCCCATCAAGGCCCTGGTCAGCGAGAAGTTTTTCGACCTTGTACAGGTGCTCGGCCGCGACAACGTCGGCATGATCACCGGCGATACGCACATCAACACCAAGGCGCCCGTCATCTGCTGCACGGCCGAAATCCTTGCCAACGATGCGCTGCGCGAGGGTGAGGACGCCGATGTGGGCTGCGTGGCCATGGACGAGTTCCACTACTTTGCCGACCCCGACCGCGGCTGGGCCTGGCAGGTGCCGCTGCTCACCCTGCCCCACACGCAATTCATGCTCATGAGCGCCACGCTCGGCGATGTCACCGCGATCGCCGCCTCGCTCGAGGAACACACCGGCGCTACCTGCGACCTAGTCGTCGACGCCCCGCGTCCCGTACCGCTGAGCTACGACTATGTGACGACCTCCCTCGAGGGCACCGTCGAGCTCGCGATGCGTCGCGGCGAGGCCCCGCTCTACATCGTGCACTTTAGCCAGGATGCCGCACTTGCGACGGCGCAATCCCTCGCCAACTTTGGCATTGCCAGCAAGGAGCAGCGCGAGGCCATCAAGGAAGCGGCCAAGGGCACGAGCTTCTCGACGGCCTTCGGCAAGATCCTCAAGCGCCTGCTCGGCTGCGGCGTCGGCGTGCACCATGCTGGCATGTTGCCGCGCTATCGCCTGCTGGTCGAGCGCTTGGCGCAGCAGGGTCTGCTGCCCGTCATCTGCGGCACCGATACGCTCGGCGTCGGCATCAACGTACCCATCCACACCGTGGTGCTCACCGCGCTCACCAAGTTCGATGGCTACAAGATGCGTCGTCTGCGCGCCCGCGAGTTCCACCAGATTGCCGGTCGCGCCGGCCGCTCGGGCTTCGATACCGAGGGCATGGTCATCGCCGAGGCCCCGGAGCACGAGATCGAGAACGCCAAGCTCATGGCCAAGGCGGGCGACGACCCCAAGAAGCTCCGCAAGATTAAAAAGAAGAAGGCCCCCGAGGGCTTTGTCACCTGGAACAAGCAGACCTTTGAGCGCCTGATCGAGACGCAGCCCGAGACGCTCAAGCCGCGCCTGCGCATCACACACTCCATGGTGATTAGCGTGGTCGAGCAGGGCGGCGATGCCCGAGCCCGCGTACACGACCTCATCGAGACGAGTTTGCAGACCCCCGAGGAAAAGGCCAAGCTCGAGGTTCGCGCCGACGAAATCTTCGCCACGCTCATCGATTCCGGCGTCGTCGTTCGCACCGAAGTGCCGACCGCGCCCGACGCCCCGACTGACGCCGCGCCGGACATCGACTATGCGCTGACGGTCGATCTGCCCGAGGACTTTGCCCTCGATCAGCCGCTCTCGCCGTTCTTGCTTGCCGCGTTGGAGCTGCTTGATGCCGAGAGCGAGACCTATACCATGGATCTAATCTCAATGGTCGAGGCAACACTCGAGGATCCCAAGCAGGTGCTGCGCGCACAGGAGCGCGCAGCACGCGATCGCGCCATGGCCGAGATGAAGGCTGACGGCATCGAGTATGAGGAGCGCTTGGAGCGCATTCAAGACGTCACGTACGAAAAGCCGCTCGAGGATTTGCTCGACGCCGCCTTTGACAAGTACTGCCAGGAAGTGCCCTGGGCAAACGACTACCAGCTCTCTCCCAAGAGCGTTCTGCGCGATATGCTGGAAAGCGCGAGCGATTTTAAGGGCTACATTCAAAAGCTCGGCATCGCCCGTTCCGAGGGCATTTTGCTGCGCTACCTGGCAGAGGCCTACCGTTCACTCGACCGTACCGTGCCCATCGAGAAGCGCGACGAGCGCCTGCGCGACATTATCTCGTGGCTGGGCTTTGTGGTGCGCTCGGTGGACTCGAGCCTGGTGGACGAGTGGGAGAACGCCGGCAACCCGGCAGCCCTCGATGCTGCGCCGCCGCAGGGCATCGACGAGGTCGTGGCGGACCGTCGCGGCTGCACGCTGTTGGTGCGCAACGCGCTCTTCCGTCGCGTGACCCTTGCCGCCCGCGAGCACGTTCGCGACCTGGGCGAGCTCGACGACAACTGGGGCATGAGCGAGATCCGCTGGCAAAAAGCACTCGACGCTTACCACGAGCAGCACGAGGAAATCCTCACCGACGGAGATGCCCGCAGCGCCGCGATGTTTTCCATCGACGAGTCCGACGAGAAGACCGCGCACGTATGGCACGTGCACCAGATCTTTGCCGACGAGGATGGCGACCACGACTTTGGCATCATGGGCGATGTCGATCTGGACGCCACGCAAGACGGTGGCGAGGTCATCTTCAAAAACTACCGCGTCGGCTTTATCGAGGACCTGCTCGAGGACTAGCCGAACATACTGGAACGAAACGAAGCGGGGCCGTTGGCAATATCGCCAGCGGCCCCGCTTTTGCACTATACGCTATGCCCTACTCGGCGTCCTCGACCTCATACGAATCCGCCTCGGCGGGCTCATCGTTTGTCTCTGTCGCAGCCCCGCGCGCCTCGTCAAACGCGGCCTTCATGGTCTTGTTGCCCCACGTGAGCTTGCGAATGGTAAGATCGTCGGCTTTCTTGTTGGCTAGGCGCAGGTTGTTCTCGGAGGACAGCAACGCCTCCTTGGTTTTCTGCAGATGGCTAATCGTCTTGTCGATCTCATCGATTGCCGTTTGGAACTTGCGGCTCGCGATCTCGTAGTTGCGACCGAAATCATTCTTGAACTTTTCCATCTTGGCTTCGAAGTTCGTGACGTCAATATTCTGCTGCTTGTACTCGGCCAGCTCCTGCTTATAGCGCAGCGAACCCATGGCGGCGTTGCGCAGCAGCGTGATCATCGGGATAAAGAACTGCGGGCGGATCACGTACATCTTTTCGTAACGGTAGCTCACGTCCACAATGCCGGCGTTATAGAGCTCGCTCTCGGGCTCGAGCAGGGTGCAGAGCACCGCGTACTCGCAGCCTTTCTGGCGACGATCGTGATCGAGTTTCTTAAAGAAGTCCTCGTTTTTATGCTTGGTCGCAGTCTCGTCGTTCTCGTTTTTCATCTCGAACATAATCGAAATGACCTCGTTGCCGCTCGCGTCACACTCGCGGAAGATAAAGTCGCCCTTGGTGCCCTCGGACGCATCGTTATCTTTCTCGAAGTACGCGTTAGGAAACGCCGTCATACGCAGACGGTTAAACTCGGTCTCGCAGTGCTGCTCCAGAGACTCGCCCACCATCTTGGTGGACAGGCGGACCTTCATGTCCTTAAGGCGCTCGATCTCTTCATCCTTGTAGCGAATCAGGTCATCGCTCGCGCGCTTGGCCTGCGCAAGCTCGAGCTCGTGTGCCGCCTTGGCCTGTTCCTCGCGAGAATCGCGCACCGCCAGCTCGCTCGTGAGCTTGGCACGTGCCTCATCGCGCTCTCGTTCCACCGCAGCGACCGCCTCCGATAGGTTCATTTTGGCCGTCAGCTCCTGCTCGCGCAGCTGGGCGCGCAGACTCTCTGCCTCCTGCTCGGACTGAGCCTTTGCGGCGGAGAACTTCTCCTGCACCTTCGCCTGATAGTCGGCAAGTGTGCGCTCGGCCTCGCTGCGAGCGGCATCGAGCTCACGCTGCGACTCTGCCGCGGCAGCGGCAAGCGCCATCTCCTGGGCCTTGTCCGCCGCGGCAAGCCTGGCCTGCAGTTCGGCAATCTGAGCATCACGTGCAGCTAAATCGTTTTGAGCAGCGTTGCGCGCCGCCGACTCGGCAAGCTTGGCTTCGTCATCTTTGCGTCCCAGCTGCGCACGCAAATTGTCGATCTCGCGCTGAAGCTCAGCATTCTCCTTCTGAGCATCGGCACGGGCCTCAACCGCCGCACGCTGACTTGCGCTCTCGCGCTCTGCGGCAGCGCCCTCGAGCTTGGCGCGCAACTCGGCAAGCTCGGCATCGCGCTTGGCGACCTCTTGTGCCAGCTGCTGAGCTGCAGCATTCTTCTGCTCGACAAGCTGAACGTTGCGCTGAGACTCTGCCTCCTGCAAAGCGGCTGACGAACGCGAGCGCTCAAGCTCCAGCGCCTGCTCGCCCTCGCGCTGGACTGCCTTCACACGCTCATCCAGGTCGCGCGAGAACTCGGCATCGCGCACTTGCTTAACGATATCCGCATAGCCGGACGCATCGACCTTAAAGACTTCGCCGCAATGCGGGCACTTGATCTCGTTCATAGCAGCTCCTCAACGGACGCAAATTTCAACCGCCTACACTCTACCGCGCCGCGCGGACAAAATAGGCGCCGCTGCCAGAATGGCAACGGCGCCAGAACCACCGCAAAGGGGACAGGCACCTTTGTGGTGGTTCGAGAATTACAGTCCAAAAAAGCCGAGGATCTGATCGCGGCTTACGGGCTTGTAATCGTTGGCATCGAGACCGACATCGTAGCGAAAGATAGGACGCTCGCGATCGCGGTTGCGTGCGTTGGTGCGGTCACCCCTGCTGTGGATATGCCCATGCAGCATAATGGCGCCACGTGCCTTGCCGTTCCAGCTGAGCATGGGGTAGTGGCTCATAACCAGACGATGGCCCTTGGCATAGCCGGGAGCAATCTCCAGGTAATCGCGCACGTCTTCCCAAATCTGCGGTACGTCGGGATCTTCCCAGTCGCCGTCATGGTTACCACGGATGAGCGTCACGTTCTGGCATTCGATACGCTCGCGCAGGCGCACCGCCTCCGCCAGGGGCAAACGATAGGTAAAGTCACCCAAAATATAGAGGCGGTCATCCGCAGCCACGCACTCATTGATGGCATCGATGACCTTGCGGTTCATCTCCTCGACCGAGCCAAACGGTCGATCCATATCGTGCAAGATATTCGTATCGCCCAGGTGCAGGTCGGCGGTAAACCACATCATCGTCCGTGCCCTCATTTCGCAACGTGTTCAACTCGTGCTAAGTATACAGACGTAGCGATGCGGCGGTTATCCAAAGAGCCCGCCGAACAGTCCGCGGCGGCGCTTGTCCTTTTTATTCGAACCTTTGCCCTGGGCGTTCTTATCCTTTTGTTTTTTGCGATCCTGCTCCAGCTCATCGTCATCGAGTAGCATATCCCACTCAAACGGATCATCTGTCAGATCGAACAGATCATCGTCATCAAACATGGCAGCCTCCATTGCCGACTAGCGAGCATCCACCACATAGAGCCCAACGCGCACCTGATGCCACGGGCTGCGCTCGGGAGCAACCTGTTGCACACGGGCCTCAAATACGTCCTCGTGGCCGTAATACATCATCAAGGACAGCGGGCCGACCTCGTTTCCCGGAACATAGCCAAGCTTGGTGTTGCCGTAGTAGATCGCAACCGCCTCGGGATCATGGGGATTATCGTGCTCGGCACACAGCGTCAGTTTATCGCCCGCTTTAAGATCGCCCAGGACCAATGCGCCGTCGGCATACTGAAATCCTGCAATGTGAAATGACAGAAGAACACGTGAAGGCTCGTACATGGCAACTCCTCTAACGGCCGGATAAACCAGCGTTTGACCTTATCGAGAAGTCTACGGGCCCGTGCGGACATAAATTCATCCTTATCTGATTCTAATGCACAAACATGCGCACGAACTTGTGCTTCCAGCTTGCGTAAGGAGCATAGCGGAATGGCACGTCCAGCCACGTTACCTTGTTCACGATGCTCTTCTTGTGGCTAAACGTATCGAAGCTCTCGCGGCCATGGTACTGGCCCATACCGCTCGCACCCATGCCGCCAAAGCCCATATGGCTCGTGGCCAAATGCATAATGGTGTCATTAACACAGCCACCACCAAAGGGCACGTAACGCACAAAGCGCTGCTGAACCGCACGGTCCTGGCTAAAGATATACAGGGCCAGCGGCGTCGGACGATCCGTAATAAACGTCTCGGCCTCGTCTAGGCTCTCAAACGTCAGCACCGGCAAAATGGGGCCGAAAATCTCCTCCTGCATCACGGCGTCATCGGGGGACACGCCGTCCAAAATCGTCGGCTCGATCTTGAGCGACGACTCGCGCGCCGTGCCTCCAAGCACAACCTTATCGGGGTCGATCAGCCCGCGTACGCGCGCGAAATGCTTGGCGTTGACGATATGCCCGTAATCCTCGTTGTCGAGCGGGTGCTCGCCAAACATGCGACGGACCTCCTCCTTGATGAGGCCCAACAGCTCATCGTGCACGCGCACGTCGACCAGCAGGTAGTCGGGCGCCACGCAGGTCTGCCCCACGTTGAGCCATTTACCAAAGGCGATACGTCGTGCCGCGACCTTCAAGTTTGCCGTCGCATCCACGATGCAGGGACTCTTTCCGCCCAGCTCAAGCGTCACGGGCGTGAGGTTTTTGCTCGCGCGCTCCATGACGAGCTTGCCGACCGGAACGCTACCGGTAAAGAAGATCTTGTCCCAGCACTCGTCGAGCAGCGCTTCGTTTTCGGCGCGCCCGCCCTCGACAACCGTCACCAGGCACGGATCAAATGCCTCTTCACAGATTTGCTTGAGCACCGCGCTCGATGCCGGAGCATAGGCGCTCGGCTTGATGACCACGGTATTGCCCGCGGCAAGGGCGCCGGCGAGTGGCTCGAGCGTCAGCAAAAACGGGTAGTTCCAAGGAGCCATGATCAGCGTGACGCCATAGGGCACGGCTTGCGTTTTGCACACGCTCACGGCGTTAGCGAGATCACACGGACGCAGGCGCGGACGACTCCATCGAGCCACATGAGCGATCTGATGACGAATCTCGGAAAGCGACGTGCCGATCTCGCACATATATGCCTCGTCATGCGACTTTCCCAAATCGGTCTTGAGCGCATGGGCAATATCGGCCTCGTGCGCCCGTACCGTATCGCGTAAACTCACGAGCGCGCGACGTCGAGTATCGACATCAAACGTAGCGTGCGTCTTAAAGTAGGCGCGCTGATCGCCGACGATGCGCGCAATTTCCTCGGTGTTCATGGACCCTCCTAGTTCTCGTCCTCAAACATACCACCCGCGACGACCTCGTACATATGCTCGAGCTCCGAGCGGGCCATCAAAAGCGGAACGGGGTACAGCGGATTAGCCTCGGCATCGGCATGTGCCGCCATCTGCGGAATGTCGGAGCGGCGAATACCCGAAACATATTTGGGGATTCCCAGGGCCTCGTTCATGCGGTCGACCCAATCGATAAAGGCCTCGGCCGCCAGGCTGTCCTGCGCGTTAGCCGGCGCGATACCGGCCATGCGGGCGAGATCGGCGAGCTTAGGAGCAGCAGTTTCGCCATAGGCGCGAAGCATATGCGGCAGGATGATGGCGTTGGCCAAGCCGTGCGGAATCCCGTAACGCCCGCCCAGGCTGTGTGCGATGGCATGAACGTATCCAACATAGGAGCGCGTAAAGGCAACACCCGCCTTATACGCCGCCGAAAGCATATTGCGACGTGCACGCATGTTGTCGCCATGCTCATAGGCCTCGAGCAAATTGTCATTGATGAGCTGCACCGCCTGTCGCGCCATCTTGCGGGTATAGGGCGTGGTGCTTCGCCCGATAAAGGCCTCGACGGCATGCGTCAGGGCGTCCATGCCCGTCTGCCCCGTAATGGAGGCGGGCAGACCGCGCGTAAACTCGGGGTCGTGCACCGCAAAGCGCGGGATAAGCACAAAGTCGTTAATGGGGTACTTGTAGTGCGTCTCATCATCGGTAATTACCGCCGCAAGCGTGACCTCGCTTCCCGTACCTGCCGTGGTGGGAACGGCGATGAGCAGCGGCAGGCGACGATGAATCCGCAGCAGCCCGCGCATCTTGTTGATGGGCTTGTTTGGCTGCGCGATGCGTGCTCCCACGCCCTTGGCACAGTCCATGGCCGAGCCGCCGCCAAAGCCAATAATGGCCTGGCAGGCGCTCTCGCGATACAGCGCCGCCGCTTCCTCCACATTCGAGACCGTGGGGTTCGCACGCGTTTCGGCATAGACCGTAACGCCGATCCCCTTGGATGCGAGCGCGCACTCGAGCGGTGCCGTAAGCCCCAGGCGAGCAATACCGGGGTCCGTCACGATAAGAACCTGCTGTATCGAACGCTTTTGAAGCACCGCGGGCACATCCTCGGCATGCTCCAAAATGCGTGGCTCGGTATAGGGCAGCACCGGCAATGCGACGCGAAAAACCGTTTGATACGTTCGGCACCAGGCGCGGCGGGCTAGATGCATAAAAGAAACTCCCTCATTTGTTGATTGGTCAACATTTGCTCGACCGATTGTACTCAGCGGCGGTCAAAGACGGCCTGCCAATCGTTAATCAATCAACATCTTCATATCTCAAAATTGTTTTATTAAAAATCATTCCTAATAGGCTTCACATTTGGTTGCATTTATGGATAATAGAACTCGTCAAGACGCACGTCCGGAGAGGGCCCTTACGGGACCGGACAAGCGCCCCATCGCCATCGATCGAAAGGATCGAATCATGAAGTTTGTTTGCCCCGTTTGCGGTTATGTGGAAGAGTTCGACGGCGACCAGCTGCCCGAGGACTTTAAGTGCCCCCAGTGCGGCGTTCCCGGTTCTCGTTTCCTGAAGCAGGAGGAGGGTCAGCTCGAGTGGGCTGCCGAGCACGTCGTGGGCGTCGCCAAGATGGAGGGCGTCTCCGAGGACATCGTTGCCGACCTGCGCGCCAACTTTGAGGGCGAGTGCTCTGAGGTCGGTATGTACCTGGCCATGGCTCGCGTCGCTCATCGCGAGGGCTATCCCGAAATCGGCCTGTACTGGGAGAAGGCTGCCCACGAGGAGGCCGAGCACGCCGCCAAGTTC
>CABQAK010000006.1 GCA_902462065.1 uncultured Collinsella sp.
CTGGGCACGGGCGTCGGTCGGCGCGGTGGCATCCGCGCTCGCGGGCATTTCGGTATCGATGTCCACACCGTCACCAAACAGGCTCGATTGCTCCATAGCGGCACTCCTTCGCTCGATTTCAAACGGATACTAGAGTACCACCGGTCGCAATGGGGCCGAATAGCCCTTTCGAACCGCACCGAATCGGCAGCCGACGGACCAGACTGGACAGTTAGTTCAGATACGTATAATTCTGCGAGCCTGATCGTGTTCAGACGTCGTCATTCCAGCCAATTTGGCCGCCCCGGGGGCTGCACGACCGGCTCGTCACCCTTCTAGACTCCCATCCGAACCCCTCCCCCATCCCAAAACAGCTCAAAACGCATGCTGAACCGCCTCGGGTTTATACGTATCTGAACTAACTGTCCAGGCTCACCCAGAATCGAGCAACTTCGTATGCTCCTTTATGTAACTCAATTCATCGCAGTTAATATTTTATATTGTGTTTGCAATATATTTTGGTATTATCAACGTGAGGTGATTGAAATGAAGAATCAGTCCAAACGTTTCCTAACCATCCTCGTCCCCCTTGTCCTTATAGCAGCCGCTTTGCTCGGCTTTTTCTGGAAGGACATTCCCTTTTCGAAGGGACTTTCCTTGCGGGGCGAAGTCGTTGCTGTGTATCACCCTTCCGCCAGCGGGGCGAGCGAAGGTCGCTTCGTTATCGCAAGCGAGCAATTCCAATCCGCACCGCTGCACCTCAACTTCAAAATCGATTCAACCATCCCCATTAAGGATCAGGATGGTAAGAAGGCAGAAGTCGGAGCCATCAAAGAAGGCGTCTACGTTGACGTAACCTGCACCGTCAACACCAGCAGCGATACCGATCCCACAAAGCTGCCCGCCCTCATAACGCCAACAGCCATCATGATTACGCAAAAGGAATAGCTCGATGTCAGAAAGGAGTTTAAAAAATAATCACCAGATAGTTAGGAGCCAATGATGAAAAAGGTTGCTTATTTACTCGCCGTCTGCCTTGTTGGGTTATCGTGCATGACCGCGCAGCCCGCCTTCGCAGCAGAAACCCATTCCTCTATCATTTCGCCAGTTGCCGAAAGTCGTTCAATCTACACCGCTGAAACCACCCTCGCCTATTCGAACGGCGTCAGGCTCCATGTTACTTACACCGTTAACGATACCTATGGAACGATAACGGGCATCAAATCCATAAAGAACTGGACCTCCAATTCTCGAGTTAGCAACATCAGCTGGACTCATAGATACGGACTCAGCAACGGAAGCGTCGTCGTAACTGTTACTTACTATTACAACGGCAGTTGGCATTCTGAAGCAAGAACCATCTATGCTTAGGATTTTTTGGCTGCGGCATTGCCGCAGCCTTTTTGGGGTTAATTATGGAAAGCTCAGATAAACGATGCCGTTTTAGCAGTGTGATGTTGCTCGCCACTTTGTCTGTCGCAGCAATCATGGCGGCCTTCTCAGCGTTCAGCGTTGCCAACGAGGCGCGGGAGGTGCTCTTTGCACCCACTCCCTTCTATATTAACGGTGAGTCCATTCCGAGCGCCGTCCTTACCGCGCTCGCCATCCGCGACGTTCTGGCCCTGGCGCTTTCAATCACATGCCTGATTGTCTACTTGAACTTCTGCCTTGACGTCGTCAGCACTCAGTCGATATTCACGCGAAAACAATGCCGGCGTTTTCTGGTTGTTGGGCTTCTGCTGCTCATTTCTTCAATTGTCTCGATTACCTTCGATAACCTATGTGCCGTCCAGCTCCCCAACGACGTCAGTATTACCGCAATTGGTATCTTTGGTTTTAACGCTTGGACACTGGTTCTCGCTTTGTTTGCGCTATCTCTTTCGGCTATCTTTGAGTACGGGCGACTCTTGCAGTCGGACGTTGACGCCATTATTTAGAAGGAGGGCAGCATGCCAATCGTCATGAGACTCGATCGCGTCATGGCGGATCGCAAAATGTCCTCTCAAGAACTTGCCGACATTATCGGCATCTCGCCCGTTAACGTTTCGCGCATTAAAACGGGGCGGCTCAAGGGCATTCGCTTTTCGACGTTGACCGCGATGTGCGAGGCACTTCACTGCAAACCTGGCGACATCATCGACTGGATGTCGGACGAAGAGTACATCGAGGCATTTGGAAGCCTTCCCAGCGACGAAGACTAACCAAAATGATCTGTTTTCCTCCGTCCCCAACGGATCAATATGAAAAGAGGGGGCTGTCCCGCGTTGGCGGGACAGCCCCCTCTGGCTTCGATATGTGCGATACGACTCGCTAGTAACCCTGGCCGTAGCCCTGGCCCTGCTGGCCCAACAGCTCCTCCAGATACTGGCGCAGCTGCTCGTCGGTAATACCGCCGTTGCCGGTATCGGTCGAACTGTCGTCCTGCTGCTGGTTCTGCAGCTCCTCATCGGAGCCCAGCTCGACGGTGACCTTCTTCTCGTCCTTGCCGCGCATAAGCGTAATCTCGACCTTCTCGCCCACCTCGTGGCTGCGCAGTGCGATGATCAGGCCATCGGCGCTCGTGATCTCGTCATCGCCCAGCTTGGTGATGACGTCGCCCTCCTGAATGCCAGCCTTGGCGGCAGGGCCGTCCTCAACGACGCTCGCCACATACGCGCCGCTATCGGTGCTCAGCTTGTTGGTGCGGGCGTTGAGCGCATTGACGCTCGAAAGCGTAGCGCCCATGTACGGATGCACCGGCGTCTTGCCGTCGATGATCTGGTCGGCAATGTTCTTGGCGTAGTTAACGGGAATGGCAAAGCCCACGCCCGAGCTGGAGCCCGAGTAGCTCTCGATGAGCGAGTTGATACCCACAAGCTCGCCATTGTCGTTGACGAGCGCGCCGCCAGAGTTGCCCGGGTTGATGGCGGCATCGGTCTGGATCATGTTGGCATAGATGGTGTTACCGCTGGTAGAGCTCATAGCCGTGGAGCGATACAGCGCCGACACGATACCCGTGGAGACAGACTGCTCGTTGCCGAACGGCGAGCCGATCGCCATGACCCACTCGCCCACGTTGAGCTTGGAGGAGTCGCCGATCTCGATCGGCGTGAGCTTGGAGGCGTCGGCGTCCTTGAGCTTAATGACGGCGAGGTCGCTCGAAGCATCGTTGCCCACGAACTCGGCCTCATAGGTGGTGCCGTCGTCCATGGTCACCACGTACTGGTCGTAACCATCGACCACGTGGTTGTTGGTGAGGATGTGGCCCTCGGTATCGAGCACCACGCCCGAGCCGACGCTGCCCGAGCTGTCCGACTCATCAGCAGACTGCGAAAGCGAGCCATTCTGGCTGCCGCTCGAAGTGGCGGTAATGGAAACCACGGAGGGCAGGGCCTTGGCAGAAACGGCCTCGGCAAGTGTGGTGTCCTCGGAGTCGATCGTAATCTTTTGCGTCGACGAACCCGAAGCGCCCGCCGTCACGGCATTCTTGCCGCCACCGATATCGAGCGTGCCGCTCATAATGAGCGCAATGACCAGCAGGGCGCCGCAGGCACAGCCGGCGAGTGCCGTAATAAAGATCGGCAGCTTTTTGGTCTTGGTCTTGACCACCGTGTGCTTGTTTACAACCTGCTGACCGCCCAGCGGCTTACCGGTCTGCGTGTCGTAGGCCTGCACGTAGGGAATGTTGCTGTCGGCAGGCGTCGACTCCACCTGCACGCGCGGCTGCTGCTGGGTATCGCCGGCGTTGCCCGCATCCTGGGGACGCTGGGAATCGTACTCGCTCATAGCTGCGATCCTTTCGTCAAATAACCAAAGGCCCGCCAAACATGTGGCGGGCCATCATTGTTCACGTTGAGTTGTACCCCAAGCTGGGCAGTCCCGAGCACTAGATGCCAAGATTTCAGCTTTGCTTAAGTAATGACATGCTTATAAGCCAATTCGTTTTATGCCGTCATGTCTATTCGATATAACAGTCGATAGCAAAACTATATGTTGAATCGTTAATAAAGTCCGTAATCGTCGCACCCATGCCTGATCCGCACGTCCACTTATCTTTCTCCGCGTCGTATGGCGTTGGCCCCCACCCCGTTTCATATGATGCTTCGCTTTCCGTGAAGTTATTCATCACGTATTTATCCTTCTGCATGAGCGCGTACCAAGCGTTTGCATACATCACAAGCGGATCGGTTTGGACTATCGAGTACTTTCCGGAACGAATCTCAATTTCTGTTTTATCGTTATAATAAGCGACCGTGAGCTCAATCTTGGCAAGCAGCGGCAACGTTTCATCTGATTCCCTCTGGATTGTTATGACATCACCGGCCATAGCGTCCGCAGACACAATTTCGCTCTCTGGCGTGAAAATAGTCTCTCTGCTTCTTGTTCGCGTTTTTTCATTGCCATTTTCATCTCTGACCACCGTGTCGACCACGAGCGTCAATCGCTTCCGAGCGTCCGGCAACTCCACGGCTTCTGCCATCCCAGCTCGCATCAAAATAGGAGCCCCTGCCATCAGACCTAAAAACTGCTTTCTATCAATCATTCTTCATTCCCCTTGTCTACTTTATTTGACTTTCTCAGCTGAATGGGGATACAGAACAGTCCCGTCAAGTTCCTTATCTTCCACAAATACTAGAATCCATTTATCACCTGCTTTCAACCCTGAGACATATCCGGAACTTGACTTACGGCGCATATCGATTTTCTTACGGCAACCACTTGGCATAAGCGCCTCAAATTGCCCGTTATGAATATCCGACAGCGTCTGTACTTCAACTGAAATATGTTCGTCATCTTTTCCACCAACGACCGAGGGGCTCGGTTGATAGGCCGCGACAACCAATATCCCAAGAAATGCGCAAAGAAGCCCCAGCGTTTTACGTATGCGTTTTCTATCATCTTCGCCGTCACTCTCCACAATACGTCCCTTCATGCGATATATAAATCGTTGTGTCATATGGAAGAAAACGCAGCTGATTGAACCAACCGTCCCAGACAACAAGCATATATTTCTTATCATTTGAATATGTATTATGCATAGCCACATATCCCGCAACAGCCATCGCATGAGCGTCATGGCTTGACCTGAGAGTCCCAGAAAAAATACTGAGATTTCCAGAATCTGCAGTTGCCCTGAAAGAATCCCAAGATGGATACCAAGCAAATGATGTCTCAAGCCTTTTCCCGCGCCTAGCACAGAACTCCTTAATAGCCGGGGCAGCATTTGGAGATGGAGTCCTTCCTTGGGTAAAGTAAAGGCCCGTAGCTTGATCGAATGACTTATTTGGATCGCCGGATGTTCCCGATAACTGCCAAAGCTCATGATATAAGTCTGGCAATTTGAGCCGGTTTAGCGTTACATAATGGCTGCTTACCGCAAACATTGCAGACACATCGCAAGCATAGGTCCCCGTTTCTTTAATAACCTCTGATTGTGTAGGCGTTATCATCCCTGAAATTGTTTTACTTGCGTCAATGACATATCCTTGCTTATACAGGTCTTTGGGCGATACGAAAACATCCTCGAACCTGCCTGGAGATCCTCTGCGGCTATTTCCCACAGAAAACACCGCTGTTGACCGGCATCCCTTCTCATCTAAAACAACGTTATTATCCAGATCTGCAATACCAAAAGACAGCTCGTCAAATTTCAAAGCAACGATGTCATCTTGGGATGCGAGAAGAGCTATTTCATCGCTTGTATTCTCAATGGGCATAGGGGCGTTCGGAGCCAAGCAGTATTCGCTGATCCACCAAGATCGCTCTGAATCAAATACGACGTAGCCATAGTTAACGTCATCCCGCTTCGCGCGAACGATATACCCGATTGATTCCCCATCGGAATTCACCATTTTTACTGGGTCACAAGCGGTCACCGGCTCATCCGATACGTCATCAAAGAAAGCTTGCGCTTGCTCCACAGCTATTTGCGGTGTGACACGAACCAAGTCGTCGTCTCCAAAAACCAACCTTGGAGACATCAGGGCGGCAAGCAATACTATGAATCCGACAATCACCTTTCTCGAATAACGCATTTCTTCCTCCATCCGTGCAGTAGGGAGATACGGTAACTAAATGATATTCGTGAGATAGTGTTATACGTTTGATATTGTTTTTACTGACCCACTTTAAATCGGTGAAAGGTCTTCTTCTCGCCCTAAACGAGAAAAGGGTACTGGAGAAATCTCCGGTACCCTCACATTCCTCTATTTACTTGCTAGTCCTTAAACAGATAGCCCACGCCACGGACGGTGGTGATGTGTGCCGCTATCTGCGGGCCCACCTTGGAGCGGATGCGTCGGATGTGCACGTCGACGGTGCGCGTGCCGCCGCAGTACTCAAAGCCCCACACGCGGTGCAGCAGTACCTCGCGGCTGTAGGCACGGTTGGGATGCGTCGCCAAAAAGCTCAGCAGCGAGTACTCCATCAACGTCAGGTCGATGGGCTCGCCATCGAGCGTCACCTGGTAGGTAGCCAGGTTGATCTCAAGGTTATCGATGTTGAGCACATCGTCGGCGGTAACGGTCTCCTCCTCGCCCATCAAGCGCTGCGCGCGAGCCTTGAGCTCGTTGGGCGTCGCCGTGGGGCACACAAAGTCGGCATGCGCGTGATTCGGCAGGCGCAGGGTACCGAGCGCCTCGTCGTCGACGATCACCAACATGGGGACCCCGCCGCGATCGTCAAGCCACTTGGCAATCTGATCGATGCGGTCGCTGCGGATGCCGTCGGAATCGAGGATCAGCAGGTCAAAGTCGTGCGCCGCAGTTGGCGAATCGGGGGTTGCCAGGCTCACCTCGACACCCAGGGTGGTCGTCAAGCTGCGGGCAAACTCGTGGAAGCGCGTCGTGCGCGCCATGAACAGGGCACTCTTTTCGGACATATCGGCCTCCAAAGAAATGAGCTCAATCGTACTGGAACAAGCCAGCGCGATTAGGAGTTCGCCAGGTAGTGCTTGATCTCCCACTGGGTGATCGTGGACTCAAACTTATGCCACTCGTCGCGCTTCTTTTTGAGGAAGAAGCTGTGGATGTGCTCGCCGAGGGCATCCTTCATAAACTGCGAGTCCTCAAAGACGTCGAGTGCCTCTTTGAGTGAGCGCGGCAGCGGCGTGTAGCCGGCCTCGACCATCTGACGGTCGGTAAGCTTGAGCGTCTCGGCCGTGGCCTCGGGCGGGAGCTCCAGCTTGCGCTCGATACCGTCCAGACCAGCCGCCAGCGTGACGGCGTTGACCAGGTACGGGTTGGCCATGGGATCGGGGCTGCGCAGCTCGATGCGCGTGGACAGCTGCTTGCCGGGCTTGTAGACCGGGATGCGGACCATGCTCGCGCGGTTGCGCAGACCCCACGTGGCGTACTGCGGCACGGAGTCGCCGCCGGTGGTGATGCGCTTGTACGAGTTGACGGTGGGGTTGGTGATCGCGCTAATCTCGCGCGCGTGCGCCAGGATGCCGGCCATGTAGTGCTTGGCGACGTCGGAGAGATGGTACCTCTCGTCGTCCTCGCCCCAAAAGACGTTGTTGCCGTCGTGGTCGAACAGCGACTGGTGCAGGAACATGGCGCTGCCGTCCTCGCCCGCCAGCGGCTTGGGCATAAAGGAGGCGTGGCAGCCGCTCTCGTAGGCCTGCTGCTTAATGATGAGCTTGGCCGTGGTGATGGCGTCGGACATGCTCAGGGCCTCGGCGTGGCGCAGGCTCATGCCGTGCTGCGAGCGGCCGGCGGCATGGAAGGTGTACTCCACGGGCACGGACATCTTCTCGAGCGTGAGGACCGTGTTGCGGCGCAGGTCGCGGGCGGCGTCGCTCACCGAAAGGTCAAAGTAGCCAACGTTGTCGAGCGGCTCGGGCGTGCGCTCGTCGGGGAAGTAGTAATACTCCAGCTCGGCGCCCACGTTGAGCAGGTAGCCGGCCTTCTCGGCCTTGTGGAACATACGGCGCAGGGCATCGCGCGGGTCGCCGGCGAAGGGCTTGCGATCGGGAGTGCACACGTCGCAGAACACGCGGGCGACGCCGTTGTGGCTCGGGCGCCACGGCAGAATCTGGAAGGTCGAGGCATCGGGGAACGCGAGCATGTCGGCTTCCTCGGGCGTGGCAAAGCCCTCGATGGCCGAGCCGTCAAAACCAATGCCCTCCTCAAAAGCAACCTCGAGGTCCTCGGGGCTAATGGCAAAGTTCTTGAGGCGGCCGAGAATGTCGACAAACCACAGACGCACAAAGCGGATGTCACGCTGCTCTACAGAGCGGAGTACGTAATCGATGTTCTGCTGGTTCATGTCGCTCCCCTTTCTTTCGGGCGGGTTTCGACTGGTTTATATCGCAGATACTATCGCAGAAAAATGTTTCCGCAGGGTTAAAGCGTATCAAGCGCTCAAAAAACGTGTGCGAACAGGCCGTGAGGCCAAGAGACTAGCGCGAGGTCGAAGCGCGGTGTTCGATGTGGCCGGGGACCTCGATGCGCTTGGGGGCGAGCTTTGCGGCGTCGCCCACCGTAGTGGTAACGACGTCGATGCGCTCGGACAGGCGCTCGACTACGCGCTCGGCAATGGTGAGGGTGTCCTGCGCGGCCGTGGTCACACCGCCAAAGAGCACGTGGTTCCAGGGATAGTCGTCAAACGTTGCGATCTTGAGACCCGCCGGCAACGAGGGCCCCAGCTGGGCCAGCGCCTCGGTCAGGCGCAGGAAAACCAAGCCGTTGACGGCAATGAGGCCGAGCTTTTTACCCGCATAGCCGCGGATGGTCTCGTCCAGGCGACTGACGCCCTCGACACCACCGTCCGCCAAGGTGACGACCTCGCCGGCCAGGCCGCGGCGCGAGAGCTCGTCGGCAAACGCCTCGGCGCGTTCGCGACGCACGGGGCTGTCGTCGCTTGCCTCGGTGAGCAGGCACAGGCGCTCGCTGCCCGCAGAGGCCAAGGCGTCTACCAGGCCGGCGACCAGCTCACGGTTGTTGGAGGTCACCAGATCGACACCGCCGTCGGCAACATCGCGGTCGAGCAGCACGACGGGCAGGCGTCCCGCAGCCTCGGCGATCGCCTTGTCGTTGCCTCCGCAGGTATTGACGACCAGGCCGTCCACGCCGGCATCGATAAGTCTGGTGAGCGACTCTGCCTCCTTGGCGGGGTCGTTGCCGCTAATGGCCGTCATGAGCGAGCAGCCGCGCGCGGCGGCGCTGGCGGAAAGCCCTTCGAGCATGGCGCTCGAGAACGGGTTAGCAATGTCGGCCAAGATCACGCCGATGAGGTTGGTACGCGAGCTGCGCAGATTGCGCGCGGCGGCACGTGGACGATAGCCGGTGCGCTCGATGACCGCCGCGATGCGGGCACGGGTTTCCTCGGTCATCTGCCCGGGGCGGTTGTTGAGATAGCGCGAGACCGTGGCCGGGCTCACGCCCGCCTCGGCGGCAATGTCCTTGATTCTCATCTGCGCCATAGCGCACCCCGTTTCCCAATTGTCGGCAACCTGAGCCATTTTAGGCATTTATACGAACTGCCTACGCCACCAGAGCCGCAGAACGATCTTAATTTCACCGCAGCAAATAAAGGGCGCGAGTTAGATAGCCGAGTCTTTAGGCAGCTCAAAATAGTCGGGATGCAAGGCGATAACCGGGCCCTGCTCCTCGGGCATCAGATGCAAGTGCGTCTCGGCCAGATAGCTCGCCGCGTCGGTATCGCCCCTCTTAATGGCCTCGAGAATCCGGCGATGCTGCCGACGAATCGGCTCCCAATCCAGGTCCTGCGACACCATACGCAACCAGTTGTATCGCTCAAAATGCGTGTTGACGCTCTTCATCCAATCCCACAGCATGTGACGGCCGGCAATCACGAAACACGTCTCATGGAACAGGTTATCCAGGTCGAAAAAGCGACGCGTTTCGCTATGGTCGAGCGACTCGGACTCGGCAAGAATCTGCTCAAGCCGCTGCTTTTGCTCGGGCGTAGCGGCCGAACAACATTTAATAAGCACGCTTCTCTCGAGTTTCTCGCGCAAGAAACAAGCGTTCTTAGCGCGCTCCATGCTGATTTTTGAGACATAGGTGCCGCTTTTGGGACGCGTTTCCACCAGCTCCTGCTCACGCAGGCGCACAAAGGACTCGCGAATGGGCGTGCGCCCGATTCCCGTCTCCTTTTCCAGACCAATCGCCGAAAGGCGCGTGCCGGGCTTGAGCTCGGCATAGATGATCTTGGAGCGCAATGCGTTGTACGCCTGGTCTTGCAGGCTCTGATAATGCTGGTGCTGTTCCATAAAGCCCTCGGATGAAGCTCACGGTTTGTCGAATATCACCCGTAATACTATCGCATCCCCCGCCCCCTCATAAGTTGCGGTGGAATAGTTCCTGCTCAAAGCCTTCAGCAGCAAAAACAGGAACTATTCCACCGCAACTTCCAACAGTCTTTTTGGGACGGGGCTTTTTGGCCACCCCGGGCCGCAGGTCGGCCCCTTGCCACAAAAGCGGCCCATCTACTACGTTAACGCGGAGAGCCCAGACCATGCTGAAAAGTGCGAAAACAAAACCGCTGGTAGAGAGCTTGTCGATTTTCGAAAAAGCCGACTATGGTTGACCCCTGCGGCTTAAACGTAGTAGATAGGCCCTTTTCGTGGCGCAGCACTACTGCACCCCAAATTGGCACCCCGAGCCCTCGTGAGTTGCCAACAAGCTGTTCGCCCAGCGCTTTATCCGCGCGGCATTTGGAAAATAGCACCACCGCAAAACCCGCGAGTAGCGCTTACTTTGCTATATCTCACTATACTTTGCTATATCTTGCTATACTTTGCTATATCTTGCTATATCTTGAGCAAAGGTGGCTCACATGCAAACAAACCCTTTTAAGCCCACAGCAGGTAAAACACCTCCCACGATTATCGGCCGCGAAGATGTGCTCGAAGAATTCAATGAGGGCCTCGTCAACGGGCCTGGTGCCCCGGGGCGCCTAATGCGCATAGCCGGCGTCCGTGGAACGGGCAAGACGGTCCTCCTTGACGAGTGCTCACGTTTGGCGCAAAGCCGTGGCTGGACGGTCATAAAAGAGGTCGCAACCGAGGGACTTTGCCAGCGCATTCTCGAACAGCTGCAGCCCAAATTCCAGGCCAAACACGCCAGATTTGAGACCACCGTAGCTGGCATATCCATCGGCAGCATAGATATTGAGCGAATCGGCCCATCGCTACGCGACGCCATGAGACAGACAATATCCAAGAATGGAAATGGCCTGCTCATCACTCTCGACGAGGTTCAAGACGCAGAGCTCGATGAGGTCCGAACGCTCTCCATTGCGATTCAGCAGGTTATCGGCGAAGACCTTGATATCGCCTTTGTTTTTGCTGGACTTCCTTCGATGATTGAAAGCATCATCAACGGAAAGACACTTACGTTTTTGCGCCGTGCCCTCCCCTTTGACCTGAAGGCTGTGGCAGTAACCGAAGTGTCGTACTCCCTCGAGGAAACCATTGAAGCGTCTGGCATGGAGTTGCAGCCAGGTATTGCCGGCCAACTTGCCGAGGCAACGCAAGGCTATCCTTTCATGATCCAACTCGTTGGATACTACGCATGGCAGTTGGCGAGACGCGCACATACAGCGATTATTGGAGAAGAAGAAGCCGAGCGTGGCATTGCAACGGCACGCGAACGCTTCTGCGGCATGGTGATTGAGCCCGCGCTGCAGCGCATTCCGCCCACGTGCATCGCTTATCTGCTGAGCATGGCGTCTTTGGGGCAGACGAGCTCGACCAGCATGGTTGCCGATGCCCTAAACAAAACGCCTCAACAGGTGAGCTCCGTCCGCAGCCGCCTGTTAAGAGAATCGATTATCGAGGCTCCTTCGTACGGCAAGGTCTCATTTGCCATCCCCTACATGCGCGACTACCTCTACGAGCACAAAGCCGAACTGGAAGTTGAACTGTAGAAACGACAACTGCCCTGCAAGACGAAAACCGTTTTCGTACGGATTTAAAGCAGACGTAAACGGTTTTCGTCTTGATTTGCGTCCGAAATTAAGACGTAAATTGCGCTTTCGTACGCTTATTACCAAACGCAGACTGTTTTCGTCTGTCAATATGCCTGCAATCCAAACGAAAAGAGCCCCGAGCTCGTATGAACTCGGGGCTCTTTGTGCCGCACATCTATGAGAGGAGAAATTCGATGCGTACGGGCGCTACTCCATGAAGCCGCCTTGGGATGGCGGCAACCTCGTCGTTCCCCGCCTGATGGGCGTGCTCAAGGCATCCGTCCCCCTCTTTATCGACGTGACCGACAAAAAGCTCGTCGAGGAAACTATCCGCACGCACCGCGATGTGGCCGACGCCATCGCCTCGCGCAATCCCACCGCCGCGCACGACGCGATGTATCTGCACCTGGTGTATAACCGCAACATGATTGCGGAGGGAGCAGAAACAAAAGGCATTTAGGGCCCGACAATAATCTTTCTTTGGCAAAACGCAGGCGGCGGCTGCCCACACACAGGGCAGCCGCCGCTTTTTGCAATCGATTGGTGCAAAGGGGTTGACTAGAGCTCGCAGGCGACCTTGTAGCCGTCGCCGATGGCGTCGCGGATGTTGCCGCACTTCTGGGCATCGCCCAGCACGTGGGTGGCAACGCCGGCAGCGGCAAGGTCATCGGCCAGCTTGGTATTGGGGCGGTAGCCCATGGCAAGCACCAGCGTATCGGCATCGGCGATGGTGTGGACCTCGCCGTCCTTCTCGTAGCTGATAGCGTCCTCGGTAATCTCGGTCACCTTGGCCTCGGTCAGCACGTGAACACCCTTGGAGAGCATGCGCGTGATGAGCACCGCGCGGCCGGCGCCGCCCTCGTTGGCGGCGAGCGTCTTGGTCATCTCGATGACGGTGACATCGCGGTTGGCCGGCGACAGGTCGTTGACCAACGGGGCCAGGTAATCGGCCGTCTCGCAACCAACGGTGCCGCCGCCCACAATGACGATCTTCTTGCCCGGGAAAGCCTTGCCACCCAGCAGGTCGTCAGCCGTCATGACCTGCTTAAATCCCTGCATAAAGGCCGGGGCGATGGGTTCGGCGCCATAAGCCAGGACAACCTCGTAGCCCGCGTAGTCGCGCTGGATGTCCTCGGCCGAAAGCTCGGTACCAAAGACGCACGTGACGCCGGCCTCGGCCAGGCGACGGTACTGATACTTGATCACGCGCGTGAGCTCCTGCTTTGCCGGCGGAACGGCCGCAATGCGTATCTCGCCGCCCGGCTCATCCTGCTTGTCCACGAGCACCACGTTGTGACCGCGCTTGGCGGCAATGTAGGCTGCCTCCATGCCCGCAGGACCAGCGCCCACAACGAGCACGTTCTTGGCCTCGGCGGCAAGCTCGTAGCCGGCCTCGTCGCGCTCCACGTCCGGGTTGACGGTGCAGGAGATGCGCTTGCCAAACATGATGCCGTTCAGGCAGCGCAGGCAGCCGATGCAGGGACGGATCTCGTCGGCGTTGCCGGCAGCCGCCTTGTTGCAGAACTCGGCATCGCACAGATTGGCACGGCCCATCATGCAGATGTCGGCGGCGCCGTCCTCGATCAGTTCCTCGGCAATCCATGCCTCGTTGATGCGGCCTACCGTGGCAACGGGAATATTCACATGCTTCTTGATCTCGCGCGAGCAGGCGGCGTGCGAGGCCTGCTGCGTACCGGCGGCGGGAATGGCGGAGCCGCGCTTGATGGTAGTGCCGCCCGACACGTGGATCATGTCGACGCCGGCCTTCTCCAAGCGACGCGAGACATAGATCATATCGTTGAGGGTCAGGCCGCCATCGGTGTACTCGTCGCCCGAGATACGGACGTCGATGATAAAGTCCTTGCCGCAGCGCTCGCGAATCTCGGCGATGACCTCGAGCAGGAAGCGCATGCGGGCGTCGAGCGAGCCGCCGTACTCGTCGGTGCGCTTGTTATAGAGCGGGGTCAAAAAGCCGCCGAGCATGCCGTGGGCGTGTGCCGCATGGACCTCGACGCCGTCGACACCGGCCTTCTGCATGCGCACAGCAGCGTCACCAAACTGATGCGTGAGCTCGTGGATCTCATCGACCGTGATGGGGCGCGGCGCCTCGCGGGCATAGGACGGGCCCACAAAGGACGGAGCGATCAGGCGCGGCGTGCCCGGAATGTTAAAGGCCATGTAGGCGGGGTGGAAGAGCTGCGGCATGATCTTGCAGCCATACTCGTGGACGGCCGCGGCGAGCTTTTCCCAGCCAGGGATAAACGTGTCGTCGTAGCAGCACATGTCACCCGGTAGATAGGTATAGGTGGGCTCGACCGTCACGACCTCGGTGATGATGAGGCCCACGCCGCCCTTGGCACGGGCACGGTAATGATCGACCAAGTCGTCGGTCACATAGCCATGATCGGCCAGGTTCGTGGACACCGGCGGCATAAAGACGCGGTTCTTGACCTCGGTCGTACCGACCTTGATCGGGCTAAAGAGCATCGGGTAGGCGGAAGACTCCATACAGGGTTCCTTTCGTTTGAGCCGCTCGGCGGCAGTTGCTAACGTACTTATCGTATCAGCAACCGCCGCATCCGTAGTCAAACATGCCCAAACGCCGGTCGGCTAATGAATACCGCGGCCCAAGTCTTCGGCGATTTTGTCTACGCCCTTAAGCGCGGCGCAGGTCTTTTTGTTGGAACAATGTCCCGTGCAAACGCCACCTTGAGCGCAGTCGGCGCAGGTGCCCTTGCGATAAATGCGCACGCACACGGCGACAAACGCAATACCGATAACAGCCAGTACAACAATATCGATAGGTGCCATAGCAAGCCTCCTCTAGTTAACCATCACTTACTTTACCCCATTTTCAACCTACCAAAAAGGGACAGGTTCATTTTGGTCGGTTTTATCTGCGGAAACGTCACATCTTACTTCTGGAGCAAAGCAATCTGTCCCCCATTGCACCAAAAAGCCCGAGTGTCGCTGGGACACCCGGGCTCATGGAAAGGGGCTAATCCTTATTCGGACTTAAGCGGAAACTGCGGCGGAAGCAGTGTTGGTCTCGTCCTCGTCGGTCCAAGCGTGCTTGGGCATGGGACGGAAAATCTGGAAGAGCATCGCAACCAGCAGCACGATGGCCACAATCGTCCAGAAACCAAACTGACCCAGAACAAGCAGGTTGTAGAACTGGTTGATGAACAGGCCGATAACCCAAGCGAAGGCGCACTCGTAGCCGATGGCAATCGCAGTCCACTTGCCGGAATCCATCTGGTTGCGGATAGTGCCCATAGCGGCAAAGCACGGAGCGCACAGCAGGTTGAACGCACCAAAGGCAACGCAAGCGCCCATGGTCGGGAACATGCCGGCGAACGCGGTCCACAGGCTCGGGTCAGTCTCGCCGGCGTCGGCGACGGACAGCAGCGAGCCAGCGGTGGCGACGACGTTCTCCTTGGCGACAAGGCCAGAGACGGTCAGCGCAGTTGCCTGCCAGGTGCTAAAGCCGAGCGGGGCGAAGATCCAGGCGACCAGGTTGCCCAGCATGGCAAGCACGGAGTAGTCCATGAACTCCTCGGGGATGCCGTCCATCGCAGGCAGGAAGCCAAAGGAACCGTTGTAGCTACCAAAGTTGGACAGGAACCAAACCACGACGGTGGACGCGAAGATGACCGTGCCAGCCTTCTTGATAAAGGCCCAGCAGCGCTCCCACACATGCAGCGCCCAAGAGCGGATCGCCGGGAAGTGGTAGGCGGGAAGTTCCATAACGAACGGCGTCGGGCGACCGGCAAAGAGCTTGGTCTTCTTGAGCATGAGGCCCGAGGCGATGACGGCAAAGACGCCCAGGAAGTAGAAGAGCGGGCTGATCCACGCGGCGGTGGTGGAAGAATCGCCGATGATGGAACCCATGAGCAGGGCAATGATCGGCAGCTTGGCGCCACAGGGGATGAACGTGGTGGTCATGACCGTCATGCGGCGGTCCTTCTCGTTCTCGATGGTCTTGGTGGCCATGACGCCGGGGACGCCGCAGCCCGAGGACACGAGCATGGGGATGAAGGACTTACCGGACAGGCCAAAGCGGCGGAACACGCGGTCCATGATGAAGGCGACGCGGGCCATGTAGCCGCAATCCTCCAGGAAGGACAGCATCACGAACAGCAGGAACATCTGCGGCACAAAGCCGAAGATGGCGCCCAGGCCGCCGACGATACCGTCACAGACCAGCGAATCGACAAGGCCACCGTCCTCGGTGCCGCCCGCCACGAGGGCGTCGTGCACCATGGTGGTAATACCGGGAACATAGGGGCCGTACTGCGCCGGGTCAACCGAGTCGGCATCGTCGCCCGCAGCCTCGACGGCTGCATCGTAGGCGTCGCGGCCCTGACCAAGCACATACCAACCGTCGGTGCCAAAGAGCTGGTCGTTGGTGAAGTCGGTCACCGTGCCGCCCAAGGTAGAAACGGCGATGAAGTACACGCAGAACATGATGACCACAAAGATCGGCAGGCCCAGGATACGGTTGGTAACCACGCGGTCGATCTTCTCGGAGGTGCTCATCTTTGCCGGAGCCTTGGTGAGGCACTCGTCAATGATATGGGCAATCACGCCGTAACGCTCGCCGGTGATGATGGACTCGGCGTCGTCGTCGCAGTCCTGCTCGCACTGGGCGACCAGCTGCTCCACGCGAGCGGCCTTCTCCTTGGTGAGGTTGATGAGCTTGCAGGCGTCCGCGTCGCGCTCAAACAGCTTGACGGCGTAGTAGCGACGCTTGTTAGCAGGAACGCTGGCCGGCAGGTTGTTCTCGATGTGGTCCAGAACGTCCTCGATGGAGGAATCGAACTTATGCTCCGGCACCTGACCCTTAGAAGCAGCGGACTTCTTGACCTGCTCGAACAGCTCCTTGATACCCTTGTTCTTAAGAGCCGAGATCATCATAACCGGGCAGCCGAGCTTCTTGGAGAGCTTGTCCGTGTCGATTTTATCGCCGTTCTTCTCGACCAAGTCGGCCATGTTGAGGGCAACGACCACGGGCAGGCCGGTCTCGATAACCTGAAGCGCCAGGTACAGGTTACGCTCGAGGTTGGTGGCGTCGACCACCTGGACGACAACATCGGGCTCGCCGCTCATGAGGTAATCGCGCGAGCATTGCTCCTCGGGGCTGTAGGGGGAAAGCGAGTAGATGCCGGGGAGGTCCGTGATGGTAACGTTCTTGTCACTCAGGAGCTTGGCTTCCTTTTTCTCAACCGTAACACCAGGCCAGTTGCCAACATAACCGTTGGCGCCGGTGATCAGGTTGAAAAGCGTGGTCTTGCCGCAGTTGGGGTTACCCGCCAGCGCGACATGGATCTGAGAATCCGCCATTCAATCCTTCTTCCTTGTGTGCCCGCGCTGCTTTCTCCGCGCGGGCTGGATAATGTGCTTCAAAGTTGCTGCATTAAGTTAGAAATACCTAACTTTACCTGCAGAAATACACGCCGCGAGCCCTTACTGGACCTCGACGACGGCCGCCTCCTCCTTGCGGATGGAAAGCTCGTAGCCGCGCACGTTGATCTCGACCGGATCACCGAGCGGTGCAACCTTCACGACCTTGAACGAAGTGCCCTTGATGAGCCCCAGGTCCATAAGGTGGCGGCGAAGCGCACCCTCACCGTGAAGCTTGACGATGGTAGAGCTCTCGCCCACCTTAACGTCACCCAACGTCTTCATCCTCTTGTCCCCCTTTCGGTTTTTATGAAATGCTGCTGACTAACCGACGGTCATGATGTGCATGGCAACCTTGGAATCGATGCCAAAGCGTGCGCCCAGCACCGTGACGATGATATTGGCACCACTCGAGCTCACCACGTGGATTTCGTTGCCCTCGACAAAGCCGAGGTCCTTGAGGTGGTGTTTCATGTCCTCATTGCCCTTTACACGAGACACGCGCACGGTTTCGCCCGCTTTTACCATCGAAAGCGGCATTGCCGGCATCTGCGGTCCGCAAGACATGAGTGGCTCCTAACGTCAGTTCGTCCTCAACATCGACGCGATAAAAGTTAACCACGCCTATGTTCGCTTTAGTAAACTAACACGTGGTTAACTTTTTGGAAAGGGTCCCCATTCAGATTTCGAAAAAGTTTCCTATACGAAACAAAAGAGGCACCGCAAAGACCATCTCTTTGCGGTGCCTCTTGATGCCAATGAATGCGACAAAGGGACCGTCCCCTTGCAACATTGTTGTGGTTAAAGCGAGAGGTTTCTGATCGACGTGACGCAGGAAGCCTCATCCACGCCCGAAACGCGGAACACGATATCCTCGCCGCACTCGCCGTAAAGAGCCATCAGGCCCATCACGTCGCGACCGTCGGTATGGCGATCGCCGATGCTGACTGACACGTCGCTACGATGCTTGGCAATGATGTCATAGAGCAGCGCAACCGGGCGGGCATGTAGTCCCAACGGATCTTTAATCGTCTTTGTAAACTCGACCATGTCCCCTCCCGCGGCATCGCACATTCGGCCGGCAAAACCCAGCCACGTGGTAGTTATTGTAGCGTTAGATGCCTGCCGAGGGCCCCTCCGGATACCCCGTGGGCAAAAAGTGGCAAATATGAGTACTGTCACCAATTTAGTAGCAGCAAAATCGAGAGCCATTTGCCTACTTTGAGCGATTTGAAGAGGTTAAAAGCCGTCAAACGCCCTTTAAAGGGGGTTAGATAAATTGATTTTAAGCCCATTTTCGCTCAGGACAGGACGAAAAATATGCCACCTCTTTTGCAACAGTACTCATATTTGGCATTTTTTGAACACGGGGGCCAAAACCATGCCCCAAAACACAAAAGGAGGGGCCTCGTAAGGCCCCTCCTTAGGAAAGGGAATCGATTTATTCCACAGCCGTAGATTAATCCTAGCCGCTACTCCATCATGTCGAGGACGGAAGGGCGAAGCTCGTTCTCGGCGGCCTCGGGATCGGTCTCGCGCAGGCGGTTGATGTAGCGGTTGTACCACATCACGGCAAGGCCCAGGAAGACAACCACGCCGCCAACGTTGTAGACCAGCGTCAGCCACAGCGGCTGATCGAGCGGAATGGTGCCGCAGATAAGCACGAAGCAGAAGACCGCAAGCAGAAATGCAGCAATGACCAGGCCAAAGGCACGCGAACCCATGCGGAAGCCACGGGGAGCAGCGTCGAAGTTCTTGCGCAGCATAAAGTAGGCAAGCAGGATCAGCAGCGGCGGGAGCAGAGCGGTGGCAGCCGTCATGTTGGTGACGATCATGAGCAGGTCGTCGAGGTTACCGGAGCCCAGGGCCGGGATGATCAGGATGGGGACGACGATGGCGAACTGCAGCCAGGCAGCGCGGGCAGGAATGCCGTGCTCGTTGAGCTCGACGATCTTGCTACCAAAGACGCCCTTGGGGATCTCGGTGAAGAACACCTTGATGGGAGCGGAGGTCCACATCATGAGGGAGCCCAGCGTAGCGGCGAGAAGGATCAGGCCGATGACGCGCGTAGACACTTCCATGGGAATGCCAAAGTGGGCAAAGACAGCGCCGAACACGTCGAAGATGCCGGTGGAGATGGCAACGCCGCCCTCGGGGATGAACAGGTTAACCAGCAGCGAAGCGCCTGCATACAGAAGGCCGATAGTCAGGCCGGCGATAACGACGGTGCGCACGAAGGCCTTGACGCCGCCCTTAAGGTCGTTAAGGAACACGCCGACGGACTCAGCGCCGCCAACGCCCTGGATGATCCAGGCAAGCGTACCGAAGAAGCCCCACATAGTGGCGAAGTTGCTCATGTCGGGAGCCATGTTGGCGGGAGTAGGAGCCGTAGCGAACTCAACGCCGCCAAAGGCAGCAGCCAGGGACAGCAGGATGAACACGGCAGTCAGGCCGAGAGCCGCGGTCGAACCGAAGGAGGAAATAGAGCCGATCCACTTAGCGCCCTTGGTCGAAACCCACGTGGCAATAGCAAAGACGACAATCTCAATAATGGTGATCCACAGCTGCGAAAGCTCAGCATTGGCACCAAAGAACACGTAGCTCGCGTAGATGATGACATTGGGCAGGACGGATGCAAAGTAGAACAGGTTAACGAACCAGTAGCTAAATGCCGTCAGGAACGCCCAGCGGCCGCCCATCGAGGTCTTGACCCAGGCGTACACGCCCGACTCGGAGTCCTTGTTAAGGCCGACGAACTCGGCGGTAACCAGGGTATAGGGGACAAAGTACAAAAGCGTGGCAAAGAAGAACGACGGCGCAGCTGCCAAGCCGATGGCCGCGTTGTTGTTGATGATGTTCTTGATACCGAACACGGCGGCAACCGTCATGCCCAGCAGAGCGAACGAACCGATCGTTCCTCGTTTTTCAGAGCTCATAAGCCCTCCCAATCATCCGTTATATCTCATCTAAAACCGTCCGGACTGCAAGTGCAAACACGGACGGCGCACCTGCTAAGGGGAATGGGGAAAAGGGAGTCAACAAAGCCATCCCCCTTAACGGCGCGAAGCAAACGTCCAGGTGGACGAATACTACTTGTTGGGGAAGGAATATCCTTCAACCGTCACGTGCAGCACCACGACGCGGGGATCCGTGGCATCGGACACGACACGGTATGCCTCGTCAATTTCGACGACGGCAACGCCGCCGGCGGGAATCGTCACGGTCTCCCCCGTACCCTCAAAGCGCTCACGATCATCGATATCGCTGTAGGCGCGGGCGCAGGTGAGGCCTCCCTTGGGGGCAACCTCGACGGTCAGGTCGCCGTCGAGCGGAGCGAGCACGGCATGGTAGCGACGGTGACCGACTAGATCGGCGGTAGCCGCCTCGTGGGCGTTCACCCACCAGTACACCAACGAGTCGCCGATGGAGTAAGCCACGTCGTGCTGCAGGTCGGCAACACCATCGAGCGCCTGTCCGGTACGCATCCACTTCTTGACGGACTTCATCTGAGCGTCGAAATCGGCGCGCGAGTTAAAGACATGCATGGCTTATGCCTCCTTAATGGGTGCCAGCGCCTGAGCCAGATCGGCAGACGTCAGCGGTCGCAGGGACACCTCAAAGCTGAAGCTCTCAAAACGGGTGCGATAGGAATCGAGCACCTCGGAACCCCAAGAGTTCGAGCCAAGGCCGAGCAGTTGGTCGTTGATGTTGACCGTGACCGTATCGCCCTTGACAAGGTCGTAGACGTGCTTGGCGTTATCGATGGCCTCGCAGCTATAGGGCCATGCCGAGAACGAGAACGGGTTGGAAGCGGCGTCGCTCGGACGCGTCACGACCAGACCGTCACCGTGGCTGGAGCGCAGGGCAACCCAGCGGGTACCCTCGCGGTTGGCGCAGTCCTGAGGCATAACGTAAGGCGTGAACATGTCGTCGACCGTGGTGCGGTAATGACCGACCGGGTTGGCGCGCAGCGAGTCCGGATAGTTCTCGCCCGGACCGTGGCCATACCACTCGACGGCACGATCGCAACCGGGGACTTCGAAGGAGATGCCGATGCGCGGGATGATATCCGAGTAATCGCCATAGGGCTCGCCGGAAACCTTGAGGTCGACACGACCGCTCGGAAGCACGGTGTAGACGAGCACGACGCGCATGCCGAACGCGCGGACGGGAGGAGCGATACGCTGGCTCACGGTCACGACGACCGCATTGCCATCCTGCTTCCAAGAAACCTTGCGGGTAGACGTCTGCATCACATCGATGAAGTTGTCCTTCCACAGTGAGTCATACTCCTGCGCATGGTTATCGACGAGCGGATGCCAAAAACCAACCTGGGGACCAGAGGCCATGACGTCGCGGCCGGATGCCTTCCACTCGCTCACGGTACCGTTGACCTTGCTGAAGGTCAGCTCACCGTTGAGGGAGTGAATGCGGATTTCCTGCTCGGTCTCCTCGACCGTAAGCTCAGGACGAGTGGGAGCCGCGATGGCTGGCGCCGGATGGTTGGCGATGGCAAACTGGCTTGCACCCAGTTGGAACATCGGCTCGCACCAGACGTGAGCGGCCATGGTGTAGGCGTGCACGGTCAGCAGGGTCTCCCCCACTGCGGCCTCGCGAATCACCAGCGGCAGCTGGACGGACTCGCCGGGGGCAACCGCACCGGGCATGAGCGTCTTGCGGCACACAACGTCGCCGTCCACCAGGGTCTCGGCCGACAGGCAGACATCCTCGAGGGTGGTAAACCAACGCTTGTTGGTGACGGTCAGCTCGCCTGCCTCGGCGTCATAAGCCATGCGAATCGGGCAGATGACCTGGCCATACTCAGTGAGGCCCGGACTCGGCTGCTGCCAGGGGAACACCATGCCATCGATGCAGAAGTTGCTGTTGTTGGGGTAATCGCCGTTGTCGCCACCATACATATCGTAGGCAACGCCGCCCTCGGTCACAGCAGCCAAACCGTGGTCGCACCATTCCCAGATAAACTGGCCTTGGATGCAATCCCAGCGATCGAAGACCTCCTGGTACTCGGACAGGCCTCCGGGGCCATTGCCCATGGAGTGACCGTACTCGCAGTTGATGCGCGGCTTGGGGAACGGATGCTCGCCAAAGTCGTTCATCTGCGACACACGGGAGTACATGGTGGAAATGACGTCGACGGTATCGGCGTTGCGGTCCTCCTCGTAATGGACCGGGCGACCATCGAGCTCGTGAGCCTTGGCGTACATCGCGCGGATGTTGCAGCCATAGCCGCTCTCGTTGCCCATCGACCACATAATGATGCAGGCGTGGTTGCGCTCCTGCATCACCAGGCGCTCAATGCGGTCGACGTAGGCCGGCTCCCATGCCGGGTCGTCGGTGACCAGGGCGATATTGCCGATATTCTCGAAGCCATGGCTCTCCATATCGGTCTCGGCGACCAGCATGATACCGTATTCGTCGCACAGCTCGTAAAAGCGCGGGTCGTTGGCGTAGTGGGACGTGCGCACCGCGTTGATGTTGTGCTGCTTCATGAGCTCCAGGTCGCGGCGCATGCGATCGAGGCCCACGGCGCGGCCCTTGTGATCGTCGTGATCGTGGCGGTTGACGCCATGCATCTTAAAGTAGGTGCCGTTGAGGTAGATATGATTGCCCTCGACCGTCACCTCGGCAAGGCCCTGGCGATGCGTGACGTACTCGCTGACCTGGTCACCGTCGTAGACCTCAAACGTAAGGTCATAGAGGAAGGGGTCCTCGGGATTCCAGAAGTGGGCATCGGTCACGCTGCACTCGGCATGGCCGTCGACGCACTCACCTGTAGCCACCACGTTCTCGCCATCGCCGAGTGTAAACACGACGCGGGAAGCGCCCTCGGCCACCGTATCGAGCGTGATCAGAGCGGCATCGCCCTCGCGGTGCGTGCGGAACCTAAAGTCGACCAGGTGCGCGGCGGGACGCTGCATAAGGTACACATCGCGGAAGATGCCCGAGGCCCACCACATGTCCTGGTCCTCGATATAGCTACCATCGCTGTACTGCAGAACCTTGACCGCAAACAGGTTGTCGCCCTCGACAAGCGCGTCGGTCACGTCGAACTCGGCAGACAGGCGCGAGCCCTTGGTCATGCCGATAAACTTGCCGTTGACGTACAGCTCGCCATAGCTCTCGATGCCGTCAAAGCGAATGATCTCGCGAGCGCCGGCAGGCACGGCGGGAAGATTGACGATGCGCCGGTACACGCCCGTGGGATCGTCAGAGGGAACGAACGGCTGATCCACCGGGAACGGGAAACCCTCGTCGGTGTAGGCAAGGTTGCCATAACCATCCACCTGCCACAGGTGCGGAACCTCCACGTGATCCCACTCGGGCTCGTACGTGGAAAGCTCCTCGTTAGAGACGGCAGCAGGCCCCTCAAAGAGGCGGAACTGCCACGAGCCGGACAGCTGGACAAACCCGCGCGACAGCTCGCGGCTGTACGTAGCGGCGAGATCGGCGGTCTCGTAACCCATGAAGTACGCATGGGGTGCCAGGCGGTTCCTGTGGGTGAGCGCTTGGTTTTCCCAATCGTTAATGGCGTCCATGGTGATGCTCCTTCGTCATCGTAGTGATTCTTGTGCAACCGGTTGTCCTTATCTTACGGGCGATGCAAAAAACTGTGCAACCGGTTGTCCGCTGAACGGTCGATTTAGTCGGGTTAACGGTGCAACCGGTTGTACAACCGCGACACTTATGTCACCCTGAATATCGAAACTCAGCGCAAGACATCGTTCTTAAGCTCGTAGGCAACCGCCACGCCCGCTGATATCTCACCCATACGAGACGTATTCGATTGCGGCTTGGTTGCAAAACGACACCGGTCACCGGATATCATGAACGCTGTTCAGGCGCACTATAGTAAGCTGTATCCGCACCAGCCCGTATCAGCGACAACATCGACCGCATTCTCCAGGAGACGCCATGACCCAACCAGTTCGCACCGCACCTACGCTTGCCGAGGTTGCCGCAGCTGCCGGCGTGTCGCGCTCCACGGCATCGCGCGCTCTCAACGATTCGCCCCGCATTAGCGAGGAAACCAAAAAGCGCGTCCGCGCGGCGGCCAAGGAAGTCAATTTTGTCCCCAACGCTCGTGGCCGAGCGCTCGCTGTCGGGCGCACGGAAATCATCGCCGTGCTCGTGACCGAGCCCCTGAGTGAACTCTTCAGCGACCCCACCTATAGCGAGTTTTTGAGCGGCATTACCGAGGAGCTGTCGGAGTCGTCCTATCTGCCCGTTATCTTGCAGGCGTCTTCTACGCATGAGCGCAACCGTGCACGCGAGCACTTTGAGCGCCGCTCGTTCGACGCCGTAATCGACGTCTCCCCCTACAAGGGCAGCGAGCTGCTCGAGGTGCTGCGCGATCTGGGCGTACCCACCGTGTTGTGCGGCCAGCTCGAGGGCCACCCCTATCGCGATGTGTTCTCGACGGTCTACTCTGACGACGAAGAGGGCGGACACTTTGCGGCACTCGCCATGAAGGAACGCGGGCGCAAAGATATCGTCGCCGTGTTGGGACCGCAAGACAACCCCGCTGTTGTCGACCGCCTGCGCGGCTACCGTGCCGTCTTGGGCAAAGACCTCCCAGACGCAAACGTTATCTATACCGGCTGGAACAACGGAGACGGCTATCAGGCCATGCACCAGATCCTCGCGCGCGAGATTGCTTTCGATGGCGTGCTCTGCGGATCGGACCGTATCGCGGCTGGCGTCATCACCGCACTCAACGAGGCAGGCCTATCCGTTCCTGCGGACGTTTCTGTCGTCGGCTTCGACGATCACGAGATTGCGACGCGCTGCGTCCCCGCACTCACGACCGTCCGCCAGCCCCTGCGCGAAGAAGGCCACATGGCCGCCAACATTGCGCTCGACATGATCAAGGGTGCCGAGCCCACCACCTCCGTGATGCACATGCAGCTGATCCAGAGAGACTCGCTATAAGAAACTGGGGCAGGCTTTCCGCCAGACAGTTGTTGCGGAAAGCCTGCCCCGTTTTGAGCGCTCATTCTGGGGCACAGTTTCCGTTAGACAGCTCAACCGGAAACTGTGCCCCATTATTTTGCCGAATTCTGGGTCGCGCTTTCCCAGAGGACCCCTTTGGGAAAGCGCGACCCATTCCGGACGCAGATTCCGGGATGCACTTTCCGCGACGTCCGGTCATCCCAAGCCCTCACAATCTCGGCGCATAAAAAACGAGGAAAGGCACACGTCCTTCCCTCGTTGCGGGCAATATGTAGCCACTCGCCTACATCAGGCGCAGGCTGACGTCCTTGAGCTGGGCTCCGCTAACGGCACTCGGGGCGCCCGACATGAGGTCGGAGCCACTGGCCGTCTTGGGGAACGCCATGACGTCACGGATGGAGTCGGAACCGGTGAGCAGCATGCACACGCGGTCCAGGCCCAGGGCGAAACCGCCCATCGGGGGCGCACCAAACTTGAGGGCCTCCATGAGGAAGCCGAACTGCGACTCGGCGCGCTCCTCGGTAAAGCCCAGGAGCTTGAGCATGGACATCTGCATCTCGGCGTTGTGGATACGCATACCGCCGCCGCCAGCCTCAAAGCCGTCCATGACAAAGTCGTAGGTGCAAGAACCGGCCGCCAGCGGGTCAGCCTCGATCTTGGCGATGTCGGTCTCGGTCGGCAGGGTAAAGGGCTGGTGCTCGGCAGCATAGGCCTTGCGATCCTCATCCCAGTGGAACAGCGGGAAGTTGACGACCCACAGGAAGTCGTGGCCCTCGCGCTTGATCTCGAGTGCGTTGGCCATGTGAGAACGCATGCCGCCCAGAATCTCGTCAGAGAGCAGGCGCGGGCCGGCGGCGAACATCACAAGGTCGCCGGGCTCGACGTCCATGCGCTCGCGCAGAGCGGCCATCTCCTCGTCCGAGAAGAACTTGACGATGGGGCTGTTGATGGAGCCGTCCTCGCGAAAAGCGATCCAGGCCAGACCCTTGGCGCCAAACGTGGAGGCCACGCCGGCAAGCTTATCGATCTTGGCACGTGCCCAGGCACCGGCGCCCTTGGCGTTGATGGCCTTGACGACAGAACCCTCCTCGTTCGCGGCAGTCGCAAAGACCTTGAACTTGGAGTTGGCAAAGATGTCGGTCAGGTCGACCAGGTGCATGCCATAGCGGGTATCGGGTTTGTCGGAGCCATAGGTGTCCATGGCATCCCAGTAGTTCATGCGACGCAGCGGCGTGGGCATCTCGACACCCATGCGGCCGAAGGCGTCGGCCAGGACCTCCTCGAGCGCGCTCATGACATCGTTCTGGTCCACGAAGGACATCTCGATATCGACCTGGGTGAACTCGGGCTGGCGGTCGGCACGCAGGTCCTCGTCGCGGAAGCACTTGGCAACCTGGTAGTAGCGCTCGACGCCACCGACCATGAGCAGCTGCTTCAGAAGCTGCGGGGACTGCGGCAGGGCGTAGAAGTTGCCCGGCTGGATGCGGCTGGGGACGATGAAGTCGCGGGCGCCCTCGGGCGTGGACTTGAACAGGGAGGGCGTCTCGACCTCCATGAACTCACGGTTGTGCAGCGCCTCGCGAATGGCAAAGGTAAAGTCGGAGCGCAGCTTGAGGTTGGCCATCATCTCGGGACGGCGGAGGTCCAAATAGCGATAGCGCAGGCGGGTATCCTCGCTGGTCTCGATGCCGTCCTCGATCTGGAACGGCGGGGTGACGGACGTGTTGAGCACCTCGGCGTGGTCGGTCAGGACCTCGATCTCGCCGGTCGCGAGCTTGGTGTTGGTGGTCTCCTCGCCACGAGCGCGCACGACGCCGTGGATCTTGATGGGCCACTCGGGACGCATGGTCTCGGCGATCTTAAAGGCATCGCCATCGGAGTGCTCGGGGTCGAAGGTGAGCTGCGTGATGCCCTCGCGGTCGCGAAGGTCGCAGAAAATAAGGCCGCCGTGGTCGCGGCGACGGCTCACCCAACCGGTGAGGGTGACCTCTTCGCCCACGTTCTCGAAGCGAAGCTCGCCGCAAGTACGGGTGTGCATGGAATGCTCGTCAATGGGACGGGTCTGGCTCATACCAGTGATCCTCCTTTATGGATCTGTGCCGCCCCGTGTCGTTCCGGGCGGCGTCGTACAGATTTGCCCAGCCTGCGTAAACCGCGCAGCCGGACATGGCGTTCTATCTTATCTCACCCGCGTCGATGTGCCGCGGAAAAGTAGCTCATACCCAAAGACTTGACGGAGACGAAACAATTGGTGCACCGCGGCCGTCGTCAAGGCGTGCCACGTGCGACAATGTGCCCCAATACAACTGCACTCGGAAAGGCCCGCCATGACTGCACGCCTCATCGTTATGGATATCGACTCCACACTCATCAACCAGGAGGTCATCGACCTGTTGGGCGAGGAGGCCGGCGTAGGCGAGCAAGTGGCGAAGATCACTGAGCGCGCCATGCGCGGCGAGCTGGACTTTAAGCAGGCACTTGAAGAACGCGTGGGGTTGCTTGCCGGCTTGGACGAGAGTGTGTTCGAGCGCACCTTTGAGCGCGTGACGTTTACCCCCGGCGCGCTGGAGCTTGTGCGCTCGGCACACAGCAAGGGCTGGAAGGTTGGCGTGGTAAGCGGTGGCTTCCACGAGGTCGCCGACAAGATCGTGGCCGCCGCGGGCATCGATTTTTGCCTGGCTAACCGCCTGGAGGTCGTGGACGGCAAGCTCACCGGCAAGCTGGCGGCAGACATCGTGACCAAGGAATCCAAGCTCATCCGGCTGCTGGATTGGGCAGTCGAGTGCGGTGTCGATATGGCCCATACCGTCGCGATCGGCGACGGCGCCAACGACATCCCCATGATTCAGGCCGCGGGCACGGGCATCGCGTTTTGCGCCAAGCCCAAGACGCGCGAGGCCGCCCCGTTTGCCATCGACGAGCGCAACCTGATGCTCGCCATGGACATCATCCTGCGCGACTAGTCGATCTGCCTAACAATTGAATCAGTCTGTCCTATAGTTTCCGAACAATTTTGTCTTAGTGTTCGGAAACATACCCTTTGAGTGCTAGACTTTGCGCCGTCGAAGGGAACATATATGGATAAGCGAGATCTTGAGCAGTTGCTGAGCGATGTTGCCGGCGGAGCAGTCACCCCGGCCGTCGCCCTCACGCGCATCCAGACGGCGCCAACCGCCGATTTGGGTTTTGCACAGCTCGATCTTTCGCGCGGAGTGCGCCAGGGAGCCGGCGAGGTTGTCTACGGTGCCGGTAAAACCGCCGAGCAGATTGCCGCCATTATCGAAGCACTGCGCGATGCCGGCCAGGAGCGCATCCTGGTCACGCGCCTGGATGCCGAAAAAGCCGCGCGCACCGCTGAGCTTCTCGACAACGGCATCGACCTGGGATATGTCCCGGACGCACAGCTCGCCCTCGTGGGCGGCAAGCCCTCCCCTACCGGCAACGGACGCATCGTCGTCGCCTGCGCCGGCACGAGCGACCTGCCCGTCGCCGAGGAAGCCGCATTGACGGCCGAGTTCTACGGCAACGAGGTCGATCGCCTCTACGACGTGGGTGTCGCCGGCTTGCACCGCCTGCTCGCTCATGCTGAGGAACTTGTCCAGGCGCAGGTGGTCATCGCCATCGCCGGCATGGAGGGCGCCCTGGCGAGCGTTATCGGCGGCCTGGTGAGCTGTCCGGTCATCGCCGTTCCCACCAGCGTGGGCTACGGCGCGAACTTTGGTGGCGTAGCCGCGCTGCTCGCCATGCTCAACTCCTGCGCTAGCGGCATTTCGGTCGTCAATATCGACAACGGCTTTGGTGCCGCCTACCAGGCAAGTCTTATCAATCATCTGAGCGCTGGCACACCCCGTGCCCGATAAGGAGCATTCCATGTCCAACCATCAGCACACGCTTATCATCGACGGCACCTCGGGCATCAGCGGCGATATGACCGTCGCGGCCCTGCTCGACCTGGGCGCCAGCGAGGAGCACCTACGCGAACAGCTCGCCACGCTGCCGGTCGACGACTTTGAGATTGCCGTCACGCGTGCAAACAAGCATGGCATCGACGCCTGCGATTTCGACGTCCAGCTTGCAGAGGAGCTCGAGAACCACGATCACGACATGGCCTGGCTCTACGGCAACGAAGCAGCTGCCGAGCACACGCACGAGCATGAGCGCCACCATCATGATCATGACGAGCACGAACACGTGCACTGCCACGAGCATGATCATGAGGCCCACGACCATGGCCACGAGGACCATCATCACGCCCACGGCCATCACCACCGTTCTTTGGCGGACGTCACCGCCATCATCGACGGCTCGCAGCTAAGCGATGGCGCCAAGCGTCGCGCCCTCGCCATCTTTACCGCGCTCGCCGCCGCTGAGGCCAAGGCTCACGGCAAAACGCCTGACACCGTCATGTTCCACGAGGTGGGCGCCGTCGACTCCATCGTCGACGTCTGCTCAGTCGCCATCTGCCTCGATAACCTGGGTATTGAGAACATCGTGGTCGAGTCGCTCTCCGAGGGCCACGGAACCATTCGCTGCGCCCACGGCCTTATGCCCATTCCCGTGCCCGCCGTCGTCAACCTGTGCCAGGCGGGCAATATCGCCCTCACGCCTGCACCGGTCGCCGGCGAGCTCGTGACGCCCACGGGCGCCGCCATCGTCGCCGCACTGCGCACGACCGAGCACCTGACGGTCCGCTACCGCATCGAGGCCGTCGGCTACGGCGCCGGCAAGCGCCCCTACGAGGGCTGCTCCGGCACGCTCCGTTGTCTACTCGTTCACGTGGATGCATAGCCATGGATGCCCGCAAAGAAAAAAGCCGCGCCGCGATCGTCGCGGCGTTCTCCGAGCTGCTACGCGAAGAGGACTACGGCAAGATTACCGTCGGCGACATCATCGCGCGCGCTCACGTAGGCCGCGCGACGTTCTACGGCCTCTTTAAGAGCAAAGACGACCTACTGTCCGAGCTCGTGAGCGACATCTGCACCCACGCCCTCGACGACGATGGTACGCCGCTCGATGACCCACTCGTACAAGTCGAGCATATCCTCAACAACCTCTGGGAACGCCGTCAAGGCGTACGAGCCCTCGTAGCCGGCGCCGGCTCACGCGTCTTCGCCGACTGTCTCCGCAAGACCATCATGTCGCGCGCAGCCGAAACCGTCCCTACCGACCCAAACGGCCCCGCCGCCACCATGGACCGCAGCTTCTTACTACACCACATAGCCTCAAGCTTCGTAGCCACCGTCCAATGGTGGGCCTGGCACAACTTCCAAGCCCCAAAAGAGGACGTAGCCAAAGACTACCTATCAGCCATAAAACCCCTCTTCAGCTAAGTAAGAAGCTCATCCCAAAGCACCGCCCCACCCCAAGGCGCCACGCATCCCAAAGTGTCACTCGCACTTCGATGCCCCCAACAGCAACAAGCCCCTCCCATCCAAATTCAGATATATATGTTGGGTTGCTTGTTCGAACACAGCCAAAAATGCCCAGGGCTCGGTAAGGGTTAACTTTCCAACGCACTCCGCAGGACGCAAAAAGGCTCGCCGCACGAAGTGCGCAGCGAGCCTTTTTGCATGTCCGAGGACGCGTTGGAAAGTTAACCCTTACCGAGCCCGGACCTTATAGAGCCGTCCTTAGCCTAGAACATGCCCAAGAAACCATGCACAAACAGCGCGGCCAGAGCGGCACCGACAAACGGAGCGATGCCAGGAACAAGCAGACCATACTTCCAGTTGTTGTCAGCCTTGTTCTTGATCGGCAGCACCTGATAAGCCATGCGAGGACCAAGGTCACGAGCCTGGTTCATGGCGAAGCCAGTGATGCCGCCCATGCCCATGCCAACGGCCCAAACGATCAGACCGACGCAGATGGCGAGCATCAAAACGTTCTCACCGGCGCGGCTAGCGGCAGCAAGGATGGCGCTGATGAACACAAAGGTGCAGATGGCCTCGCAGAAGAAGTTGCGAGCATAGTTCGTCCCCTCGGTGGTAGGGTTGGTCGAGAAGATGTTGCGCTGGGCAATAGGGTCGACGACGCCCTCGGAAGCCTTGAACTCATCGGCATACATAAGCCAAGCGATTACGGCGCCCACAAAGCCGCCGAGCATATCGGCAATCATGAAGGGGATGCAGCTGCTCCACGGCACCAGGCCTACGATGCACTGGGCAAGCACCATGGCCGGGTTCATGCACACGGCGCCGCCAAAGACAAACAGGCAGACCGAGATGCCAAAAGACCAGGTGGTGATGGCAAACATGTGGCCGGAGCCCTGATACTTGGTGCCCTTGAGCACGGTATCGCAGTGCACGCCCACGCCAAAGATGATCATGAGGGCCGTTGCGCCGAATTCGCAGAGGAGTTTGGTAAGCATAAAACCTTATCTTTCTTGTCGGTTATAAACGATTCGTTTAGGCCGCGTACTAGTGCTGAGCGACGACAACGCCCAGGCCATCGGGAATGACGGCCACCTTGGCATCGGCACCCTTCATCTCAAAGGCGAGCTTGAGCGCCTCCTCGAGGGTGTTGACCGGCGTCATGTGCATATCCTTGATCATCTGGTGATCGCACAGGTCGGTAACCATGATCACAGGGTGATGTGCCAGGATGCGGGCGAAAATCTGGCTCGTCCACTGGTCGGGCAGGGTCTCGTCCTTGGGACGGTCGATGCAGGCGCGCTCAAACTCTGCCGGATCATTGTCGGCGATGTTGTGATAGAAGCCCTCGCCACCGTGACCGTCGGCACAGCCGGCGACGTCGATGATCACACCGCCCTCGGGAAGCGTAGCCTCGGCAGAGCACATGCCCTTCACGGCCTGGTAGATGTTCTGGTCGAGCGGGTAGCCGCCGTTGGTGGTGATGGCAATCTCGCACTCAACGGGCTCAACGCCGGCAAGGCTCTTCACGAACTCGCAGCCAGCCTCGTGCGCCTTGTGGATATCGCCGGCAAAGGAGCCGATGACCTCGTGCTTGCCGTTGAGCACCACGTTAAGCACAAAGGCAAGGTGAGCCATCTCGGCAGCGGCAAACATGTCCTCGCTCACGTGGTTGTGGCACAGGTTGCCGGCACGCGAATGGGAATCGTTCACAAACTGACCGTTGTGGTTGTACATGATGGTCTTATAGCTGGCGATGCCAGGCAGGACGGACTTGCGGCTACCAGAGAAACCGGCAAAGAAGTGCGGCTCAATAAAGCCCTCGGCAAGCAGCAGATCGCAATCGGCGGCAATCTTGTTGATGATGCACTCGCCACCGGAAGGCAGGGTGCCGATCTTTTTCATCATGCTGTCGTCAGTCGCGACGTGCATAACGATTTCCTCGTTGGCAACGATCTCCTCGCCGTACTTGTTGACGAGCTCCTCGTGCGTCGAAGGACGATGCATACCCGTAGCAACCAAAATACGCACTCGAGCCTCGGGCGCAGCGGAATGGATGTGATGCAGCAGAATAGGCATCGTCACACGCGAGGGAACGGGGCGCGTATGATCGGAGCTAATGATGACAATATCCTTCTTGCCAGCACAAAGCTCCTCGAGCGAAGGCGAGCCATAAGGGTTGGCAAGTGACTCCTCTACCAGCTCTTCCTGTGATTTTGTAGTCTTAAACTCGTTTTGATGACCTTCCATCACACCCGCGAAGTTCTTATCCTCAAGCTCCAGATGCAACGTCTTGTGGTCAAACGGCAGTTCACATTCAAACAATGACGAGCGCCCTCTTCCTTTCAACTGACACACTAGATAAACCGTTGGAAGGATACGCCGCTCACCGAAAAACACCACCGTCCACCGACTCATTAACACAACGTTCATATTTGACCCACAACAAAACGGCCGCGATCCCAAAGGGAACCGCGGCCGCCTGTCAAAGACACTATAGACAGGATGATTTACGCAGCGCCGAGGCAAACATCTACCCCGAGACGTTCGCACGTAAGCCATTTTGCATAAATGCGTTAATTAATTGCATATAATGGCGCATGGATTTCTAGCCGTAACAGGGTGGTACCCTCCGGAGCGTGCATTTTTGCGAGTATTCAGCATCGCGGGATAAGTTTTTGGTGTCAAAAGCCTTTCAAAAGGTAGATAGTCCCCATGACTCGTCCCATCTGGATAGCATGCGGCGAGAAACCAGCCATATATGATCGTCGCCAAAGCCCAATCGTCGTGCAAAAGCATCAACAGGGGCCGCAAACGTCACCCATAGCCTTATGCACCAATCTTTGGCTGCTGAAAACTCCTTTTTTTGCACGTCGCCCCAAGCACCACCCTCACCCAGCGGCTGATCCGCCGAAGACCAGACATCGCAGGGCCCGCCATAGGTTTACCTGTAGGCACACTCCGCAGGACGCAAGAAGCCCTCGCCGCACTCCACGCTATGCGCGAAGCGCGCCTTATTCCCTTCAGCTTTAATCCCAGAAGACCGAGGACGAAGGGACCCGACGGGTTTCCCTCTGAATGCATTCCGCAGCACGAAGCCCCCTTATCCGCAGCTCCGAAGGAGCAGGATAAGGGGGCTTCAAGTGCGAGGACGCATTCAGAGGGAAACCCGACGGGTCCCGGTGAGAGCCACAGGGCTATCGATTACCCCGTGTTCTGCAGTCCTGCCGAGACGCCGGTCACAGTCGAAAGGATCAGGCTCATGTACTCGGCCTTCTTCTCTTCGGCCATCTCGTCCTGGTTCATACGCACCTCACGAAGAGCGCGGACCTGGGCGATGGACAGGGCGTCGACATAGGGGTTACGCACGCGAACGGCGCAGCCGAGCACGCGACGACGCTGCAGCGGCCACTCGTCACCGACGATGGCAAGGACCCACTTACGCGTGAGCTGCATCTCGGTAAAGACCTTCTCGGACAGATCCTGGCGATCGCCCAGGTGCAGATACATCTTGGCGATGCGCTGGTCGGTCTTGGCGATCGACATCTCGATGTTGTCGATAAAGGTGCGGAAGAACGGCCACTCCTGGTAGGCAGCCTTAAGCTGGTCCAGATCGCCAAACTGCTCGCAGGCGGTACCCAGGCCGTACCAGGCGGCCAGATTGATGCGCGCCTGGCTCCAGCTGAAGATCCACGGAATGGTACGCAGGTCGTCGAGCGACTTGGCACCCAAACCGCGCTTGGCGGGACGCGAGCCGATCGGCAGCAGACCGACCTCGGTCAGCGGCGTCACGGTCGAGAACCACGGTGTAAAGTCCTCGGTGTTCAGCAGGTCCAGATAGCGCTCGTGGCTTACGGCGTTGAGCTTCTCGGCCATATCCCAGAACTTCTGCGTGGTCTCGGTGTTGGTCTTCTCGACGCTCGGGGCCGACTGCAAAAGCGTTGCGGCGGCAACGGACTCAACATGGCACTGAGCCAGCGTGCGGTTGCCGTAACGGGCAAAGATGACCTCGCCCTGCTCGGTGAGCTTAAAGAAGCAGTTGACCGAACCCTTGGGCTGCGCCAGCACGGCCTTGTTGGCCGGACCGCCGCCACGGCCCACGGCACCGCCGCGACCGTGCATGAGCACCAGGTCGATATCGTTCTTCTCGGCCCACTTGGCAATGCGCTCCTGCGCGGAGTGCAGCGCGAGCATGGCCGTGGTAGGACCGGCATCCTTGGAGGAGTCGGAATAGCCCAGCATGACCTCCATGCGGCGGTTGGTCTGGGCAAGGCGCTTCTGCACCACGGGCAGCGTAAGCATCTGGTCGAGCACGTCGACGCAGCCCTCGAGGTCCTCGAGCTGCTCGAACAGCGGGATCACGTCGAGCTCGGGGACATCCTCCTCGTGTGCGAAGGACAGGTGGGCAAGCTCAAAGACGTCGGCCACATGCTGGGCACTCTTGGTGAACGAAATGATGTAGCGGTGCGCCATCTTCTTGCCGTAACGCTTTTGGATGGAGCCGATAGCGCGGAAGGTGTCGATGACCTCGCGCGTCATGGGCTGCAGGTCGCCATGGATACCGTTCTCGTGGATATCCTTGAGGGCGCGGGCATGCACCACGGAGTGCTGACGGAACTCCATCTCGACCATATGGAAGCCGAAGGACTCGACCTGCCAGATGATGGTCTGGACCGGGCCGTAGGCGGCACGGACGGCACCGCAGGCAGCCAGCGAGCGCTGGACGACGCGCAGGTCATCCAGGAACTCATCGGCGCTGTGATACATGGTGTCGGTGATACGGCGCACGGTGGCGTTGAGTCGGTCTGCCATGACGAGCATGACGGCGCGATGCGGCTCGTGCTCGGAGATCAGCTCGGCGCGGGCCGTGTACCGAGGGCTCATCTCGACCTGATGGTTCCACAGGTTGATGAGTTCAGCAGAAGGCTTGCTGTAGGTGGCCTCGAGCGTGAGGTTCCGGCCGATGCGGCGGCACTTGTCCTCGAGCTTGAGCACCATATGGGTGAAGTACTTGGCGGCGACCTCACGGCTCACCTTGGCGGTGACGTTGGGGTTACCGTCGCGGTCGGAACCGATCCAGCTGCCGGGATGGAAGAACGCCGGGCACAGCGGCGGCACGGTACCGGCCTTGTCGCCCAGTACCCAGTCGTCAAAGCGACGATAGATGACGGGGATGACGTCGAACAGCGTGTTATCGAAGATGTCGATGATGGTATCGGCTTCCTCGACCGGCGTGGGCTTCTTGAGCGCGATGGGGCTCGTACGCACCAGGGCGTCGATCTCCTGCAGCATATGGCGCTCGTTCTCCACCAGGTCGGAGCCGCCCAGACGCGGACGCTCCTCCAGCAGATTGGAGATACGGCGAATCTTGCCCTCGACGGCCTTGCGACGGGCCTCGGTGGGATGCGCGGTAAAGACAGGGTGGAACTCGAGCTTGCCGAGCAGCTCGTTGGCGCCCTCGACACCCATCTCGTTTACCAACTGGTGATAGGCGACGGTGAGCTCGTTGGCGGGATCGACCTCGGTATCGGTCGATGCGCCGGCCTCGCGCTCGCGCAGCTGCGCCACACGGTAGTTCTCCTCCGACAGGTTTGCCAGGTGGAAGAAGCTCGTAAAGGCGCGAACGATGACCTGCTGCTTATCGAGCGGCAGGCTGTCGATCAAATCGACGACCTCACGGAATGCCACGGCGGTGGGCTCGTCGGCGGTGGGCACGCCCTGCTCGTCGACGGCCTCGTCGGCAGCGCGGGTACCGGGGTTGCCGGCATTGGCCACAATCTCGGCCGACAGGATCTTGTCGAACAGGTCCGCGATCTCAGGATCATACTCGCTAAGCACACGACGCTCCAGGCGCAGGAACAGCGCCAGATTGTCGCGCAGCTCCTCGGGGATCTCGATCTCGGCGAGACGCTCCCTGGACTCGGCATTCGAGCCGATTCGGTTAACGAGGCGGTTGACCACGGCAGCGACGCGCGCCGCGGCTTCGGGTACAGACTGGTTGCTTAGGTTCTCAGCCACGTTTCCTCCCATTCCTCCTTCTATGCACGTAACATGCGGTATTCATTATAGGCGCTTGCGAAATACTTTCGATACTGATTGCGCTTTACCACACAAAAGTATTTTCTGCATTGCAAGGGTTTTTGCTCTAAATGGTCGTATTTCTCGGTGGACGGCATACACAAACGGGGGCATTCCGCATAAATGCGAAACACCCCCGTAACAATCGCTCGCAATGGACGGGACACTCAAGCGGGTCCGCAGCTCAAAAAGATGCGCTACAGGCGCTCGCGAACCGCCTCGACCACGTTGGCCAGATCGACGAGAACCTCGTCATGGCTCTGCATGTCGCGTACCTTGACCTTGCCGGCGGCAAGCTCGTCGCCACCCAGGACCAGGATGAGCTTAGCGCCCACCTTGTCGGCCTGCTTAAACTGAGCCTTGAGCGAACGGCCCTGATAGTCTGCCTCGGTCACGATGCCCGCGGCGCGAAGCTCCTGCGTAATGACAAAGACGTTCTGGCGCAACTCCTTGCCGACATTGGCGACGTAGACGCACGGGGCCTCATCGGCACCCAGGTCGCTGCCAAAGGCCTGCAGGGCCAGCAGGGCGCGCTCAAAACCGACGGCGAAGCCGACGCCGGCCGTGGGCTTGCCGCCCTCGAGCTCGACCAAGCCGTCGTAGCGGCCGCCGCCACCGATGGAGCCGACGCCGGCACCGGGAGCCTCGACCTCAAAGACGGTGCGGGTGTAGTAGTCCAGACCACGCACCAGGGTGGGATCCTCGACATACTCGATACCGGCGGCATCCAGATAGCGCTTGACCTGCTCGTAGTGCTCGCGGCACTCGTCGCACAGGTTGTCGCCCATCAGCGGCGCGTCGGCCATGATCTCGCGGCAGTGGTCGTTCTTGCAGTCGAAGGCACGCAGCGGGTTGAGCTCGGCGCGCTCGCGGCACTCGTCACACATCTCGTCAGCGTGATCGAGGATAAACTGCTTGACCTGCTCGCGGTAAGCCGGACGGCACTGAGCGTCGCCCATCGAGTTAATGAGCAGACGGAGCTTGGAAAGATCGAAGCCCAGGCGCTTGTAGAACTCCATGAGCATGATGATGCACTCGGCGTCTGCCGCCGGATCGGGAGCGCCGAGCCACTCGATACCCACCTGGTGGAACTGACGCAGGCGGCCCTTCTGGGGACGCTCGCCGCGGAACATGGCCTCGGCATAGTACGCCTTAAAGGGCGTGGAGCCCTGGGGCACCAGGTTGTTCTCCACGACGGCGCGCACGACGCCGGCCGTGCCCTCGGGGCGAAGTGCCAGGCGCTGCTTGGGCTTAAGCTTGGTGTCGGTGCCCTCGGTAAAGACGCGCTCCAGGTTGGCACCGCTGAACACGCGAAACATTTCCTTGCGCACGACGTCGGTCGACTGGCCGATACCGTGGACAAACACGTCTACCTGCTCGATCGCGGGCGTCTCGATGGGTTTAAAACCAAACGGCTCGAACACGCCGGCCGCAATCTGCTGCATCTTTTGCCAGGCGCGCATCTCGGCGCCGATAAGGTCGCGGGTTCCCTCCGCCTTCTGTGCCTGCATGGGCAAACACCTTTCTTTTGTATCGCGTCATAGGTAACGGTCATTATACGGCACAAACACAAACAGCGGCGGCGCGTCTGACCGAACGAGGGTATGGGGACTCGTTCGGCCAGACGCGCCGCCGCTGTATGTGATCCCTTTTCCTCCGCCCCCTTCGGATCACGTGGTCCCTTGGGGACGAAGGAAAAGGGATCATTTCGTAGGCCCGTGGCCGCCTTGGAAACCGAATGATGGTACGAGCATCCATTCGGCTTCCAAGGCGGCCACGGGCAGAACGGGGCGAGCAGAAAAGAACGACAGACGTCTACTCCCCCGCCACGCTTGCGCGCAGCTTGGCGGCGATGGGCTCCGAGGCCAGCAGGAATACGAGCATGACCACAGAACACACCAGGCACACGATCCAGGTGCTCGCAAAGGAGCCCGTAGCGTCGAACAGCACACCCGAGACGATGGCGCCTACGGTGCCGCCGACCATCTCGAGCGAGGTGATGGTGCCCGTGACCTTGCCGAGGTCGGCCATGCCAAACTGCTTGGACGCGGCGATGGTAGGCGTGATGGTGCCCATGCACGTTCCGATACCAAAGCTCACAGCGGCGACAATAGGACCGAGGTCCGTCGTCGGGAAGCACAGCGCCACGCAGGCGATAATGCACGCAACGGAGCCAAGGATATTGCCAAAGCGCAGACCAAAGCGGTCATAGATCGCACCGAGCGAAATCTTGGCAATAACGACGGTGACCATATAGGCCGAAAGCACAGTGCCCGCCCACATGGGATCATGACCGCCCGTGACAATCTTGGCGCCGTTGACGGTAACACTCGTCATGTTGGTGACCTGGTTGGGCAAGATGGCGCCATTGACCAAGCCCATAAAGAGGAAGGCGACGACAAGCAGCCAAAACGCCGGGCTCTTCTTGATACGAGACCAGCCGACGCTAACCTCGGGCGCCGTGTGCTCGTCCTTGTCGCCAGCCGTCGAGACGGACGGATCGCCCGGGTTCTCGCCGAGCGGCTTCAGGCCGATCTCGGAAGGCTTGGTGCGGAAGGAATAGTCATGCAGTTAACGAAAATCGTGTAGCACGTGGCCATGATCACAAAGCTGGAGGCCACCACGAGCCAGCCGGGGAAGAACTTACGTTGCTGGGACATGGATTACTCCTTGTGGTCCGCAATGTATCCGAGAGCGACGGCGGCATAAGCCGCGGCGCCAAGGGGAAGCTCGGTATCGCTAAAGCGTGCCTTGGGATGATGCTGAGCAAAGTGCTCGTCCGTATCAGTCACGGCAGCGCCCACGGTAAAGTACGCACTCGGGATCTCGCTCGAGATCAACGCGAAGTCCTCGCTCGCCATGGCGTGGAACAGCGGCAGGAAGGCAGCCTTGGGCAGCACCGCGCCCACGTAGCCAAGCGACGCCTGGGTCATATCGCTGTCGAGCACGAGCGGCGGAACGTCCGAAAGCGTCTCGATGGCTGCCGGCGTACGATATGTTGCGGCAACGCCGTTGACGACCTCCGCGATACGCTCCTTGAGATGAGTCATGAGCTCGACATCGAAGCCGCGCAGCGTTCCCTCGAGCACACAGGTGTCGGGGATGACGTTGGCCGCCAAGCCGCCAGCGAACTTACCAACGGTAAGTGCGACTTCCTTGGCCGCTGGCACCTCGCGGGAGATAAGCTCCTGGAGCGCCAGGTGCACATGGACGCCGGCCGTGATGGGGTCGATGCAGATCTCGGGGCTCGAGCCATGGCCGCCCTTGCCCTGCAGCGTGATGCGGAAACCGTACACGCCCGAAAGCGCCGGGCTCCCATAGAGCACCAGGCCGAGCGGCGATTGGCTGTTGACGTGCATGGCAAAGGCAGCCTGGGGGCGCGGGTTCTGCAGCAAGCCATCGGCGATGGCAGCGCGGGCTCCCTCAAAGGTCTCCTCACCCGGCTGGAACAGCAGTTTGACGGTGGCATTGGCGTCGACAAGCTCGGCCTCGCGGGCCTTGAGCAAACGGGCCGCGCCGAGCAGCGCCGTCGCATGCATATCGTGGCCACAAGCGTGCATGCACCCGTTGGTGGAAGCGAAAGGCTCGCCCGATTCCTCGACAACGGGCAGGGCATCCATGTCGCCGCGAAGCATGATAACCGTACCGGTTTGCTCGTCCGCGCACGTACCATTGCCCTGAGCAGCCGCGGCCGCACCGGCACCGATCAGGCCAACAACACAGGAGCCGTCGACAAGCGCGGTATGGGGAATGTCCATCTCGTCCAGACGTGCCTGGATATAGGCAGACGTCTGCGGAAGATTGTTACCGAGCTCGGGCGTCTGATGGAGATCGTGGCGCCATGCGGCAAGCTCACCGGCAAATGCCTGGGCTTCTTTGACCAGACCATCGCCGATAGCGGTCTGCGCCGCTGCGGTAGCCTGAGGCGCTGGTTGCGGTTGAAGATCGGACAGAGCTGATGCCATAGATGCCCTCCAGTAACGTTTTTGCAGCACGCACTTTGACAGCGTAAAGTGCAAGGTACAACTGTAAGGGCATGACATAAAAAATGCCGCCCCGGGAGGACGGCGCAACAAGTTGTTTACAAATGCGGGTGTGATTTTCGGCGCAAGAAATCGAAATGCGTCTCGCTCAAGATAATCGACAAAAAGATGAGCGCAAAGCCGGAAAGCAGGCGCGAGGTGAGCGCCTCCCCCATCAACAACACCGAGAACAGCACACCCGAGGGCGACTCCATCGAAAGAAGCAGCGAGCCCGTCGAGGCCGGGACGTGCGCCAGACCGACGTTTTGGACGAGCAGTGCCACGCACGTGCAGCCCACCGAGAGGAAGACCATCACGCCGATAAAACTCGGCGTCCACACGGACAGAGGCGCCTGAGTCTCGAATAGTAGCGACGTGATTAAGCTCAAAACGCCATTGCCCACAAACATCCAAAACGTGATGACGTTGATGTCCATTTTGCGACCGTACTTGGCGGTCACCGCCATCTGGATAGCAAAGAAGACCGCGCCGCCCAGCGTGATGGCATCTCCAGCATTGAACTCGACGCTATCGAGTGCCACCAGGCCAATGCCCGCCAGGCACAGCAATGCAGCGCCCAAGTTGTAACGGGTAAGCCTTTCTCCGCTCAGGACATAGCTCGCAAACGGCACGAGGATGCAATAGGTACCCGTCAAAAACGCGCTCTTGCCCGCCGTGGTCTGTGCCAGGCCAATCGTCTGCAAACCGTACGCGCCCCACATAAGTGCGCCCATACCAAGCCCGACGATAAGGTTGCGAACATTAAAGTGTGCGATGATGCGTTTGCGGAAGATGGCGAACATAACCAGCGAAGCCGGGAGAAAGCGAACGTAGACCAGCTCGAACACCGGAATGGTGTCGAGTGCGTCCTTCATAGTGGTAAAGGAGTAGCCCCAGATAATCGCCACCGAAAGCAGTAGAACTTTCCAGAACAACGGCGAGCGTGCGCCGGCACCCCGGGGAATACCACCCGCGCCCAAATCCTCACGGGCTACAGGGCTATCGGGCATGTTTTCGATTTCGTTGGCAGCGTATTGGGCCATGGAACATCCTCGCGCTCAATCTGGGCGTGGTGTCCGCACGCGCGTGACCGCATGCCGCCTCATGGTCAAATAAAAACGGGGCGCACCGGACCCCCGGTACGCCCCGCTACTGTAGCAACAACCAAGTAACCCACGCAATTCACTACGCTAAAGCGTCGGTACAGAAAACCTCGATGTTCCGGCAACGTCAGCGAAAACGCCCCTAAGCGAGCAAGGTGACGTGAAATGGAAGGGCGCTGACCTTCTGGTCGCGCCCTTGAAATTGAACGTCAGATTGCCGCTTAGGGACGTTTGCAGCGTCGAGCCGTTACGCGGTTTGGTAAAACCGCGTAACTAAATAAGCTTCGTGCTTTCAAGCTTTTCGATGATCCAGTCGTTGGCTTTGATGACCGGGCGGCGGAAGACGACGCCAAGGGCCAGCGACGGAATCAGGTAACTCGCCAAGATACCCAACTCAATCCAGTACTCCATATGGTAGGCGCCGGCCATGGCGGCATGCATGGCGTTGATGCCGTGGGTAAACGGCAGGAACGGGTAGATCGCCTGGAACACGGGGCCGGTCATCTCGATGGGGAACGTGCCGCCCGAACCGCCGACCTGCATGACCAGCAACACGACGGCGAGTGCCTTACCGATATCGCCAAACGACACCGTAAGCGTGTAGACGATATTGGAGAACACGAGACTCGCGATCCAGCCCGCCAGCACAAATTGCAGCGGGTTGTCGCACTGGATGCCAAAGAACAGGATGTCGCCCGCGCACACGAGCGTTGCCTGCAGCAGCGCCAGACCGCCAAAGAACAGGTAACGGCCCAGGTAGATCTCGTGCAGGCGCACGGGGATAAGCTCGTTGATGAGCTCATCGTCAACCGACACCTTCATCATGGCCGCCAGTACAATCGAGCCGACCCAAAGCGACAGAATCGTGTAGAACGGTGCCATGGCCGAACCGTAGTTGCGGATCGGATAGACCGGTTTGCGGTCGAGCGCGACGGGACCGGAAAGCGACACGGCCAGACCCTCGGGATCGTTGCCGATCATTGTCTTGATCGTGGCCAGATCGTCCGACATAAGGGCACCGTCGAGGTCGTCCTTAAAGGCGCTGATCTTGTCCGACGCCTCGCCCAGCTGATCGGAAGCCTTGTTGACCAGCCTTGCGGCCTTAGAGAGACCCTTTGCCAGCGAACCAGATGCGTCGGTCAAGCCGTCTACGGCGCTATCCAGGTCGCCCGAGATGCTGTTCAGCGAATCCAAAACGCCCGAAATGGTCTTCTTGAGCTCCTTGGCCTTAACCGAGAACGTGGAATCGTAGTCGGACTTGGCGCCCGAGATACCAGCCTTGGCATCCGCGATTGCCTGATCGACCTCGGCACGCGACTTGTTAACTTCTGCCATGCCGTCAGAAAGGGACTTTGCGGTTGCCGTCAGGTCCTTGGCGTTATTGCGATACTCCACTGCGATTCTGCTCAGCGATGTTGCCACAGACTTGAGGCTGTCCTGGAGCTTTTCGTCAGTCAACTGATCGGCAAAGCTGCGGAGCTGGTCAGCAGTGGCGTCGATATCGTCGGCACGCGTGTTGAGCGCCGCCGCGGCATCGTTGAGCTGGGACACCGTAAGGTCCACATGTTGATTCGCGGCATCGAATGCCTTCGCAAGCTCGGCGGACACATTGTCAAACGAGCCCGCGCTTCCGTCAATCGCGGCGTTGATGGCGTCGTTGGCGTCCTTCAGCGCTTCCTTGGAATCGCTCATACCGCTCTTGGCATGCTCCATCAGCTGCTTAGTCGACTCATCGACCGTGCCCGTCTGCTTGAGCATACCGCCCGCCGACGTCAGCGAATCGGACGTGGAACTCAAAATGCCCGCCAGCGACGTCGCGCTGGCCTGAACGTCCTGCAGGTCCTGGACCGAATCGCCCAGCGTCGAGGACAGGTTGGCGATAAAGTTGCTCACTTGGTCGGTGCTCATGTAGTCGAGCAGGCTGGACACGGTTTTAAGACCGATGGTCGTGATGGTCTTGGTAAAGGTCTCGTTGACCTGACTCTGGACGGCGCTCGAACCCTTTTCAGTCACGATCTGTGCGATGGCGTTGGCCTTCTGGTTCTCATAGAACTCGATATCGGCGTGCTTCACCTCGGTCGAGAAAAGCGTCATCATGTCGGCGCTAAACGTTTTAGGGATAACGACGGCAGCGTAGTACGCGCCCGACTTAACGCCCTCAATCGCCTTATCGCGGTCGTTGAGGACGACCCAGTCGAAGTTCTCGTTGCCGCGCAGGGTGGCGGTTACGTTTTCGCCCACGTTGACCTCGACGGGAATCAGATCGCTCTCGTAACCCTCATCGGTGTTGACCACTGCAATCTTAAGGTTGCCGGTATTGCCGTAGGGATCCCAGCTTCCGGCGATGTTAAACCATGCATAGAGACATGGCACGATGATCAGGCCCATCACGACGACCATGCCGATCACGGAGCGAGACACGTTTTGGACATCGCGCTTAAACAGGTGCAGGATGTTTTTCATTTATGCCTCACCTCCTTTAGAGTGCTTGCCAAGCGGGGTGGTGTCCCCGTCGTTTCCGTTTACGTTGTCAGCGCCGTCGGCATCTTGAGCCTTACGATGCGCACCGATATGCGGCAGACGGCTCGTAGGCTGTTCGCCTCCCTTGGCGCCACGCTCGCTGGCGTTGAGACCAAACATGCGACGGGCGGCAGGGATCGCCGCCGTGTGCTCGCGCATCTCGCGGCGAAGGTCCTCGTCCGAAAGCGCCGAGATACGCATCTGGGTATTGAGGCTCGCACGGATGTATTCGATGTTGATGAGCCAGCCGCAGATGGCGATAACCGAAATGATCCAGATAACGAGCAGGATGATCTTGCCGTTATTGTCGATATCGAGCACCGTCGAAAGCACAAAGAGCAGAACCTGCACGCCTACCACGGCGGCAAAACCGCCCTTGATGTAGTACGGGTAGCGATGCTCAAACGCCACGGCATGATCGAGCAGCTCGCGACGGTACGAATCCGAATCGAGCATGACGCGCATGGCCGTGCGCAGCGAATAGCGCTGGCGCGGTAGGTCGTTGGACTCGCAGATCATTAGGCCCGTCGTGGAAAGCTGCTTATCAAAGAGCAGATTGAGGTTGAGCAGCAACGGGCGCAGCTGCAGACCGATAAAGAGCGCGATGGCAAGGAACACGCCCAGGACGCACAGGTTGAACAGGTAGTTGAACGAATACATGCCACCGACGGTCTCGCGCAGCAGGTTGATGCCATAAGTGAAGGGCAGCAGCGGATGCAGCCATTGGAAGAAGCCGGGCATCATCTCGATGGGATACATGCCCGACGAGCCGGGGATCTGCACAATGACGAGGATGACGCCAATGGCTTTACCGATATGCTTAAACGTGGTGGACAGCGCATAGATGATATTGACGTAGGTGAATGAAATCGCGATGCCGCCCAGCACGAACAGCAGCGGGTTAACGCACTGTACGCCAATGACCAAATCTCCCACCGTAACGATAATGGCCTGGAACGCGCCCAGGATCACCAGCAGCAGCCAGCGGCCAAAGTAGCCCTGACGCGCCGTAAAGCTACCGATGCCCTCGCGGTCGACCTCGAGTTTATAGATAGCGATGAGCACATAGCCGCCCACCCACAGCGCCAGATTGGTGTAGAAGGGCGCGATGCCCGAGCCAAAGCTCTTGACCGGATAGATTGACTTGGACGTCAGCTCAACCGGAGATGCCATGAAATCTGCCACGTCATTGACGTCGACGTCCATGAGGTCGGCTAACTCGCCCATAGACTCAGAGGTCTGCAGCGCCGCAATGTCATTGGCGGCGGTCGCGAGCTTGTCCTGAACCTTGGCAAGGGAGGCGTCGGTTTGGGATAGCGTGGTCTTTGCCTGCTTGAGCGTGGCGTCGAGCTGCGCTAGCGTGCCGCGCGCGCTCGCTATCGTGGGGGTCATACCCGACACAATGCCGGTCAAATCGCCCGAAACGGCGGCAAAGGAGTCAAGCGCGCTCGAAGCCTTCGGAAGTGCGTTCTGACCCAGATCGGTCTGAGCCTGACCGAGGTTAGCCGTACCGGTCTGAATTGCCGCGTTGAGTGCGTTGCTCGCGTTCGAGATTGCCGTAGCGTCGTTTGCCATGGCGCTCGACTGTGCAGAAAGGCCATCCTTGATGCTCTGCAGCTTCTGGTTTTGCTCGCGAAGCGAATCGATGGTCGATACAATGCGCGCGTCAATTTCCTCGGAACCTGTCGACGTGTCATTAACGAGAATCTCCAAGTGCCCGATAACGGCCTTATTGTGATCGATCGTCGCCTGGAGAGACTCGAGCGAGTTGTCGATGCGGGTGGTCGTAGATGTGACCGTACCCGTTAGCTTGCCAATCGCAGCGTTCGCGGAGGCTGACGTCTTGGTGAGTGCAAGGCTACCTTCCGAGAGTGCCTTGGAGAGCGAGGTGATAGAGTTGCCCGCCGTGGCGCGAGCCTCGCCCAGCAGGTCGTTGCCCTGGGAGATCGCCTGCGTTAGAGAGGGCGCCTGCCCCTGCAGGCCCGCCAGCGCAGCATCGGCCGAAGCAATCGAGCTACTCGTCTTGTCGATGGCGGTGTTCATGTCGCCGATGGAATCGCGTACTTCGCCCAGGGTATCAGACGCCTCGGACACCGAGCCCGCCAGCGAATCCCGGGTCTGGTTCGCCTTGTCTTTAAGGTCGATGCCAGCATCTTTGGCAATGCCCGCGACGGTCTCGCCCACCGTGGAGACAAACTCCGAGTTGATCTGCTCCTCGATGGTATTGGCACCAGTGTCGGTGACCTTGGGCGCAATAGCGCTCTTCTTCTCGTTGACGTAATAGGTGAGCTTCGGCTGATGGTAATTGCCATCGAGCATCGAAACAAGATTGTCGGAGAAGTTCTTGGGGATTACGATGGCCGCATAGTACTCACCACTCTCGACGCCCTCTTTGGCATCGGCGGCCGAATCGACGAAGGTCCAGCCCAGCTGATCGTTCTCCTTGAGCTGATCGACGACCTGGTCGCCCGCGTTGAGCTCGCCCACCAAGTCATTCTGAGTGCCCTGATCGTTGTTGGCGATGGCAATCTTGATACCTTGGGTGTTTCCGTACGGATCCCAGTTTGCCACGATGTTGTACCAGGCATACAGCGAGGGGATAACGCACACGCCCAGGGTAACCACCAAGGCGACGGGGTTCACAAGCAGTCGCTTAATGTCGCGCTTGAATATCGCAAAGGAGACCTTTGCGTTGGATAGTTTGCTGCCGAGACTCACGCTTGGACCATCCATCCTGTCGTTGAATCGAATCGTACTATCGACAACCATTGTACGTAGGCGCTTTAGTGCCTCGCGGCACAATGGTGCTGAGTTTTGCGGGTAGCAATATACTACGAAGATGAGTTAGTGTACAGTTGTACAGTATCTTTAATTTCAGCAGGTCACAAAACCACAGCCCGCACAAATTAGCAATCCGAATAGTCATTGGGAACGTTCTTAAACGACTAGTCAAACAAGAACGTCCCCGATGACTACTTAGGGCCACGAAAGCGTCGCAGGTTGAGCATAAGTCAGCGAAAACGCCCCTGAGCGAGCAAGGTGACGTGAAAGAGGAGGGAAGCGTACTTTGGTACGCGACCGACGATTGAACGTCAGATTGCCGCTTAGGGGCGTTTGCAGCGTCGACCGGTCCGTCGTTCGTTAGAACGACGGAACCAATAGGTTCGTTAGAACGGCGGACCCAAAGGCGTAACTACTTAACTACATCAAGTTGCAAACAGCCGCCGCGAAGGCAACGGGGTCCTCGGGGAGGATACCCTCGACCAGCAGGGCCTGATCGTAGAGCAGGCCGGAGTACTGCTTGATCTTGTCGGCGTCACCTGCCTTCTGGGCAGCGACAAGCTTGTCAAAGACCGGGTGCTTGGCGTTGAGCTCGAGCACGCGCTGGCTCTTGGGCATGCCGTCGGGCGCGCCCTCGGGCCCCTTCTGGAGCACCTTCTCCATCTCGAGCGAAAGCGGACCCTCGGTGGTGATGCAAGCGGGGGCATCGGTCAGGCGCGCGGAGACGGCAACTTTCTCGACCTTGTCACCGAGCGCCTCCTTCATAGCGCTAAAGAGGTCCTCGTTTTCCTTGGTGGCGTCCTCGGCCTCCTTCTTCTCGTCCTCGGTCGCCAGATCAAGATCGCCAGTCGCAACGTTCTTGAGCTCCAGGTGACGATCCTCGACCTCGGGCTCGGCACCGTCGGCAACGGCCTTTTCGGCAGCCTCGCGGGCGGCGTCGTCCTCGTAGATCTTGGGCATATCGGCGGCCACGTACTCACGCATAGCCTGGAACGTGAACTCATCCACATCCTGCGTCAGCAACAGCACGTCATAGCCGCGCTCGAGCACGCCCTTTACCACGGGCATCTTGGCCAAGCGCTCACGCGAGTCGCCGGCGGCGTAGTAGATGGCCTTCTGATCCTCGGGCATGCCCTTGGCATACTCGGCCAGGGTGATCATCTTCTGCTCCTTGGCAGACCAGAACAGCAGCAGGTCGGCGAGCTCGTCGGCCTTCATGCCGTAACTCGAGTAGATGCCGTACTTCAGACCGCGACCAAAGTTCTCAAAGAACTTCTCGTATGCCTCGCGGTCGTTGTCGCGCATGTCCTCAAGATCGGCAGTGATCTTCTTCTCGACACGCTTGGCAATGGCCTTGAGCTGACGGTTCTGTTGCAGCGTCTCACGCGAGATGTTGAGCGTCACGTCGGCAGAGTCCACGACACCGCGCACAAAGTTGTAGTAGTCGGGCAGCAGGTCGTCGCACTTCTCCATAATCAGCACGTTGGAACTGTAGAGCGCCAGGCCCTTCTCGTAGTCCTTGCTGTACAGATCGAACGGGGCGCGACCCGGCACAAACAGCAGCGCATCGTACTCAAGCGTACCCTCGGCATGGAAGCTGATAGTGCGCGCGGGATCGTCAAAGTCGTGGAACGTGGACTTGTAGAACTCGTTGTAATCCTTCTGCTCAACGTCGGAGCTGCGCTTTTTCCAGATCGGCGTCATGGAGTTGATGGTCTCGAGCTCCTGGTAGTCCTCGTACTCGGGCTTGTAGTCGTCGCCGGCGTCCTCGGGCTTGGGTTTCTGGCGGCTCTTGCTCACCATCATCTGAATCGGGTAGCGCACATAGTTGCTGTACTGCTGAATCAGGCTCTTGAGGCCCCACTCGGTCAGGAAGCGATCGTAGGTCTCGGCCTCGCCGTCGGCGTCGAGCTTCTCGTTCTCGCGCAGCGTCAGGATGACATCGGTGCCGTGCTCGGCGCGCTCGCCGTCTTCGATGGTGTAACCCTCAAGACCATCAGACTCCCACACGTGAGCGGTGTCCTCGCCATAAGCGCGGCTGACGACCTTTACGTGGCTGGCGACCATAAAGGCGGAGTAGAAGCCCACGCCAAACTGGCCGATGATGTCGACATCGGAGCCCTGTTGCTCGGCGTTCTCGGTCTTAAACTCCTCGGAGCCGGAATGGGCGATGGTGCCCAGATTGCGCTCGAGCTCCTCGGCGGTCATGCCAATGCCGTTATCCGAGATGGTAATGGTGCGGGCGTCTTTATCAAAAGAGACGCGAATAGCCAGGTCGCCCTGGTCGAGTTTGACACTCGGGTCCTGCAGGCTCTTAAAGTTGAGCTTGTCGACGGCGTCGCTCGCATTAGAGATAAGCTCGCGCAGGAAGATTTCCTTATTGGTGTAGATGGAGTTGATCATGAGGTCGAGCAGTTTTTTGCTCTCGGTCTTAAATTGACGCATGTGCAGTCCTTTCGCGCTACCCCCGTCCGCAAAAACGGCCCGGTTGCCCGAGCCGCATCGCAGACCTGCTATGTCCAGACTTAGATTTTATAACCCATTAGCGCGCATATATACATACGGAATCGAAAAACTGTATGTCCAAACGCTCTGATACGCCAATTGCCAAGGAGTGTCCCCGACTGCCGGCAGGAAAGGAACGTCCCTATCTGCCATCTACGCGCTTGGCCATCCAAGCATGGGGCTGGCCCTCGTCTTCGTAGTCCACCGGGGCAATCTGCGTGTAGCCCGCCTTGGCATAGAGCGGCAGCACGTATTCCTGCGCATGCAGCTTAATGAGCTTGGCGCCGGCATCACGCGCGCGCGTATCACTGGCCTCGACAATCTTGCTCGCCAGACCGCGACGGCGCATGCTCGGCAGCACAGCCACGCGCCCCATAATGTAGGTCTCCCCCGCCGCGACGCCTTCGTCCAAGTCGCACGCCGGCGACACCGGAGCCTCCGCGTCAGCCGCACGCTCAAGCTCTTCGGGAAACACGCGCGAGCAACCGGCAAGCTCGCCGTCTACATAGAGCGTCACATGAATGCAGTTCGGATCCTCGTCGATAGCGTCAAACTCGTTCTCGTAGCCCTGCTCGTCCATAAAAACGACGCGGCGCACCAACGCCGCGTCATCAAAGCATCCCGTCTTAAGTTGGATATCCATGGCTGCCCTTTCATTCAATGCGAACGTTAGGGACAGATTTTAGCGAAAATGAGCTCCGCGCACGCTAAACTTCGCGCGAGCCTTCGCCAGGCAGTCGTAATGACCCACGTTATGGGCATCGCTCGCGATGAAGCTGTACAGGTTCTGATCGAACAGGCGCTGTGCCGGCTTTTTCTCGCGACCAAAGCGACCGCCGGCAATAAAGTCCGCCGAAGCCTGCAGCTTGCAGCCCATATCGACCAGGCGCTCCGCCACGCTTACATCCTTTTGAACCGCACGATAGCGCTCAGGATGAGCGATGATCACCTGGTAGCCACGGCACTGCAAATCGTAAATCGTGTTCTCGTACTCTCTAAACGCATACGCATCGGCATGCGTCGAAAGCTCGAGCAGAAACTCGTTGGTCCCATCGAAATGCAAGTGATCCGCGGCATCGATACCAAGCTCAACGAGCTTTCGATGGTTGACCTCGAAGCCCATCTGGAGCGGAAAACCGTCAGCGTTATCGCGCAGCAGCTCAAAGGCATCCCACATCTTGTCGTAATCAAAATAGGGATCACGGCAGTGAGGAGTGCAAACGATTCTGGTTACACCGGCCCGCTTGGCAGCCTCGAGCATCGCCAAGCTCTCTTCGAGATCGGCGGCGCCGTCGTCTACACCCGGCAAGATATGGCAATGAATGTCACGCATAGGTCAGCCTTAATCAACTAAACGTTTGCTCGGTTGGTGAAGATGCCCTTTTTGGAAGTGCCCTGATCGTCGGAGCCCTTCTTAACCTTCTTACCGTCCTTGGTGTAGTAAGAATAGTAGTACTCGCTGGTCTCGGTCTCACAGTAATTCATGACGGTACCGATGAGCTTGACCTTCTCGGACTTCTTAAGCTGGGCGATAGCGTTGAGCGCCTCTTCGCGCTTGGTAAAGTCCTCGCGCACCACGAACAGCGCGCCGTCGGTCAGGCTGGCAATCTCGGCAGCATCGATGAAGGTGCCGACCGGAGGAGCATCGAAGATGACGTACTGGAACTTAGCAGACAGTGCCTTGACCAGCTTGGCAAAGCGATGGGAGACGATGATGTCGGCAGGATTGGGAATATGCGGCTCGGCATCGAGGAAGTAGAAATTCTTCTGACCTGTCTCGACAATCGCCTGGTCGATAGAAACCTGCTCGGACAGGACTGCATAGAGTCCGCCGCGGGAGCGGACGCCGAGCATATCGGCAAGGGACCTGCGACGCATATCAGCCTCGACCAGCAGGACACTCTTGCCGCTCGTGGCGATTGCCTGAGCAAGATTAATGGAAACCGTAGACTTGCCCTCGTTGGGAATCGAGGAGGTAACGGTGATGGTGCGAATGGGGTCGTCCACGCTCGCAAAGCGGATGTTGGCCAGAAGGGTCTTGGCGGCATTCTGCACAACGAGCTTATCGGTGTTCTTTGCCTTAGCCATGCCTATTTACCACCTTTCATAGCCGGAATTCGGCCAACAACGGGAATACCCAGGAGCTCTTCTGCCTCTTCGGCACCGCGGATGCGGGTATTGAGCATGTCTGCCAAAACGACATAGGCAACTGCGATAAAGATACCGGCGAGGAACGCGACGGCAATATACAGCGTGCGCTTGGGGCCGCTGGGGGCTTCGGGGGTCTTAGCCTCGTCGATAACGTTGATGCTCTGGGCAGCGCCGACGTTCTGAGCGACCGTACTCACCGAGCTGGCAATGGCCTTTGCGACCTCAGCCGTCTCCTTGGCATCGGTGCCGGTAACCGAAAGCGTAATGACACGCGTGGTGGTCTCGGAGGAAACAGACACCTTGTAGTCATCCAAATCGGTGAGGCCCAGTTCTTTGGCGGCGCCGCTCTTAACGCTATCGCTATCCAGCAGCGTGGCGATATCGTTGGAAAGCATCTGGCTCGCCGAGAGATCGTTGTAGCTCATCTGACCGCTATCGTCGGTCTTGGCGAGAATGTACATGCTCGTCGTCGCGGTATAGGTGTTGTCCATCGCAACGAAGGACACGATGCCCATGGCGATCGCGCAGACCACCGGAAGGGTGATGACCAGCTTGAGGTGCTTCTTCAGCAGCTGGAACAGTTCGAGAAGGGTCATGCAGCTTGCCTTTCATTTCCCCAGTTCGGATTGACAAAACTGTCCGTATGTTATCGCATCTTTTTACCGAGACCAAACTCTATACATAAGAAACAGGCTCTCCTGTAAAAATGTCGGAAGCAATCGTAAAATTGCGCAACAACGCCGCACCCGAAAGTCAAATGCGGCGTCTACATCATTATCTATGTTGTATCGCTATGCGAATGGCTCGTCCTGCTGTATGGGAAACGCCACCGTAATGGTGGTTCCCACGCCCAACTCGCTCGATAGATCGAGCGTGGCGTGATGATACAGGGCCGCATGCTTGACAATGGCAAGCCCCAGGCCGGTTCCGCCGCGTGCCTTGGACCTACTCTTGTCCACGCGATAGAACCGCTCAAATACCTTGCCCTGTTCTTCAGGCGCGATACCGATTCCCGTGTCGGCGACAGCGAGGAACGGATGGCCTTTGTCGTTGGTGCCGCACTGCAGCGTAACCGTACCGCCGGGCCGATTGTAGCGGATGGCGTTGCTTGCCAGATTATAGATGAGCTCGTCGACCAAGCGCGACACGCCTTCGATGACCACAGGCTTGGTCTCATGACTTATCGTCACATTCACCTGACGGGCGACCTGTTCAAGACGCTGCTCAACCGCGTAGATCGCACGCGAGAGCTCAATAGGCTCCGTGGACCCAATGGGCACTGCCTCGCCTTCAGTTGCACGCTCGGCCTCGTCCAAGTTAGACAGCGTAAGGATGTCGTTGACAAGCGCTGCCAAGCGGCCCGCCTCACGATAGATGCGACCGCCAAAGTTGCGCAGGTCGTCCTCGCCCTCGACCATGCCATTTGCGATGAGCTCGGCATAGCCCGAAATCGCCGTAAGCGGCGTCTTGAGCTCATGGGTGATATTCGCCGTGAACTCGCGGCGCATACGGTCGTTGTCCGCTAGCACCGCCATTTGGCGCTTGAGTTCCTGGCGCTGCGACTCGATGCGCTCAAGCATGGGGACCATCTCGGCATAGGCGTGCTCATAGCTACGGCGTGGGTGATCCAAATCCACCTCTTGCAACGGCGCGATGATGGCACGGGACTCACGGCGCGCCATAAAAAACGAGAGTACTGCACCCGCTGCTGCGATAAGCAGCATCGGCGCCAGCATCGACAGCAAAATCGCCGCAACGCCAGGCTGGGCCTGCGCCAAGCGAACGACCTGGCCGTTATCAAGGGTGACGGCGCGATACAGCATAATCTCGTCGAGTGTAGAGCTTGCGCGCTCCGCGGAACCCGAACCACTCTCAAAGGCCTCGATGACCTCGGGGCGATCGCCATGGTTGGGCAGTGTGGAAGGCGACGCCTCGTTGTCGTAGGCAACAGATCCGTCCTTATTGATCAGCGTGATACGAAGATCCTCGCGATCGAGGCTTCGCAAGAACGGAATGGGCTCCTGCTGCTCGTCGAGGGCGGCAGCAATGAGCTCGGTTTCCTGCGCCAGATTGGCACTCGTGGCATCCGCCAAAGTGTTTTGCACAAAGAACGCACCCAGCACCGTAAACGCCACGATAACCGCCATGGCGCAGACAAAGATCGTCACAAAAACGCGGTGCGACAGCGTATGTTTTCCCTGGGGGGCGAAGACCACGGGTTACTCCTCCGATGCGGTGGCCGCGGTGTCGTCGCCTTCGGCACCATCACCGGCAGAAGGCTCGGCCAGGCGATAACCCACGCCGCGCACGGTCTCGATGGCGCTGGCATGCTCGCCCAGTTTTTGGCGAAGCGTCTGCACGTGCACGTCAACGGTGCGCGAACCGCCGTCGAAGTCCCAGCCCCACACGCTCTGCAGCAACGACTCGCGGGTAAAGACCACGCCGGGCTTGCGCATGAGGTACTCGAGCAGGTCGAACTCGCGCAGGGTGAGCTTAAGCGGCTCGCCGGCAACGGTCACCTCGCGATGGCTAGGCGAAAGCACGATGTCGCCCACGCTGAGCACATCGCTCGCCTGCTTGACCATGCCGCCGCGACGCAGCAGTGCGCGGCAGCGGCTCGCAAGCTCCATGAGCGAAAACGGCTTAGTCAGGTAATCGTCGGCACCGCCATCGAGCGCCATCACCTTGTCGAGTTCGGTGTCTTTGGCGGTAAGCATCATGATGGGCACCGTCGCCGTCAGGCGATCGGCACGCAGGCGACGCATAATCGCCAAGCCATCGGTGTCGGGCAGCATGATATCGAGCAGCACAGCATCGGGCACCCGTCGCGCCACGGCAGCTTTAAACTCGCCATCACACGAAAAGCCCTCGGCCTCGATTCCCTGCTTGCGCAGCGCGTAGACTGTCAAATCCCTGATGTTGTCATCGTCCTCGACGTAATAGATCATGTTGAACCCCTTTGCGGCCGATATGACCGCATCTTAACCCTAAAGGCACCTGTAAAAGACAGCGTCAGCCAAAACGCCCCGTCAAATAATCCGCGGTGCGCGGATCGGACGGATTCTTAAAGAGTTGCGCGGTGGGCGCGTGCTCCACCAGCTCACCCAGCAAAAAGAACGCAACCGAATCGGAAATACGCGCGGCCTGCTGCATGTTGTGCGTCACGACCACCAGCGTGCAGGTCTCCTTGAGCTCGCAGGCCAGCTGCTCCACCACCAACGTCGACACAGGGTCGAGTGCCGAAGTCGGCTCGTCCATCAGCAGAATGTCGGGCTGCACGGCAAGTGCGCGGGCGATGCACAGGCGCTGCTGCTGTCCACCCGAAAGACCCAGGCCCGACTCTTTGAGCTTGTCCTTGACCTCGTCCCACAGGGCAGCGCGACGCAGGGAGTCCTCGACCAGCTCATCGAGCACGGCGCGGTCGCGCACACCCATACCGCGAGGACCGTAGGCGACGTTGTCGTAGATGCTCATGGGAAATGGGTTGGGGCGTTGGAACACCATGCCCACGCGCTGGCGCAAACGGCAGATGTCGCAATCGCCCAGGATATCTTGACCATCGAGCGCAATCTTGCCCTCGATGCGGCAATCCTTGATGCCGTCGTTCATGCGGTTAAAGCAGCGCAGCAACGTGGACTTTCCGCAGCCCGAAGGCCCGATGAACGAGGTGATCTGCTTGTCGCGGATCTTGATATTCACGTCCTTGAGCGCATGGTGGTCGCCATAGAACAGGTCGAGGCCCTCGACGTCGATGCGCGTCGGCGAGGCGGCAAGATCCTCTGCCGTGGGGCGAGTCGCATCCCCAACCTCGCGCTCATGCGCGGCCTCGGCCTGCGCTTCCATGAGTTCTTCAAGCTCCGTGGGCTCCACAGCCGCAGCAGCCGTCATACCGCACACCTCCATATCGATATCAATTCAGCAGTATCGATAGTAGGAATCGCGGCTCATACGCACGTGAGCACATTGTCAAGTGTTTGTAAGGGCACGCTAGCTATGCGGCGGGCAGCTCGATGGTGAATATCGTGTGTTCGGGCGTCGATTCACATGCAACGGTACCGCCGTGTGCCGCGATGATCTCCTTGGCAATAGCAAGGCCCAAACCGGCACCACCGCGATTGGTCGCACGCGCCGCATCCAGGCGATAGAACTTCTCAAAGATCACCTTGAGCTTAGCCGCAGGGATAGGATCGCCCTGATTGATAAAGCGCACGCGCACGCCGCCATCGTCTTGGCGCCTGGCCTCAATCGTGATAGTCGAGCCCTCATAGCTATAGGCGACGGCGTTTTTCATGATGTTGTTAAACACGCGGGCCATCTTATCGCCATCCACGAGCACCGTCAGGTCCTCGCGAATATCAACCTGGGCTTCCTTATGTTGCTCGTTGAGGATGGGATAGAACTCGTCAGCCACCTGAGCCAGCAGCAACCCCAGATCAACATAGCCGCGCGTGAGCACGATATCGTGGAAGTCAAAGCGCGTGATATCGAAGAACTCTTCGATGAGTGCATCGAGCCGGTGCGCCTTGTCGAGCGCCACGCCCGTAAAGTGCGCACGTTGCTCAACCGGCAGCTCAGGAGCCTCTTGCAGCAGCGAAAGATAGCCCACCACACTGGCAAGCGGGGTGCGTAGGTCATGTGCCAAGTACGTGACCAGATCGTCCTTGCGATGAGACTCGTCACGCAAGGCCTGTTGCACCTTGCGCTCGCGATCGCGCACACGGTTGAGTGCGCCCTCGACCTCCAGGAAGTCGCCGTCGATGTTGTCCCAGGTGTCGGGGTGATCGATCAGGCGATCTTGAATACGAGCGGCCAGCACACAATCGGCATGCTGCTCGCCCTGCTCATAGCCCTGGTAGTACAGGGCGCGGCCGCAAAAGAACAGCACGCACACGGCAAGCGCCAGCACAAAGCCAAGCATGTTGAATACAAAGCCGGCATCGAACAGCACCGGCCCTTCGATGCCGCCGAGTGCCATGGCGCCAATCGCCAACGTCATGGCCCACGCGGTACCGCCAATCACCACGCAGCGGCGTACGATTTCAAATCGATCGATCAGCAAAAAGCCGACAAGCAGCACCGCCAAGATTCCAGCGATGTTATCGATGCCAATCAGCAGCAGGCTCAGCAAAAAGAGCAGCACCGTTGCAAGCGCGCGGTTGTCGACGACCGACCTCACGTATTCAAAGAGTCGATTGGGCACCTCGAATGCCTGCCTATCGTCTTTTGTCATATCCACTTCCCCACCATCAAAGGCGTTGTTCGATTATGTAGCCGACGCCCCAGACGTTTTTGATAAAGCGCGGCTTTTGAGCGTCGTCACCGATCTTTTCGCGCAGGTGGCGAATGTGCACCATCACCGTATTGTTGGAGCCGGGCATAAAATCCTCGTTCCATACCGCGCGGAACAGATCCTCCACGGCCACCACACTGCCGCGATGCTCGGCCAGATACAGCAAGATGGAATACTCGATGGGCGTGAGGCGCACCGGCGCACCGTCCACCATTACGGAACGAGCATCGCGGTTGATCTCCAGGCCGTCGAGCTGGATGGTCGGCGACTCGGCCACCTGCGCGCGGCTACCGTAGCTGGTGTAGCGGCGAAGCTGAGCATGCACGCGCGCGATGAGCTCAAGCGGACGGAACGGCTTAACCACGTAATCGTCCGCGCCAAGCGAAAGGCCCTCGATCTTATCTTGCTGGGCATCGCGCGCCGTCAGCATGATCACGGGATAGGTATGGCTGGAACGGATCGTACGCAGCAACTCAAGCCCATCGATATCGGGCAGCATGACATCCAGCAGCGCCAGATCGAACTCCTGCTCCAAGATTGCCTTGGCAGCGTCGGCCCCGCTATAGGCGACCTGTACATCAAAGCCTTCTTTTGTAAGGTAGATACCAACCAAGTCGGCGATGGCCTTTTCGTCATCAACTACCAAAATGCGCTCGTTCATGCGTGCTCCTCTCGCGCTCCATTATGCCCGAGGGGGGCGCATGCCACACACAACAAGCGTGGGTAATTAAGTCGGCCTTAAGCACCCTTGTGCCCGTTCGGGCGCGGATGTGGGCCACGCACGCACGCGATGATCGCCGACACCGGCAAACGATATACTCTAGTTCCAGAAGAGACCATCCCGTCGAAAGCGAAATCTGTGAAGTCCCTCACCTCTTTTGCAAAGCGCTCAGCCCAGCTTGCCGCCGGCTTTGTCTGCGCTATCGCCCTTGCCGCTGGCGTGCCCACCGTCGCCGGCGCCCAAGTGCTCACGACCGACAATGTCTGCGGCAAAACCGCCGATGCGCGCGGCATCACGGCCGATAATCTGCCCGATATCGATGCGACCAATGCGCTCGTCATGGGCAAAGACGGCACCGTCTACTATGGGCGCGGCGCCGATGAGCAGGTCAAAATCGCCTCGATCACCAAGGTCATGACCGCAATCCTAACCGTCGAGAATTGCAAGATGGACGAGAAGGTCACGGTGAGCAACGCCGCAGCCACCGTGGGTAATTCGACCGCTGGCTTGCTCGAAGGCGACAAGCTTACCGTGGAGCAGGCGCTGCGCGGCCTGATGATTCCCTCGGGCAACGACGCCGCCATCGTGCTCGCCGAATATGTGGGCAAGAAGATCGACCCTAAGACCAAAGACGCCGAGGCCACATTTGTGAAGGCCATGAACGAGCGCGCTAAGAAGCTCGGCTGCACCGGTACGCTTTTTGAAAACCCGCATGGCCTGGACTTTGATGAGTGGGCTGGCGATATGTACTCAACCGCACACGACGTAGCGCTGATGATGCAGGAGGCCATGAAAAACGACACGATCCGCGAGGTCGTAGCGAGCGAGGATTCCTGGATCGAGGTCACGGGCGCCGACGGCACCGACCATTCGCATTCCATGGACACGCACAACGTTTTGCTCGGTCAGGACGGAAACATTGGCGGCAAGACCGGCACCACCGACGACGCGGGCTATTGCTTTACGAGCGCCTACAACCGCGACGGCGACGAGGTCTACACCGTTATTTTGAACTCCACCACCAACGGTCAGCGCTTTACCGATACGGCGACCCTTGCCAACTGGTACTACGGTCACAAGGTGACGGTCGCAATTGCCAATACACAGGAGAAGACCGCCAACGGCAACCCGCTTATGGCGCGCATCGGTCAAACCGACTGGACGGATAAGACGATCGATGCCACGCTCGCCGACCCCGCCGCACAGGCAACAGTGTTCTCACTCGCCGGCGAAGTGACCGAAAAGGTTAGCTACGATGACCTTTCGGGCACGGTGCATGTTGGCGATAAGGTGGGCAGCGTTACGCTTAAGCAGGACGGCACCAAGATTGCCGTCATGGACCTGGTTGCCGACGAGGAAGGAACGGGGCCCAATCCCATTGAGTGGCTCCTTGTAAAACTCGACCGCCTGGGCCGCCGCATCGACAACCGCCCGCTTACGGCAGAAAGCGAGACTGTAGCCAAGGCACCCGAGGTGTAAGGTCGAAGAACAATACGCTCGCTGAAAGGAGGTGTCCGAAAGGATGCCTTCTTTTTTGAGGGTTCGAATCCCCAGCGCCCTTTCTCGATAAAAAAAGGGCCCCAAATGGGACCCTTCTTCAAATTCATACTGGCGGAGAGCTGGGGATGTCCGGGCATGCTGCGCATGCCCTCCGGCTTCAAAGCCTGGCGGCTTTTCGCCCACGGGCTACAAACGCTTTCGCGTTTGCTTAACGCCCGTGCCCTCTCGGGTTCGAATCCCCAGCTAACGTGGTTCAACTAAAAAAGGGCCCCTTTCGGAACCCTTCTTCAAATTCATACTGGCGGAGAGCTGGGGATTCGAACCCCAGATGCCCTTTTGGGGCATACTCGCTTAGCAGGCGAGCACCTTCGGCCTCTCGGTCAGCTCTCCGTAACAGCCGTTCTATAGTAACCAAACAGTCGAGGATGGGCAAGGGGAATTTTGAGGCGTTTCCTCTTTTACCTCTCTTTTACCAGTAAACGTCTCAGTCAATCATCTCAACCTGTAACATCTGCAGGCCGTAATCCCCTCCAGATGTTACAGATTGAGACAAAGATACAAGGACGGCCCCAGCGACAGCGCGGACAGCCCATTCTTTATTAGTCCTCTCGAACGGTCTCCAACAGATAATCGCGCATGTACGGAATTGCAAACGAAACACAGCCATAACCCGCGGGCTCAATCAACCCCGCATCGATCAGACGCTTGCGATATGACCCAACTTTGTTCGCCGACAAACCCATCTTCTTGGCGATATCGCCGTTGGCGATATCGACGCCCTCGCATTGAGCCATCGCCGCGAGATACTGAAACTGCCGTTCCGACACCCTGCGCAGCGCTGGGGCAATCACCATAGCATTAAAGCTATCAAGAGCCGCCTGGATACCCTTACGAGCCGCCTCTTCGCTCACGCTCTCCGCCCCACTGCGTGCAGCAACCTGCCAAGCGTAATATCCGACCAGCTGGACCATAAAGGGATAGCCTGCCGAAGCTTTTGTTAATAGCTCAGCGGCACCTTTGTCGAGCTCCTTGCCCGCTCGTCTCATCGTATCCTCAAACGATCCGCCAACTTCAAAATCGGAAAGCCGAGTAAGTTCAACATGTTTGGCTCGCTGAAGGAACGTCAACGTATCATCCACCACCACGCCATCTACCGATGTCGGCAGCCCGGCGAAAGCGAAAGCGACATTCGCTCCTTGGCGGATCAAGAGCTGCATCTCATTGCCTAGCTCGCGCATTTCCTCAGTTGAGGCATCCTGGATCTCGTCGAGCGTAATGAGCAGACCACCGCGCTTCGCAGCATCGTACATCGCCTCGCCCAGATGAGAGGCCGACTTCGACATCTCCATGGAACCAAGGCTGACCCCTAAAATCGATGGGGAAATCGAGATTGATTCAAGACGAACGTTTCGCTGCAGAGCCTCGAGGATTCTATTGCAAAAACCAGCATTGGAGGCAACGTCAACGACCTCGAATCCTTTTTTGCGTGCAAGGTCACCCAATGCATTAAGGAGCACCGTTTTACCTGTGCCTCGGACGCCCGAGATGCGCATGAGTCGATCGGGGGCACCAGGACCATTCTCAAGAGCCTCGGCAAAGTCATCCAAAACAGTGTCCCGTCCGATAAGCTCAGGCGGATTCATGCCCGCCGTTGGCTTAAAGGGGTTAACAGCTTTCGTCATTCTGCCCTCCTCTGCTAGTTTTAACAACTTTAACAAAGTTTAGCAACTTTAGCAGAGTTTAACAGTTTTAGCAGGCTCGGCGGATTTATGCCTTACCGATCCTGCCGGGTCCTCCCGCCCGCGCCGATACAAATAGCGCGGTGCGGCCCCTCTATATCGCCCCTACCCCAGCGAACGGTTGAGGGAGCCGAGCTCGTCGTTGCCCATGGTGCGCCACATTTGGAAGATGCAACCGCATGCCAGGAAAAAGAAGCCGTTGTCGACCAGTTGCACAGCGGCATCTGCAAGCTGATTCGTCACGGCGGACACTGGCGGCAGCTCGAGTCCAGCCTTGCGGATGGTCTCGACCGCTTCCTCGAACGTCGGCGGCTCGCTGACGCCCATCTCGTTCATGAGCCCCTGCATTTCTTCCAGCGCGCTGCTGCCCGATTCCTCACCGCGCGGCACCAGACGGTAACAAGCAAGCGCCAGGTCGAGCTGATCGCAATTCCAATAGGCAAACGCCAAGCGATAGAACAGGTAGCCGATTGCAGAACGATCGCTGGCAATACGTAGACCGTGGCGCGCCACCTCGATAATCTCGTCAAAGCGCTCCAGATGCGCAAGCACATTGATGAGCGCAAAGTGCGATTGCATGGACGAGCGCGCCAGATCGTAAAGATGGCGCACCTCGGGCAGTGCTCGTTCAAAGTCCTCTTGCTCGGCGTAAAAGCTGCAGATCTCGTGCTGGGCAAAGTACAGCGCATCGGGCGCACGAAGAATTCGCACAGAGCGGTCTTCTTCCAACACCGGTAGCACCATGCGCACCAGCTGGTTATCGCAAAACTGCGTTTGAACCGGACCTGTCGCCAAAAGCTCGGCGACGGCGCACTTAGCCTCCAACTCCTCGACAAGACGGGAAAAGCCTTCAAAAGCACCTGTACGGTCGACTTTTGTCTGCTCGCGCAATTCAACAACACGGGCCACGTATGGGTCGTCGTCCTCTTCCATGACCTCCAACTCGTCAGCCGTATCGGCAAGCAGCAGATCGCGCAGCGCCGGCGGCAGCGTGCGATGGTCATCACGCGGACGAGCATGAACCTCCGCAGGCTCAATCGTCTCCGGAGCGGTTGACTCATATGCCTCAAGCACACGCTTGCACGGCATATCGTCCATGTCCATGCTCTCAAGATCCTTGGCGACAGGCACACAATCGGCCAGATAGGCCGCGCGCCCAAAGAAATACGTTGCGACAACGCGCTCGCCCTGCTCACTGTCGGGAGCAGCAATCTGCACATAGCAGCGCGTGATGCAGGCGCCCGCGGCAAAACACGCTGCCGCAAGTGTGAGTGCCACGCGCGCATCGTGCTCCGCGGCCCAGATCGCACGCGTGTCCTCGTCCAGCTCGCGCCAGGCGTCATCTTGGGCGTCGTATTCACGTTGCGGCATGGCATCCACGACAGAGTGCCCAAACCGAACGAGCATAATCCCCTCGGCAACGTTTGCCCGATAGGTATAGTCGAGCCGCGTGACCACGTTGAGCGCCTCAACGATTCGCGCAAAACGCGTGCGCACGTCCCACTCGCCGCCCGGCTGGCACGAAACCGTTCCCGGCTTGGCCCACGGGTTATCGCTCGAGGCCGTATCGAGCAGTCGGGGAACATCGTTGGTCGTCTTGGCGATATGCCACGCATCAAAGAGCGCGCAGCCCTCAAGGCTCGGCGAGGATGCCGCAGGGGCCAATCCGGCGCCGATGCGCTCAAGGATGCCGGAGAGGCGGTTAAAACGGCACTCGATGGCAAGCAGCATGTCAATCTCGTCCTGGTCCAGCAGGCTACGATCAAAATTGAGATAGAAAAGCTTTGACCGGTCGATGCGCGCTAGGCTCATTTCGGACTTGGTGGCAATGGTGCGCAGACGGGGCAAGTCGACCTCGCTCATAAGGGCGGCGGCATAGCGCTCGATACCGCTCGGATTCTCGGCATGGTCAACGCGGTAAAGCAGCGTCTCGATAGCATCGGGGAGCGGTGCCGTGTTAAAGCCCAAAAACACCTCGACCGGCTCGGACAACTTTACGAGCTTGATCTTGTCGACAACGTTTTGCATGTCCGCATCGAGACCGTCGACGCCCGCCGTGTTCGCAATAGCGCTTTCGGAGTTGGCAAATATCACGTAGCGCAAGAACATCGAGGCCATGAACTCGCCGTAAGGAAGGGCTCGAGTCGAATTCCATGTCTCGTGGTCGGACTGCTCGCGCATGGGGCCTTCGGGAGAGCCGGCAGTTTGCGCACACGCGCGCATTGCACCGTTGGCTTCCCTTACCATAATCTCACCAATACTGGAATCCGACTCGTCAAGGACCAGTTCCATGTCGGGATCGTTGGGCAGCGGAGCCTCGCTGACGGGGCGGTCCACCTTGTACACCTCACCCGAAACGCTTACGTAGCCCAAAAGCGACACATGACTTTTGCCAACGAATTCGACGACATAACAAGATTCATGCTGGTCCTCGCCAAAGAGTTTCCAGACCACGCCATATGAGCGTCCCGCAGGCTGCTCGGGCATCGCCGGAAAGCGCTTCTTGGGATCGAGAAACCTGAGCTTGTATGTCGGACGCTCTGCCACGAAATATCACCCTGATCGGTCGTTGAGAGAAGGAGTGTCGCGGATGGGCCACGACACCTACTCGGAATCTTACACGAGTCGACAGGAAATCGTCCCTTTGGACGAAAGCACTCAAGCTGGCGTAAAAGAAAAGCCCCCGTTGCCGGGAGCTTTAATCTCAAATGGTGCGGCGTATAGGATTCGAACCTATGACGTTCTGATTCGTAGTCAGACCCTCTATCCAGCTGAGGTAACGCCGC
>CABQAK010000007.1 GCA_902462065.1 uncultured Collinsella sp.
GCTCCATGGCGGCGTGCATCTCCGCTTGGCGCTCCTTCGGCATGCCCGCGAGCGAGCGCACCGCCTCGGCGCTGAGGTTGCCGCGGTCGGCCTCGGCGGCCCACTCGGGCGAGAGGTCCTCGGCGATCCTGCGGGCCAGCCTCTCCTCGCGCGCGATGGTCTTGCCGGAGATCTTGCGGCCCGTCTGCCGCTCGATGATGGCGGCCTTCACGTCGTCGACGCGCATGCCGGAAAGCGACGGGTCCTCGGAGCGCAGGCGCACGGCGTCGCCCCTGAGAGCCTCGGTCGCGGCGGCGCGCTCGGTCACGGTGAGCGCGCGGGTGAAGTAGTTCGCGGCGTGGAGCAGCGTCACCGCCCGCTCGTCGTCGATGCCCTCGATCACGCGGCAGGGCATCCTCTCGTAGGCGGGGTCGCCCTTCGCGAGCAGCGCGTAGGCGGCCTTGCGGCGGTGCCCGGAGACCATCTGCCACGAGCCGTCGCCGACCTTGCGCACGAGCGGTAGGTCGGTGAGTCCGTCCTGGCGTATGGACCCGGCGAGCTCGGCTATGCCGGCCGGGTCCATGGAGTACGCGGCGTTCGCCGGGTGGTCGGCGATGTCGGCCACCGCTATCTCGGACACCGGGTAGCGCCCGCGGGTGCGCGATGCGCCGTCGAGCAGCCCCGTGATGGTGAAGCCCGCGGCCACCTGGCTAGGCGAGCTCACGGGACACCTCGTCTGCGAGCGCCTTGTAGTCGCGCGCGGGGCGGCTCCCCGGCTCGAAGGCCGCCACCGGCTTCCACTGCCAGCTGCCCTCGCAGACCTTGCTGCTCGCGTGTATGACCGTCTCGAACTGCTCGCCCGGGAAGAACCCGTCGAGCACGGCCGCGCCCGTGGCCTCGGCGTTGGTCATGCGGCCGGGAACGCAGGTGCGCAGTATCCTCCAGCGGGGCGTTGGCATGCGCAGGGCGTCTGAGATGGAGCGCGTCGCCTCGACGGTGAGCGCGGTGCCGCGCATCACGGTGGAGTCGAGCTTCACGGGGATGACGACCATGCCGCCCTCCGCTGCGGCGAGGTAGGCGTTGAAGGCGAGCCTGCGCATCACCGGGCTGCAGTCGATGAGGCAGACGTCGTAGGAGCCCGAGGCGTCGTCGAGGGCGAACTTGAGGCGCTGCTCGCGCAGGAGCATCTCGTTCTGGTCGACGAGGTCGATGGTCGAGGCCACCACGTCGAGGTTCTCCGCTGCCGCATAGGCGACCTCCTCCACGGGCGCGCCGCCGTAGAGCAGCTCGACCGACGTGCGTCGCTCGGAGGCGGCGCGGTCGTAGAGGCCGAAGAAGTCGGTGGCGGACGCCTGCGGGTCGAGGTCGACGAGCAGGGTCCGAAGGCCCCGGGCGGCGAAGATCGCCGCCAGGTTCACGGCGGTCGTCGTCTTGCCGACGCCGCCCTTGTAGTTGGAAATGGCTATCGTGCGCATGGGTCGCGTCCTCTCTAGCGTGGGGCGCGCCTCGCCGCATCCGGTCCGGCGCGCCCCGAGTCTCGGAGCGTCGGGACAAAACCGTACGGATTTGTCCGACAAGCGGAGTGTACCACGAAAACGTACGGATATGTACGCTTTCGTGGTACAGGGGGCGGATTTCGGGGAAACCCGGCCCCGGGAGCCCGGGGCCGGGCGCGCCGCCTAGGAGAGCGGCTCCATCTCGCCGAAGCAGTTGACGTGGTGGCGCAGGAGCGCTCGGTTCTCCTTGACGACCATCATCGCCACCTCGTCGAAGCGGACCGGGGTGTCGGCGTAGTCGTCGCCGTTGCCGGCGAGCCACGCCGCCGCCAGCGCCTCGCGCAGCCCGCGCGCCCTGTGGGCCTCGGGGAAGCCGTCCGTCCCGATCCGGACCGTGGCGTCGACGAAGACCAGGGTCCCGTCCTCGTCCACCGCCACGAGGTCGATCCCGCCGATGCCCTCGGGTCCCTGCCAGGCCTCGTCGACGATCTCGTAGCCCTTGCGCTCGAGGAAGGCCTTGACCGCGCCCATCGCCTTTTCCTTCATGTCGTTCATGTCTTGCTCCTTAGACTCTGAGGCCCGCCCCTGTGGCGTGCCTTGCGCCGCGTGAGTCGCATGCAGCGCGGGCGTGCCTGCAAGGGAGGAAGCGAAGTCGGGCATGGAAATAGAAGTCTCCCGACGGCAGTTTTTCGCGTTGTTCGCGCGCGGAGCGCATGGGGCGAAGAACCCGAAAAAGTGTCGCGGCCCTTGCTGGCCGCCTGCCGGCGTGCGACCCTGCGCGTCCAAGGAGCGCCGGGGCGGGTATTCGGATCAAAGGGGCGCAGGCGTGCGGCATGGAATCCGGCGTGGGCGCCGAGACCCTCCGGGCATGGGATGCGGCCCATCGGCGGTTGCTGGGCTCCCGCGGGGATTGACGACGACGTCGTGGCGGGGACGGAGGCGGGTTCCCGAGTCGCGGCGCCGCGGCATGAGTCGGGACGGACGGCTTTCCCGTGCCGCTTGCGGCCGATATGCGCACGGGACCGCGGGCGGCGAGATGGTTCTCCGCATGGAACGGCTACGGTGCTGCGCGACACGTCCGTTGAGAGAAGGAGGCGAGCTGATGTTGAGCCACGAAGAGAAGTTGGAGCGCCTCGAACTGCTCGACGCGGTGGCGGATGCCGGGAGGTTGGCGAGGGGCCTGGACCAGCTGCTCGAGTCCCTGGCGCATGCCGATCAGCTGGACCCGCTCGACGTCGAGGGCATCCTGGCCCTGAGGTCGATAAGCGAGAGGTGCGCCGGGCGCATCGGGGACCCGCGCGCATCCCGGATGCGCAGAACGAGGTCTTTTATGCTGAGGGGGCAAGAGCCGGTTCTCAGCGCCGCCCGTCGAGAGGGAACGCTCCGCTCTCGACGGGGAAGCCGTCGCGTTGCCCGTTCCGCCTCCTCGATTCCGGCAGGCGCCCGGAATTGGGGCGCCCTTGATCAGCTTAGCCCGTTGATGGTTTCCTCGAGCTCCGCCATGTAGGCGACTATCTCATCGATGCTCGGGTAGCTGCCGAACAGCATCGGCCTCATCGAGGCGTAATCGGCCGCCAGCTCGTCGAGCCTGCCCTTTGGAGGGGCGAGCCTGAGCGTGCCGGGCCTCGCGTCGGCCAGCTTGGCCCACGGCGTGCGGTAGAACTTCTCTTTGAACCTGACGACCTGCTCGAGGAGGCCGGGCTGCGCTACGGCGCGGCCGAGCACGAACGAGTGGCCGAGGCGGTACATGTCGTAGTAATGGCGGGAGTAGCGCCTGGGCATAGCCTTGCCCTCGGGCCTGTTGGCCTCCTGGTGCAGGATGGTGGCCTTCTCCCAGAACGTGCGCTCGGGACTCGCGGTGCGCACCGTGGTCGACAGCTCGGGCCCGAACGGAACCACGTCCGCCGCGTACGGGGTTATCGCCGCCTCCTCGGAAGGCGACCATGCCGCCATGGGCCCTATCTCCAGCTTGATGGTGTCGAGCGTGCCCGCCGACTCGTAGGAGCGCGGGTAGTCGAAGTACACGGTCTCCTCCTCGGCCCCGCACCTGACGGATGCTTCGGTGCCGAGGGACTCGGAGAGCGTGGCCCTGAGCTTCGGGACGAAGGCGTCGGCCAGGAAGGCGTTCGTGCGCTCGATGCTGTCGGCCTTGAACCGCTCCTGCGCCGAGTTGCTGCGCGGCTCCCACGGTTCGTCCTCGCCGTAGCCCAGGAGTCGCCAATCGAGTATGAGGTCGATGTCCTCCGAGAAGCGCTCGATGAGCCCGAAAGCCTTCGACAGGCTCGTGCCGCCCTTGAACACCATGGACTCGGCGAAGCCGCTTCTGTGGAAAAGGTGGTCCAAGGTGTAGCACACCCAGAAGTCCTTCTCGACGACGGCCGGCGCAAGCGCCATCCTCTGCGCGGCGGCCTCGAAGACCAGCCTGCGCTCGCCGGTCGAGGCCCTAGCGATCCTGTCCATGCTTCGCCTCCCATATCTTCTTCGCGGCGTCGGCGACCCAGGAGGTGAGCCCCGCCGACTCTTCCAGGAACGCGCCGGCCTGCTCTTCCGTGAGGTTGCGCGCGAGCGTTCCGATTTCCTCGTCGCCCACGTGCTCGCGCCCGAGCGCCTTGAGGGCCTGCACGATGGTGCAGGTGATCTGCGAGCAGTCGAGCAGGTCGCGGTTGGCGCGGTGCCGGAGCTCGATATCGTACGGCCCGTACTCGTAGCGCTTGTACGGGCCGCTGCTGACGTAGACGAGCTTTGCGGGCACCTGCGTGTCGAGGCCCAGCGCATTGAGCGCCGCGTCGCCGGACGGTGCGACGATCCACTTGTTGGCACGGGCGACGGCGCGCACGACCTCGTCGGCGCTGGCCGGCACCTCGGTGCCCATGAGCGCGCTGCGCTCCGGCGCGTAGTAGACGCCGCGGATGGCGCGGGCGATCCCTCCTTTTGCATGCAAGCGCCCGAGCGCGTTGGCAGCGTTGCGTCGGCCTGCGACGTCGGAGAAGTCGGCGGCTGTGAAGGCCCTGCCGGCGCCGAAGCTCTCTATGCGCTTAGCGATGGCCTCTGCTTCTGTCATAGCATTCCTCCTTTTTGATGAAAATAGTATATACCTTTTTCATCAAATTACCTCTGATTGCCTTGGTTGCCCACACATCGCGCCTGCGATCCCTCGCCGCGCCGGCACGCGCGCGTGCGCCCGGAAGCGGTTGCGTTTCCCAATCGCGGCCCGGGATTAGCACCGAGACATCCCGAAGAGATCGTCGCTGGGCCCCTTCTCGCGCTTTGCGCGCCTTCCGGGCGGCTGGGCCTCGCCGAGCCCGTTGAAGATCTCCATGACCAGGGCGAGCTGCCTTTGGAGGTCCGCATCGAGCTCGTCGGCGTCGCACACGGCGAGGAGCCGCTCCGCAAGGCCCTTCATGGAGTCGCGCAGCGCCCGCTGCGTCCGCGACGACGGCCTCACGATTACCTCGGTCCCGGTCAGCCTCGCCATGATGTAGTCTTGCCGGCTCATGCCGCTCCAGGCGGCCATGTTGGCGATCAGCTCGTACTCCTCCGGGGTGCAGCGGAACGCCATCGTCTTGCTGCGCTTGCGGGCGCTGTTCTCGCACGGCATCCTATTCGCCCCTCAGCTCGGAGAGCGCGTCGGCGATCTGCGCGCGCTTGGCAGGGAAAAGGTGCGCGTAGCGGTATGTGATGTCGATCGCCTCGTGGCCCACGCGCTCGGCGATGTCGAGGGCGGAGAAGCCCATGTTGATGAGCAGGCTCACATGGCTGTGGCGAAGGTCGTGGATGCGTATCCGCTTGACGCCCGACGCCTTGCAGCCGCGGTCCATCTCGTGCACGAGGAAGTGCTTCGTGAAGCCGAAGAGCCGCTCGTCGGGCGCCACGTCATCGCGCATCTCGATGAACTCCTCCATCTCGTCGCGGAGGAACGCCGGCATCTTGATCGTGCGCACCGACTTGCGCGTCTTCGGCTTCGTGACCACGTCCTCGCCGTGCAGCCGCTGGTAGGACTTGTTTATGCGCAGCTCGGACGTTTCCAGCAGGAAGTCCGAGGGCGTGAGCGCCATGAGCTCGCCGCAACGTACGCCCATCCAGTAGAGCACTTCGAACGCGTAGAAGGCGAGCGGCTTGTCGGAGATGGCCTCGGAGAAGCGGAGGTACTCGTCCTTGGTCCAGAACTGCATCTCGCCGGCCTCCTTGCTGCCCATCTTGTCCACCTTGTGGACGGGGTTCTTCTCCAGGTTGTAGTAGCGCTCGGCGTGGTTGAAGATGGCGTTGAGCTGGTTGTTGATGATCCTCAGGTAAGTGGGCTTGAAGCTGTCGCCGTCTGGCCTCGTGGACCCCGTGAGGGAGTTCTGCCACCTGACGATGTCGACGGGCCGTATGTCGCACATGCGCATGTCGCCGAAGAACGGCAGGAGCTTGCTCTGGATGATGTTCTCCTTGGTGAGCCAGGTGTGCTCGCGGACCCTCGGCCTCACCTCCGCCTCGTAGACCTTGCAGAAGTCGGCGAAGGTCATGTCCATGGCGTCGTCCTTGAGGGCCTTGAAGTTCTTCTCCCAAAGAAGCGCCTCGAGCTCGGTCTGGAACCCCTTCTTCGTCTTGTGCCGCTTGGCCCCGCGCGCGTCGCGGTAGTAGAACTGCACGTAGAAGAGACCCGTCTTCTTGTCCTTATAGGCTGGCATCGTTGACCTCCGGGAAGTAGCGGGCCTCGAACAGGTCGCTGCGGACGCGCCCGCGGATCACCACGCGCCCGAGGGCCTCCTGCTCCTTGTTCATCTGCCGGATGACCTCGTAGCCGCTGCCTTTCTTGATCTTCAGGCGCTCCGCCACCTCGTCGGCGGTGAGCATGCTCGGCCTCGGCGTCTTTGCCACCGGCTGTTCCATCTTTGACCTCCTGTCTATCCGTACATCTCTGTACGCTTATATTCCCGAGAATAACCGTACGTATATGTACTGTCAATAGAATTGCGTACAAACTCGTACGCTGATAGAATGGTCGTCGGCGAAATCTACAGGAGGGCACATGGCGACAGGCGACAACATTCGGCGGTACCGCAAGGCGAAGGGGCTGACGCAGGCCCAGCTCGCTGATGCCGTGGGGCTCACCGAGGGCGCGATCAGGCACTACGAGAGCGGCATCCGCGCGGTGAAGCCCGAATTGCTGGAGGAGATCGCGAAGGTGCTCGGGGTCTCCGAGGGCGCGCTCAAGGACTACGGAGTCGAGACGTCGCGCGACCTCATGGCCCTGCTTCTGCAGCTGGCGGAGGGCTACGGCCTCGTGCCCAGCGAGGACGGCATGGGCCTGGCGGTCGACCCCAGGGCGCCGCATGCCCCCAAGCTCGCGCAGTCGATCAAGACCTGGGCGGAAAAGCGCGCTGAGCTCGAGCGCGGCGCAATCGACGGGGCCGCATACGCCGATTGGAAGGCCTCTTTCTGACATTTCCCCAGATAAATTGATGTTTACTTGCGAACGGCCTCCGATTCTCCGGGGGCTGTTCCATTATTCCCGTATGAAATCTGCTCCCCAGAAGCCCTGTTCGGGGAATAATTGCATGCCCGAGTACGGCAGAGTACGCGGCGTTATTCGGCGGTATTCTGGGTTGTCGAAACTGCGGAAACCGATTTTCGCGTTTTATTATTCCCGTTTGTTGACCTGGGCAAATGCAATCGATGAGGGCTTGAATTGAGCCTGCAGTTTCAACTTAGTTTCACCCGCTCGAAATCGGCCTTCGGGGGACCCGAATTGTGAATTATTCCCGCAGGGCCTAATTATTCCCGTACCGCCGAGTACTCCGTTGTACCGCCCAGTAGGGATAGACGGGAATAATTGGGTCGTTTTCCCAGGTAGAGATGCAAAAAGAAAGCCCTCGAACCAAAGGATTCGAGGGCTGTTATTCCCACTATTTCGCTGGTGGCTTTGTCCTGCGGCGATGCCGAAACAGTATCAGGCGGTATTCGGCAGCACCAAAACGCGAGTTCAGAAGCCAGTTCCCGCTATTCCCACTCGATGGTCGCGGGCGGCTTGGACGTAATGTCGTAGCACACGCGGTTGGCGCCGGGGACCTCGGCAACGATGCGGCCGGAGATGCGGGCCAGCACGTCGTAGGGCAGCTTGGCCCAGTCGGCGGTCATGGCATCGCTGGACTCGACGGCACGCAGGATGATCGGGCGCTGGTAGGTGCGCTCGTCGCCCATAACGCCGACGGACTTGATGTCAGGCAGGACCGCGAAATACTGCCAGCAGCTGTGCTCGGAGTTGCGCTCGCCGGTCTGCTCAAACAAACGCTGGTTGTAGGCGTCGAGCTCCTCGCGCACGATAGCGTCGGCGTTCTTGAGGATCTCGAGCTTCTCCTTGTCGACCGCACCGATGATGCGGATGGCCAGACCCGGGCCCGGGAAAGGCTGGCGGAACACGATGTGACCCGGCAGGCCAAGTGCCAGACCAAGCGCGCGGACCTCGTCCTTAAAGAAGTGATCGAGCGGCTCGATGAGGTCGAAGTGCACGCCCTCGGGGAACGGGATCAGGTTGTGGTGGCTCTTGATGGTGGCCGTCTTGCCGCCCGTCTTGCGTGCGCCGGACTCGATGATGTCGGGGTAGATGGTGCCCTGAGCCAGGTACTTGACCGGCTTGCCATCGGTCTCGAGCTGCTGAGCAACCGCGAAGAACTCTTTCCAGAACTGCGTACCGATGATGCGGCGCTTCTCCTCGGGCTCGGTCACGCCGGCCAGAAGCTCGGCATAGCGGTCCTCGGCGTGGACGTGGATAAAGTCGACGTCAAACTGCTTGGTGAAGACCTCCTCCACCTGCTCGGGCTCGCCCTTGCGCAGCAGGCCGTGGTTGATGAACACGCAGGTCATCTGCTTGCCCACGGCGCGGGCGCCCAGCGCAGCCACGACGGAGGAGTCGACGCCACCGGACAGGGCCAGAATCACGCGGTCATCGCCGACCTTCTCGCGGAACTCAGCCGTCATGGTCTCGACCAGGTTGTCCATGCTCCAGTTGGGCTCCAGGCCGCAGATCTCAAACAGGAAGTTGCTCAGCAGCTGCTGACCATACTCGGAGTGCTTGACCTCGGGGTGGAACTGCGTGGTGAAGATCTTGCGCTCGACGCACTCCATGGCAGCAACCGGGCACACGTCGGTGCTGGCGGTAACGGTAAAGCCCTCGGGCACCTCGGAAACGGCGTCGCGGTGGCTCATCCACACGGTCTGCTCCATGGGCGTGGAGTTAAAGAGCTTGGCGCCGGCCGTGCGCGTGATAGTGGCGCGGCCGTACTCGCCCACCTCGGAGTGACCGACCTTGCCACCAAGCGTCACGGCCGTGATCTGATGGCCGTAGCAGAAGCCCAGGACGGGAAGGCCCAAGTCAAAGATGGCGGGATCGATGGACGGAGCGTCCTCGGCGTACACGGAGGCCGGACCGCCGGAAAGGATGAGCGCAGAGGCGTTCATCTCGCGAATCTCATCGGCCGAGATGTCGCAGGGGACAATCTCGGAATACACGTTGAGGTCGCGGACGCGACGGGCAATGAGCTGACCGTACTGCGCACCAAAGTCGAGTACGAGGACCTTTGCGGAAGCCTTTTGATCCATGGTTCCCCCTCTTGTTGGCGGGGAGCCGGTGCCCACCCGCGTGAATGAACGAAAATAACCTCCATAGTGTACACGTTATATGGGGTTTCTCGTCCCTCGCAGCCATCAGCGCACGGCAAACGCACGACCAGGCCCCTATTTGACGGCAATTGAAGTGTTACCAAACGTTACGGATGATGTAATACGTTTGAACATTGGACGCCCTGTGCCACAATACTGCCGAACGACTCCGCCTCTGCGGCGGCAAATACGATAGGAATACCAGCATGAAGCGCATCCTTCTCATCGCCACGGGCGGCACCATCGCATCGACCGAAGACGGCAACGGTCTCTCCCCCGCCCTGACCGGTGAGGAGCTCGCCCAGAGCGTCCCCGAGATCTCGGGCCTCTGCGAGCTCGACGTCGTGCAGCCCATGAACATCGACAGCACCAATATGCGTCCCAGTGACTGGATGCGTATCCGCGACGTCATCGTCGAAGGCTATGCCGACCACGACGGCTTCGTGATTCTGCACGGCACCGACACCATGAGCTACACCGCGGCAGCGCTTTCCTACCTGATTCAGGACAGCCCCAAGCCCATCGTACTCACCGGCTCGCAAAAGCCCATGGGCAACCCTTTTACTGATGCCAAACTCAACCTGTACCAGAGCCTGCTCTATGCGCTCGACGAGCACTCGCACGATGTGTCGATTGTGTTTGGTGGCGTCGCCATTGCCGGCACGCGCGCCCGCAAGCAGCGCACCATGAGCTTTAACGCGTTCATTAGCGTCAACTATCCGCCCATTGCCTACATCCGCAACGACCGCATCGTGCGCAACGGGCTCCACGGCACTCATCAGGGCGAAAACCCAGTGCGTTTCTACGACAGCATCGACCCGCGCGTGTTTGTCCTTAAGCTTACGCCCGGCGTGAACCCGGGTATCCTGGACGCCCTAGCCGATAGCTACGATGCTGTAATTCTTGAGACCTTTGGCATTGGCGGTATTCCCGAGTTTGGCGAGTCCGGCGAGTCATTCCAAGAGGCAATTTTCCGCTGGGTCGATTCGGGCCGCACCGTCGTTATGACCACACAGGTCCCCGAAGAGGGACTCGATCTGGGTGTTTATGAGGTCGGCCGTGCTTACGCCGATCATCCGGGCATTCTGCGCGGCGACGACATGACTACTGAGACGCTCGTGGCCAAGACCATGTGGGCACTCGGCCAGTCGCGCGATGCGGCCGAGATTCAGCGCCTGTTCTACAGCCAAGTCAACCACGACCGTATCCCGATGGCGTAATCTCTAAGGCAGCTCCACTTATCGCAACCTTAAACGACAGGTGGTCCCCCTCGGGCCGTGCAAAAATCGGAGTATTCTGCAATTTCTCCGCCGGAGGCATAGAATCGGCCGATTGTTAGACGAACTTTTAGGACGAAGGGGCCGTCTAGTAAATATTTATTCCTCATTTTTATTTAGCGTGTGGATTATCTACTGTCAAAAAGGCAAAGCCAGCCGCTCGAGCTACCATCTACGGCCGAACTGGTGCTGAATACTCGCGATTTTGCACATCGCAACCAGGGGGACCCGCCCAAAGAGCATCAAATACGGCGGGGGAACGCCCTATTCGATACCCTCGAGAAGCTCTGACACCGTCATGCCGAGTGCGGGCGCGATCTTAAATAGAACTTTGAGCGTGAAATTTGCCGTCCCATCTTCGATTCGGTCGAGGTAGGGTCGGCTGATTCCTGTCGCCACACAAAAATCAACCTTGGAGATACCAAGGTCCCTGCGTGTCTCTTCGACCCGCCTGCCAAGAATCTGTTTCGCACGTTCGTCCATGCAGACGAGTTCGAAATGGAGCCGAACATAAACGTAAACTATAGTTTACGTTTTGCCGAATACACAGGAGTTTTCTATGTCGGGTTCTTCGGTCCGCATGTACCGAGCCACGCTTCGCACAAACAGCGCGCCGCCCAAGCTCGTCGTCGTTGAAGCCGAATGCCTTTCGCCCGATGAGCGCACGGCATTTGCATTGCTATCAAGTCGCGTCGCCGCCGTTCTGACCCCTTGCCCGGCGCAAGGCGAACTTGCCATCCAATGCCAAGCGCACAACTGCTCGCTCAATCAGGCTGCCGTAATCGCAACCAGCCAACGCGGCCTGCCGCTCCTTTTAGAAGCCGGTATCGCGCTCGCCCTTCGCGGCGCCGGATACGAAAACGAGGCCGCCGCCGACATGGTCTTTAAACCACGATCGAGCGGCGGCCTCGCAGCAGCCATCGAATATGCTTGCAGGCTCGTTGCCTAAAAGGACAAGCTAGAAACCAAAGCCAAAGCCCGTACCGGTAATCGCCGAATACATAAAGTAGACATTGATTACGTTGAGGAACACACCCGTGATACAGCCGTTGCGCAGGCAGCGCTCGCACACGATGCGCGCCATGGCGGCAGAGTCCTCATTGTTCTTGGCTTGGCGTCCCGCCGTAAAGTACGTCGCCACGCTCAGCAGCAGGTTGAGCACCGGCAGCGCCAACAGCTCGTAGCTCTTGCCCCAGCGCGTCGCCTCGCCGGCGGCATTAAACTTCGTTGCCACCTCGGGACCAATGTTGGGGATAACGCACGCTGCGACCACCAACGGAATCACCGCAAGCACGAGCAGCGCGATGCCCATGTAGCCGGCTTTTTTGCCATATTTGAACATATGCGTCGTCCTTACACGTTAAAGCGGAAGTGCACGACGTCGCCGTCGGCCATGATGTAATCCTTGCCCTCGATGCGCAGCTTGCCGGCAGCCTTAGCGCCCTGCTCGCCACCGAGCTCGATGTAGTCGTCGTAGCCAATGACCTCGGCCTTAATAAAGCCACGCTCAAAGTCGGTGTGGATGACGCCGGCGGCCTGCGGGGCGGTCGCGCCCTGACGAACCGTCCAGGCCTTGACCTCCATCTCGCCGGCCGTAAAGAACGACTGCAGGCCGAGCAGCTTGTAGGCGGCCTGGGCGAGCACGTCCAGGCCGGGCTGCTCCAGGCCCAGGCTCTCCAGGTAGTCGGCGGCGTCCTCAGGGTCGAGCTCGGAAAGCTCGGCCTCGATCTTGGCGCAGATAGGCAGCGGCTTGACGCCGTCGATGGGCGCCAGGTCGTCGTTGAGCATGTCCTCGTCCACGTTGGCCACGTACAGGATGGGCTTCATGGTGAGCAGGAACAGACCCTTGGCGGCAGCACGCTCCTCGTCAGTCATCTCCATGGATGCGGCGCGCTTGCCGTCGTTAAGCCAGGCAAGCAGACGCTTGGCGACCTCGAACTTGGGCATGAGCTCCTTGTCGCGCTTAGCCTCCTTCTCGAGCTTGGGCAGCTGCTTCTCGAGCGTGCCCATGTCGGCCAGGATAAGCTCGGTCATGATGGTGTCGGCATCGCCGGCGGGATCGACGAACTCGCCCGTGCGGCCAACCTCGCGCATGACATTGGGATCCTTAAAGTAGCGCACGACCTCGCAGATGGCGTCGGTCTCGCGAATGTTGGCCAAGAACTGGTTGCCCAGGCCCTCGCCCTCGTTGGCGCCCTTCACCAGGCCTGCGATGTCGACGAACTCGACCGTTGCCGGCACGATGCGACCCGGGTTGACGATGTCGGCGAGCTTTTGCAGACGGCTATCGGGCACGTCGACGATGCCAACGTTGGGGTCGATCGTGGCGAACGGGTAGTTGGCGGCAAGGCCGGTCTTTTTGGTAAGCGCGGTGAACAGCGTCGACTTGCCCACGTTGGGCAGGCCCACGATACCGATGGAAAGGGACACGACAGCTCCTTTTGGTACAAGTATTTCAAACTGCATAAGTATAGCGCCGCCGCAGCATCCGGGCTAATCCGGACACCGCGGCGGCGCAAATGAAGCAGAGAAGCCAAAGGTCTCGATGCATCAAACCTTACTTAAGCTCGGGCCAGAAATCCTTGTTGGCCTCGATGAGTTCGTCCAGGATCTGCTTGGCGACGCTTGCCGAAGGAATGGTCTTGGAGAGCGTAAGTGCCTGCCAGAGCTTCTGGTAGCTGCCCTCGACCCAAGCCTGGACGACGAGCTTCTCCACGGAAACCTGCTGCTCCATCAGGCCCTTCTGGAACTGCGGAATCGGGTCCTGGCAGATCTTCTCAAAGCCGTTGGAACCGACGATGCAGGGAACCTCGACCATAGCCGTCGGGTCGAAGTTGGGCACCGCGCCCTCGTTGGGGACGATCAGCAGGAAGCGCTCGAGGGTGTTCTCGGCCAGTGCGCAGGCAAGGTCGACGATGTAGTTGGCGTGCACGTCGGGCTCAAAGCCACCGTCCTTGGCCGTACCCTTGGCGATGATGTCGCGGCAGGCACCGAAGACCTTCTTCTCGCGGCCGTCCATGACCTCGTTGGCGCGGGTGTAGTTGGGATCGGACGTCTCAACGACGTAGTCGGGATACAGGTAATACTTGAGGTAGGTGTTGGGAATCGTCTCGGGGTCGACCGCATAGACATCCTTGGCCTTGCCGAAGGTATGAATCCAGCTCTCCTCGACGTGCTGCTCCTTACCGGCCTCGTGCTCGATACCGTCCAGGTAACCGTTCTTTGCCATGTGCTCCTTGATCTGCGGCATGAGGTCGTTGCCCTCCTTGTCGTAGATCTTGCTCCACCAACCAAAGTGGTTGAGGCCGTAGTAGCTGTACTGCAGCTCGCGACGATCCTCGATGCCGCACATACGGCTCATCTTGTCCATGAGGTCGATCGGCATATCGCAAATGTTGATGATGCGGCTGTTGGGACGCAGCACGCGGCAGGCCTCGGCGACGATGGCCGCGGGGTTGGAGTAGTTGAGCATCCAGGCGTTGGGGCTGTACTTCTCCATGTAGTCCAGAATCTCGATGACGCCGCCGATGGAGCGCATGCCGTAGGCGATACCGCCGGCGCCGCAGGTCTCCTGGCCAACGCAGCCGTACTTGAGGGGAATCTTCTCGTCGAGCTCGCGCATAGCGTACAGACCGACGCGGATGTGGGCGAGGACAAAGTCGGTACCGGTGAAGGCGGTCTCGGGGTCGGTGGTGTAGTTGAACTCAACCTCGGGGGCATTCTCGTGGAAGTAAATCTCGCAGGCCTTGGCCACGATCTCTTGGCGCTCGGCGTTGTTGTCGTAGAAGGTCACCTTGTTGACCGGGAAGCGATCGCGCTCCTCGAGCAGCATCAACGCGATGCCCGGGGTGAAGGTGGAGCCACCGCCGGCAATGGTCACGGCATAATTCTTCTTGGACATGATGTCCTCCTCATTCTGGCCGCTTGCTCAGTCCGTCCCCGCACGCGGCCTTGCGCGGTTTGGAATTGTTACCTTGGAGTGGATATTTAGATCTGAGGGAACGGCCTTGCATTGCGCCTTGTCGTTGCAAGGCCGTTTACTTTTGGGGTGAATCGTCTACAAAAGGCTCTCGAACTTCTCGCGAACCTGAGGGACGGAAAGGCCGATGACGGCCTGGATCGACTGGCCCTGGATCACCAGGCCATGCGTGCCGATGGCCTTGAAGGAAGCCTCGGGAGCAACAGCGGCCTTGTCCTTGACGTTGACGCGCAGACGGGTCGCGCAGTTGGTGACGTCGATGACGTTTTCCGTACCACCGAGCAGATCGAGGATGTTCTCGGCAAGCACCAAGCGCTCGTCATCCTTGCTCTGGGCAACCGACTTGCTGGCAGCGGCACCGCCCTGCTTTTGATTGTAATCGGCCTTGGACTTGAGCTCGACCTCCACGTCATCGTCCTCGCGACCAAGGGTCTTAAAGTCGAACTTGACGATCAGGAAGCGGAAGACAACGACCCAAAGAGCGGTAAAGCACAGGCCGACCAGGATCGAGATGGCGTACTGCAGACCATGCGCAGCCCAAAGAGGCAGCCAATCCCACGAGAGCATCGAGATGATACCGCCGTCGAAGATACCCACGACGCCAAGAGCGTTTTGAGCCATGCATCCAAGCGCGCCGAGCGCGCAGTGGACCACAAACAGGCCGGGGGCAACAAACAGGAAGGTGAAGTCGAGCGGCTCGGTAATGCCGCAGAGCATTGCGGTAAGGGTGACGGGAATAAGCAGAGCCTTGACACGCTGCTTGCGCTCGGGCTTAGCGGTCATGTAGAACGCGATGGCAACGCCAAGCGAGCCAAAGACCTTAGTCCAGCCGGGGCAGGTGTAGGCAGCCCAGGGAGCAGCATCCTTGAGGGCAATGCTCGGATCGGCGGCAAGCTGGGGCAGAATATTGGCCCAAGCGGCAAAGATGCCACCGTTGACCGCCGCGTTGTCGTAGTAAAACGGCGTATAGATAAAGTGGTGCAGACCCGTAGGAATCAGCACGCGCTCAAAGAAGGCAAAGACGCCCACGCCAAACGTACCGGCGGAAAGAATGAATCCCTGGAAGGCAGAGATGGCAGCTTGAACATGCGGCCATACCAGGCAAGCGACAACAGCGACCGGAACCATGACGAAGAATCCGATCATGTAGATGAACACGGAGCCAGAGAACACGCCCAACCACTCGGGGAGCTCGGTGTCGAAGAACTTATTATGCAGCATCGTGGCGATACCTGAAATGATAAGCGCGCCCATGATGCCCATGTCGAGCGTCTTAATGCTTGCGATGGTGGCAAGACCGGTGCCGCTGCCGGCCTCGACGGAGAAATCGACGCCAAAGGCAGGACCCCACTGGCCCAAGATCGTGCTTACAAAGTAGTTAAAGGTAAGGTAGATGGCTACGGCTTCCATGCAGCAGCGGGCGTTCTGCTTGTTCGCGAGCGAGATCGGCAGAGCCACGCAGAACAGCAGCGGCATCTGGTTAAAGAGCGTCCAGCCGCCCTGGAGCAGAACATTCCAGCAGTCAAACCACAGATGACCCGCGGTGGCCATCTCGCCGAAGATCGCCTCGGTGGTAAACAGCGTGCCCAAGCCGACGATGATTCCGGAGAATGCGAAGAGAATTGCCGGAGCATACATTGCGCCGCCAAAACGTTGTATCTTTTGCATCATGACGGGGGATTCCCCTCTCTTCATTCGGAGCGGCTGCGGTTTTGGCTTCACTCGAGACCGCAGACGCGCCGTTTGCGTGTACCTCGTGCAATAGGACGGGTGGGCCCGTGTCCCTGACTTCTTGCACTTACGTTTTATCACATCACTTATCTATACAAGTTAATAGATAACCCGCTCTCGGTCAACGGTCGATTTCTGGCGGTAAACGGTATATGCCTAGTATTTTGCCTGATAAATGCCATGTAATTGAAATTCGTAGTTCGTTTTTCTTTTCTACTTGTCTAGATATGCTTGTCTAGATAGGTCTAGATACCTATACTTCAAGACAACATTCACCGCCATTTAAAGGAGTCACCATGAAAAGCGCGGTCTTCTATGGAAAGCACGATCTGAGGGTCGAGGATTCGGCAAAGCCGGCCGTGGGCAAGCGCGACGTCCTGATTAACGTCAAGGCATGCGGCGTCTGCGGCACCGACGTACATATCTATGAGGGCGACAAGGGCGCCGCCGACGTTACCCCGCCCACGATCCTGGGCCATGAGTTCGCCGGCGTGGTCGAGGCCGTGGGCAGCGACGTCACCGGCTTTAAGCCGGGCGACCGCGTGTGCATCGACCCCAACCACCCCTGCGGCTGCTGCGAGCCCTGCCGCGATGGTATCAACCACTACTGCGAGCATATGACCGGCTACGGCACCACAGTCGACGGCGGCTTTGCCGAGTACTGCGCCGTCGATATGCAGCAGGTTTACAAGCTCGGCGACAACACGAGCTTTGATCAGGGCGCTATGACCGAGCCCGTTGCCTGCTGCCTGCACGGCATCGACATGTGCAATATCAAGCCGGGCAGCGCTGTCGTCGTCATCGGTGGCGGCATGATCGGCTTGCTCATGATGCAGCTCGCCAAAAACGCCGGCGCCACCAAGGTCGTTCTGCTGGAGCCCGTCGAGGGTAAGCGCGAGGTTGCACTCAAACTCGGCGCCGACCTTGCGATCGACTCCATCCATGAAGACGTCCCCACTCGCCTGAAGCAGGAAGGTGTCGGCAACGTCGATGTCGTCATCGAGTGCGTGGGCAAGCCCGTCACCATCGAGCAGGCCATCCAAATTGCCGGCCACAAGGCTACGGTCATGATGTTCGGCCTCACCAAGCCCGACGAGACGATCACCGTCAAGCCCTTCGAGGTCTTCCAGAAGGAGCTCGTGCTTACCTCGTCCTACATCAACCCTTACACGCAGCGTCGCGCACTCGAGCTCATCGACTCGGGCAGGCTCGACGTATCCTCGATGGTCGCCAAGGTTGCCTCGCTCGACGAGCTCGGCGCCATCCTGTCGGACCCGGCACTGCGCGCCATGGGTAAATATATAATCGACCCCAGCAAGTAATTCGATCGACATCTGTGCGGACGGCCCCCCATCCACCGCCCGCACATGCACCTCTAGGAGACCGTCATGGCGCGAGCCATCTTTCAAACCATCTATGACACCGTGAAGCAGTCGATCGACGACGGCACGTACGCCTATCAGAGTTATCTACCTTCGGAGACCGAGCTCACGCAGCAGTTTGATTGCTCGCGCATGACGGTCCGCCGCGCCATCTCGCTGCTCGCAGCAGATGGCTATGTGCTGCCCCAACAGGGCAAAGGCATGCGCGTCATTCGCAACATCAACGGTGAGACAAGTCGTGGCGGTGGCGGGCTCGAAACCTTTAAGGAAATCGCAGCCAGCCGGGGCTTTGAGCTCAAGACTGTCACCACCGTCTTTGAACTCCTCGTCTGTAGCAAGGCACTCTCCAGGATTACCGGGTTTCCCGAAGGCTGCGAGCTTACGCGCGCCAAACGCATCCGTTATGCAGACGGACATGCCGTGTGCTCCGACGACTCCTATTACCTAAGCTCACAGGTACCGGGGCTGACACCCGAGATTGTCAACGACTCGATCTATCGTTACCTCGAAGAAGACCTTGGCATTAAGATTGCCACGGGCAAACGCGATGTAACGATTGAGCATCCCACGCCCGAAGATGCGCGCGTGCTCGATCTCGACGACTTTAACGCACTCGCCGTTATACGCGGGCAGACCTACAACGCCGACGGCATCCTTATGGAATACACCGAGACCAAACAGGTCCCCGGGTTCTTTTTGCTCCATGAAACCGTGACGCGCAACGGTACCGGTCGAACCGGCCACCAAAGCAGCATGAACTAACCATCTATTAGTTGCGGTGGGATAGTTCCTAGAATGGCCAGCTTAAGGGCAAAACAGGAACTATTCCACCGCAACTTTTTTGGCCGGCGGGGCAGTACCTGTCCCACCGGCCATCATTTACGCTCTTTTAGCTAGTCCGCGAGCTTCTCCACCTGATCGAGCATCTTGTCGAGCTTGGCCTTTGCTTCGGCCTTGACCTTCTCAGCTTCTTCGTGAGCCTTCGCCTTCTGGGCGGCCTTTTCCTCGGCTTCGGGATCGACGACGACCAGATTGGACGCGTCGTGCTCAACAAGCTTGAGCGCATGCTCGGGACAAACCTTGACACAGGCGCCGCAGCCTAAACAATACGTGGACTCCAACGCAAAGCGACCGCTTCCCACCAGGTCACAGGCAGATGTGGGGCACGCATTGACGCACTCTCCGCACGACGTGCACTTGTCAAAATCGCACTCCGGCGTACTCACCTGTATGTTCTTGGCAAGCTCGGGGTGGCTTTGCAGCGTCGAGAGCACCAGCTGCCGCCCGTGCGTGAGCGAACGGCGACGCTTGGTTGTCGTGGTGCCGCACATGGTGTTGAGCGTGCGCTCCAGCTGGGTAATCTGATGGCGATGGGCCTTGAGCTTTTGCGTCACCGAGGCTAGCGCCGCCGTTGCCGGGTTGAGCTTGGTCACGGTAAGGCCCGTGGTGCGGGCGATCTTTTCCATGTACTCCTTGCGCTCGTACTCGCGAAGCTTATGGCACTTGAGGCTCTTGGGGTCGACCTCCAGACCCATACCCGTGCCAGACCACTCCTCGGCCTTCGCAATCGCCTCGCCCAGAATGTCCTCACCGCCGATGTTGCGGCATTTATCGCACACGCCCAACGGCAGGTACACGCTCACGTTGGGATAGTCCGCCAGTACCGAGAACCAGGTCTCGGCCGTAATATCGCCCACGCAGGCAACGACAACTTCGTTTTCGCGCGGCATGCGCTTGAGGGCGCGCGTGCAGGTGACGTAGGCGGTCTCGTGGCTCGTAGCCGCCGAGACAATGTCGTCATACAGGTTTTTAGGCGCCAGGCGCGGCGAGATGATCGCCTCGGTCGGACAGGCAGCGGCGCACAGGCCACACTTGCGACAGGAGTCGAGGATCTCGATGGCGTCTTCCTCGACCTCGATAGCGTTGACCGGGCACACGTCCATGCACGCGGTGCAACCGCTCTTTTCGTTTTTGCAGGTCAGGCACGGAATGGTGTTGCCGCGCGGACGCTCCTTGTAGTCGGCAGGATTCCACTGCGGTGCCGACGGATCGAGTGCATCGGTCACACCGCCAAGCGGGTTTTTAAGAAAGTCGAAACCCTTGCTGATCTCGATAATGTCATCAAACAGATCGTGTTCCTGCGCCATGCGCGGCCCCTCCCTGAGCAGTGCAAACAAGCAAGAGATAATGATACGCTATCGACCCACGACTCGGGCAAATTACACGCGGAGCATCTTTGCGGCAAATAGACCTACAATCTATTGCCAACTTAATCGCCTAGGTTTATTGAGGAGTCACAAGATGAAGATTGCCCTGATCGAACCGTTGGAAGTACCCGAGCAGACCATCGACAGGCTCTCCGCACCCCTTAAGGACGCCGGACACGAGTTTGTCTATTTCGATACCAAAACAGCCGATCCGGCCGAGCTCGCTCGACGCAGCGAGGGCGCCGAGGTCGTCATGATCGCCAACAACCCCTACCCTGCCGAGGTCGTCGCCGGCGCCGATGCGCTCAAGATGATCGCCGTTGCCTTTACGGGCATCGACCACGTGGGGCTTTCCGCCTGCCGTGAGCGCGGTGTTGAGGTTCGCAACTGCGCCGGCTACTCCGACGTTTCGGTCGCCGAGCTCACCCTTGGCCTGACCATCGACGTGTTGCGCAAGGTGGGCGCCGCCGATGCCGCCGTCCGCAGCGGCAAGACGAGCGCCGGCCTAATGGGCGCCGAGATCCGCGACAAGACCGTGGGTATCGTGGGCTGCGGTAAGATCGGCTGCGCCACGGGTCGTCTCTTTAAGGCCTTTGGCGCCCGCGTGCTGGGCTATGCCCGCCACGAGCATCCCGAGACAGCCGAGGCCGGCATTGAGCAGGTTTCGCTCGAGCAGTTGCTCGCCGAGTCCGATATCGTAAGCCTGCACCTGCCTAACAATGACACCACGCGCAAGAGCTTTGGCACCGAGCAGTTCGCCCAGATGAAGGACGGTGCCGTCTTTATCAACTGCGCCCGCGGTGCCATCGTGGATAACGATGCCCTTGCCCAGGCACTCAACGACGATAAGCTCGCCGGCGCCGGCATCGACGTCTTTGATATGGAGCCGCCCATCCCCGCCGACTACGCGCTCGTCAACGCCAAGAACTGCACCTTCACGCCACATGTAGGCTTCCTTACGCACGAGGCCATGCAGCGCCGCGCCAAGATTGAGTTCGACAACGTCGTCGCCTACGTCGAGGGTCGCGCGCAAAACGTTTGCGAGCTGTAGTCAAACGAGGGCGAAGCAGAACCTCATCGCAGGCCTACCCCGCCTTCTTTTGTTCAACTAACCTGACCCCTTTGCTCCATAGCAAAAAGGGGCAAAGCCATCTGCTGGCTTTGCCCCTTCCTTAGCTTGATTTACTCATCCATGAGATAGTAGTGGCCCAGTGCGTCTGCACCCAGAATGGCGTTTGCGACCATCTCAGGCGTCACCTCAAACGGCATGTTGCACATGGTGTCCTCGGGCGCGCACGCGGCCTCGGCAACAATCATGGCCTTCTCGCGCGTAACCTCGGCAACGCCAAGTTCCTTCATCGTGACCGGCAGGCCCAGCTCAATGCAGAAGCCCAAGACTTCCTCGAGCTTCTCGGTCGGGGCATCCTCGAGTACCAGCTGGACGATGGTGCCGAAGGCGACCTTCTCGCCGTGATACATGCTGTGGCACTCGGGCAGCATCGTCAGACCATTGTGGATGGCATGAGCAGCAGCAAGGCCCGAGCTCTCAAAGCCAATGCCGGAGAGCAGCGTGTTTGCCTCGATGATGTGCTCGACGGCAGGCGTGAGCGCGCCCTTCTCCAGCGCGACCTTGGCCTTGACGCCATCGGCCATAAGCGTCTCGTAGCAGAGCTTGGCGAGCGCCAGGCCGGCCATTCCGCCCTTACCGCCGGCGCAGGTGCCGCCGTCGGCATCGTGCGTCGCCTGGGCCTCAAAGTAGGTTGCGAGCGCATCGCCCATACCGGAAACCGTCAGGCGCACTGGGCTCGCCGCGATAACCGTCGTATCCATCAGGACAATGTTGGGGTTTGCCTTAAGGAAGAGATATTTATCGAACTGGCCGTCGTCGGTATAGAGCACCGAAAGTGCCGAGCACGGTGCATCGGTCGAAGCAATGGTGGGGCAAATGATAACCGGGGACTCCAGGTAATAGGCGACGGCCTTGGCGGTGTCGAGGATCTTGCCGCCACCGACGCCGACGATGATGTCGCAACCGTTGTCGCGGGCGAGCGCAACCAGGCGATCGACCTCGCCCTTGGAGCACTCGCCGTTAAAGTCCTCAAACAGCAGCTCGGCCTTAGCCTCGGCAAAGCCGCCCTCGATCTTGGCACCGACGCGCTTCTTGCCCGAAGGCGTCACGATGACGAGGGCCTTAGCGCCGAGCGGCTCGACATAGGAGCCGAGCTTTGCGAGCTCGTCCGGGCCCTGGATGTACTTGCTGGGGCTATTGAAAATTGCAGCCATAACTATCCCATTCTCTAAAAGAAAAAAGAAAGGGGCTCCGTACAGATACGTGCGGAGCCCCTCGTTACGATAACAAGAGTCGATTAGAAATCGATGTCGGTGTCGTAGTAGCAGGCCTTGAGAATCTTCTCGAAGTCGGCAGCCTTGGTCTCACGCGGGTTCTCGGGCGTGCAGGCGTCCTGCTCGGCGTTCGCGGCGATCTCGGGCAGCTTGGCGAGGAACTCCTCCTCGGAAACCATCTGCGGGTTCTCGGCGTCGACCTTCACGCCACCATTCGCGTAATCCTTGATGGACTGCGGAATGTTGAGCTGGTCGTTGAGGTCGCGGATCTTCTGGACGAGCGCAGCGATGAGCTCCTCGTTGGTCTCGCCGGGAAGGTGCAGGATCTCCTTGGCCACGTAAGCGTAACGCTCGGCAGCACGGGGATCCTTGGAGTTCCACTGGATGACCTTGCCCAGGTACATGGCGTTAGCGGCACCGTGGATGATGTGGCCGTTCTCGAAGGCAGCACCGGTCTTGTGAGCCATGGAGTGAACGATGCCGAGCAGGCCCGAGGAGAAGGCGATACCGGCGATGCACTGAGCCTCGTGCATGTGCTGACGGGCCTCATGGTCGCCAGCATAGGACTTGGGCAGCCACTCGACGATCTCGCGGATGCCGTGCAGAGCGTTGGCGTCGGTGAACATAGAGGCGCAGGTGGAAACGTAGGCCTCCATGCAGTGGGTCAGAGCATCCATGCCGGTGTGAGCGCACAGCTTGGCGGGCATGGTGTAGGTGAGCTCGGGGTCGACGATGGCGACATCAGGGGTGATGTTGAAGTCGGCCAGCGGGTACTTGATGCCCTTTTCGTAATCCGTGATGACGGAGAATGCGGTGACCTCGGTAGCAGTGCCGGAGGTAGAGGAAATGGCGCAGAAGTGAGCCTTCTGACGCAGCTCGGGGAAGCTGAACGGCTGGATAATGTTGTCGAAGGACTCCTCGGGATACTCGTAGAAGACCCACATGGCCTTAGCGGCATCGATGGGCGAACCGCCGCCGATAGCAACAATCCAGTCGGGCTCGAAGTCGCGCATAGCGGCTGCGCCCTTCATGACGGTCTCGATGGAGGGATCGGACTCGACGCCCTCGAACAGCTTGACCTCCATGCCGGCCTCTTTGAGGTCGGCCTCAACGTCCTGCAGGAACCCGCCGCGGCGCATAGAGCTGCCGCCAGAAACGATGATGGCCTTCTTACCCTTGAGGTTCTTCACCTCGTGGCGAGCGCCCTCACCAAAGTACAGATCGCGAGGATTGGTAAAACGTCCCATACTGTGCCTCCTAAACAAGCCCCTCTTAGACTTGCGTATATAACGGAGCACCCAATTGGCTCCGTTAGGACCGGTTTGCGCGTTGCCGGCGATGACAATGCGCGATGTCTAAACGTCTCAACGCTCAGACAAACACTATTTTACCGTTCTGGTTGGTCAGTTATTCACCTAAAGCCGACAATGATGAAACGTTTTTTCTATCCCTGAAGACCCTTGTGGGGCATTCATACTCCCAAGCTGGGCAAACGTTTTATCAAGGTTGACCACATATCCCGGGCAGGACTGTGCCCCTCCAAAATGCACCCCGTTCGCCGCCAAATATCGACCGTTTGCGGCACCGTGATACCACTCGGTCGTCCAAGGTGCCGACATTTGTGCGACATCCGTCTTCGTGGTGCAAAGGTGCAAGTCCAAGTGCGGCACCCCCGGTGTGCCACATGCGGGTAAACTAGAACCTTATATAGAGACATTTGAACCCTAACCGCAGCAAAGGAGGCCCCATGGCATTCGATCCCATTCAAGAGGATTGCCATCGCCTCGTTCTTGAGGCCTTGCGCCGCGACAATATCCCGCTCACCGACGGTGCCGCCGTAGAGCGTCTAATGGAACAATTCACCCGCAACCCTGCACCGCTCATCGTGCACGACCGCGACCGCGCCGGGCACCTCATTGCCAAGGTGGTCGAGGCTGTCGACTACCGCATCCCCTTTATCCCCGACGATGCCCAAGCTGAGCAAGAAGAAGCCGCGGCCGAGAACATGCTCCGCGAGGCAGCCGCGCTCGATCCGGCCAACTGGGATGCCCAGCGCATGCTGACGGCGCTCACCGCCGAATCCAACGAGGAATACGTGCAATATCTGGTGTCCAAGTGCGACGAGGTGGAGCACGATCTGGCGCTCAAGATTGCCTCGGCGCAGGACCCCTACGAGCGCGAGGCCGCAGGCGACCTGACCCGCCGTCCCTACCTGCGCTGGCTTGCCGCCTTGGCATCGCGCGCGCTCATTAGCGGCCGCTACCGCATGTCGCTCGAAGCCGCAAATCGCAGCTTGGACTTTGCGCCCAACGATCCTGCCGGCGTCCGCCACACCGCAATGCTCGCCATGGCAAAGCTCGAATACCCCGCTGAGGAGCTCAAGCGCTTTCGCTCTGCCCACTCCGTCCCCTATCTTGCCAACACGCCGCTGCGCCGTCGTCCCAAGGATGCGGAACGCAACTTGGACCCGTGGACGCTCATCGCGCTGATGAGCGCTGCCTGGCGCGAGCTGGATTACGAGGGCGCCGAACACTACCTGCGCATCCTTGCGCGCTCGTGCCCGCACGCAGCCGAGGCGCTCTACTTCCAAACCGAGTTTCCCGATGGCGTCTATGCCCGCGTCAACGTGGGCGTGGGCTCCACCGATGAGCTCGTCCTTGCCCTGTCCGAGGCGACGCCGGTGCTACAGGAGGGCCTGGGCGCGCCCGACAACGCCAGCTTTGCCGCCTGGGTCGCCACCAACGACATCGTGCGCTCCCAGATCGACGAGCGCATCCTGCGTGCAGCCGAGCAGGGGCTTCCATTTAAGGGAGGGGACCTCTAATGGATCCGAGCGTCTACATCCCCGCCTACTTGGAGCGCACCTATCTGGCGTCGCACCCCGAGCTCACCGATGCAGCACGCGAGCTTGTCCATAACGACATTAGTGCGAATCCCCAAAAGTATGCGCAGTCCGAGCATGCTCAGGCGCTGCTGTCCTACGCCGGTGTTCATCGCCACCTGCTCGACGAGCTCCATCGCATCGAGGACATGGGCAGCGACGAGGAATTTGAGCAGACGCGCAACCGCCTGTTCGACGATATGCGTGATGAGCTGCTCAAGATCGTCCGCATCGATGCGCATGTCCTCGATGCCCAGCTGCTCGCCATCATTTTGGCGGACACGCCCGTCGACGCCTGCCTGGGCGATCTGATGAAGCTCGAGGCGACCACGGCCGATTACCTGCAGCAAAGCGTGCCCGGGTTCGATATGGAGGCCCCGCACTACTGGGCCAATAATGTTTTGGCCGATGGTGTCACCGCAGCAGACCTTACCGTGAGCGAGCCGGCTCTTATCGGGTGGCTTCACACGCTCGAGGCCATCTCGCAGCTGTGCATGGCGAGCGCCCGCTACCGTGCTGCCGCCAACTACGCCCGCCGCGTCCTTAAAGCAGAAGGCTATCCCACCCGAGCCGCAGGCACCGTGTTGCTCGCCCTCGCTCGTCTGGAAGACGAGGACGGCTTTTTTGCCCTAGCCCACCAGCTCGAGGAAGAGATCGGGGCAGACGCACTCGAGAACTCTCCTTGGTATCTGCTCGCCCGCACGATTCTGCTGTTCAAAACAAACAAGATGCGCCCGGCGACACGCGCGCTGCGTGAGTTTGCCAACCGTTGCGAGGGCGGCGCGTTCTTCTTGCTGAACCCCATGTACCAGACGCCGTACCTTCCCTGCCGACCCGAGCCGCGCGACCCCTGGGACCTTTCGCACCAGGCAGTTTGGGAGGCCGACGGCATTATCTCGGACACCCCCGACTTTGCCCCCTGGGCCAACGCCTGCGAAGATGTATCGCAGCTCGCCCAGGAATTTGCGCGCCGCTACGGCTTTTAGCGACGCGATCGCCCCGACCATGTCATTCACGTTAGGAACGGTTTCATGAACCTCCGCTCATCTCTTGCCTGCACCTCGAGCGATATCGCTCGCTGGGGGCTGCGCTCCGTCCTTAAGCGCCAGGGCGGCGTACTCCCCGGCCGCATCGCCATGAAGATCGACCCCGAGCTGCTGAGCGACCTCGCCGGCCTTGTCGACCGCAGCGTGGTGATCACCGGTACTAATGGCAAGACCACCACCTCCAACCTCATCGCCGACGCCGTTGCCGCCAGCGGCGCTACCGTGGTGTGCAACCGTGCCGGCAACAATATGGAGCCCGGTGTGGTGGGTGCTCTGCTCGAGGCCCGCGGCGGCCTTAAGCACACTGACAGCGGCAAGCGCGTGGGCGTTTTTGAATGCGATGAGCTCTACACCGTGCGCGTCCTGCCCAAGCTCAAGCCGACGTACTTTGTGCTGCTCAACCTGTTCCGCGACCAGCTAGACCGCTACGGCGAGATCGACCACACCCAGGAGGTCATCGCCCACGCACTGGAGCTTTCGCCGGCAACGACGCTCATCTATAACGCCGACGATCCGCTGTGCGCCTCGATCGCCGCGCGCGTCCCCAACATGAGCATCGCCTTTGGCATCGACGGCGCCACGGGCACCGAGTCCGATCGCATTAGTGACTCGCGTTTTTGCTCGCAGTGCAACGCGCCGCTGGAGTACGACTATGTGCAGTACGGCCAGCTCGGAGCCTATCATTGTCCTTCGTGCGGCTGGAGTCGTCCCGCGCTGCTCCGTCGCGTGACGGACGTTGAGCTCACCTGCAACGGCTACGGCTTTGACCTGAACTTTGGACCCGATACCGACGCACCCACAACGCACATCGCCACGCGCTACAACGGCCTGTACATGGTCTACAACGTTGCCGCCGCCTTCTTTGCGGCGCGCGAGCTGGGCGTAGACGCGGCGCATCTGCAGCCCACGCTCGATGCCTATGTCCCCGCCGGCGGACGCATGGGCCGCTGGGAGATCGCCGGCCGTACCGTCGAGGCAAACCTGGCCAAAAATCCCGTGGGCTTCGATCGCCAGATCCAGTCCATTAAAACGGCAGGCGGCAGGCTCTGTGCCTTCTTCCTGAACGACAACGACGCCGACGGTCACGATGTCTCGTGGATCTACGACGTCGACTTCGAGCGCATCGCCGATACCCCAGGGCTTGTCGCCTTTGTCGGAGGTACGCGCGCGCACGATATGCAGGTACGCCTGAAGTACGCCGGCATCGACGCCGCCATCATCTCGAATATCGAGCAGGCGATCGGCGCCGTGGCAGACGAGGAGGCTGGCGATACTTTCTACGCCGTCGCCAACTACACGGCCTTCCCACCACTGGTCAAGGAGCTCGACGAGCTTAAGGACGCCGATGCGAGCTCGGTCACCTCCCACGCCGTAACACGCGCCAATGGCAGCGCTGTCCCCACCGATATTGCGCCGGTCGAGCTTTCGCGCCCGCTGCGCATCGTCTACCTGTATCCCGATGCCCTCAACCTCTATGGCGACGGCGGCAACGTCATTGCCCTCGAGCGCCGCTGCGCCTGGCGCGGCATTCCCGCGCGCGTGGACGAGGTCCGCATGGGCGAGACGCTCGATCTCACCGACGCCGACATCGTCATGATGGGTGGCGGCTCCGACCGCGACCAGCTAGCCGTGGCACACGAGCTGCTCGCCCAAAAAGACAAGGTCGCGGCCTATGTTGAGGATGGCGGATCGCTGCTTGCTATCTGCGGCAGCTATCAGCTGCTCGGCCGTTCGTACTATATGGGCGAGAATCGCATCGAGGGCCTGGGCGTCATTGCCGCCGAGACTGTGCGCGGCTCCGACCGCCTGATCGGCAACGTCGCCGTCAAGACCGACCTGGCACCCGAGCCCTTTGTGGGATTTGAGAACCACGGCGGCCGCACCCTGCTCGATGCAGAGGCCACGCCGCTCGGAACGTCCGTTGTCACGGGCACCGGCAACAACGGCGACGATGGCTTTGAGGGCCTCATCTACAAGGGCGTCATCGGCACGTACCTACACGGACCGGCACTGCCCAAGAACCCCGAGTTCGCCGACTGGCTCATCGCCCACGCCCTCGAGCGCCGTGGCGACGCACAGGCCGCCGCCCTGCTGCCGCTCAAACCCCTCGACGACACCTACGAGCACGCCGCCCACGACGCCGCGATGAAGCTCCTTCCCTAACGCCCCACCGTCACAAAGGGGACAGGCACCTTTGTGGCGGTTTTGATCTGCCACGGCAGTTTGTCTCAATCTGTAACATTTAGACCGTTAAAAGTCGTCTTACTGTTACAGATTGAGATGTTCGTCCCGACGCCCGCCGTCTGTCTCGATCTGTAACAGATAGAGCCGATTTGCCCGCCCAGATGTTACAGGTTGAGATGTTTGAAGATCGGGATAGAGAGTCGGCTCCTGTGTGGTGGTTTTCCAGTTTACCAACGATATACGCGCCGGCAAAAAAGTCTGCTATACTCTTTCCCGCTGTCCCCATCGTCTAGCGGCCAAGGACGCCACCCTTTCAAGGTGGATATCGCGGGTTCGAATCCCGCTGGGGGCACCATTTGAGATGTGAAGCCCGTTATCAATTCGGTAGCGGGCTTTTTGCTACCGATATGCCGGGATTCGAACCCGACAGGGTGCGGAGCTGAGGAAACGCGCAAGCGTTTTCCAGCGCAGCACGCAAGGAGCGGAGCGACGCAGCGGAAGCGGGCGGCGCCAGCCGCACGCGGACATCCCGCTGGGGGCACCATTTAAACTGAGAAGCCCGTTGCTCTCGCGGTGGCGGGCTTTTTGCTATCGATATGCCGGGATTCGAACCCCGAGGGCATTAAATCACACTGTCATCCAAGGGCCCGTGGGCAAAAAATGGCAAATATGAGTACTGTTACCATTTTAGTTACAGCGATTTCATGCCTTCAGAAGGCGATTTAGCCGTCAGGCGTCCTACGGCGGAAAAATTGCAGACGTTTATCGGCTAAGTACTTGGACATATGTTGCGTAACACTACATATTTTGCAAATAAATAATGTTACAGGACTTGTGACAGTACTCATATTTGACGTTTTTTGCCCACGGCCCCTTATTACGTGGGCGAATCAGTTGCAAAACGGGCTTCAAAGCGCCCTTCGCAAACAAAAACCGGGGCCCGCATGATGCGGACCCCGGCTCAATACCGTGACGATATGTCAGTTACGTTCTACACGTAGAACAGGATGTCGTCGTAGGTCGGGACCGGCCAGTAGTCAGCAGCCACGATCTCCTCCATGGCGTCCACGGCGGCACGCAGCGCATCCATAGCGGGAACGACCTCGTGCGCGTACACGTTGGCCTGCTCCTGGCCATCGAGGGCCTCAGCCTTCTGATGCACGGCGTCAAGCGCCTTGATGGAGTCGTTGATGGTGGTGATGCCGTTGCAGAGCTTGTTGAGCGTGTTCTGCTCGCACTGCATGGCGGCCTCAGCACCGGCAGCACGAATAGTCTCAAGGCCCTTAGCGACCTTGGTGGCATAGGCGGTAATGACCGGGCGATAGGTACGACGCGCCTCGCGAACCATCGTGGTAGCCTCGATGTTCATGAGCTTGTTGTACTTCTCGAGCTTGCAGTCGTAGCGGCACTGAGCCTCGGCCTTGGTCAGGACACCCGTCTCCTCAAAGAGCGCGATGGCCTTATCGGAAACAAAGGCGGGCAGGGCGTCGGCCGTGGTCTTGTTGTTGGCAAGACCACGCTTCTCGGCCTCAACGGGCCACTCGTCGGAGTAGCCGTCACCGGAGAACAGGATGCGCTGGTGGTCGGTCAGGACCTTCTTGCAGTACTCGAGCGCGGCATCCTGGAACTCATCCTCGGGCGTACCCTCAAGCGCGTCGGCGAAGGACTTGAGCGACTTGGCCACGGCGGCATCGAGCACCAGGTTGGAGTCGGAGACGTTCTGCTCGGAGCCGCAGGCACGGAACTCGAACTTATTGCCGGTGAAGGCAAACGGGGAGGTGCGGTTGCGGTCGGTGTTGTCCTGCATCAGCTTGGGCAGGGTATCGGCGCCCAGGTCGAGCACGCCGCGCGTGGCATGGACGGAAGCCTTGCCATCGATGATCTTCTCGACGACCTCGGTAAGCTGGTCGCCCAGGAAGATGGACATAATCGCCGGAGGAGCCTCGTTGGCGCCCAGACGATGATCGTTGCCGGCCGAGGCAACGGAGGCACGCAGGAGCTCCTGATAGTTATCGACGGCCTCGATCACCGCGGTGAGGAAGACGATGAACTGCAGGTTGTCGAGCGGGGTGTCACCTGGATCGAGCAGGTTCTCGGACTCGGTGCCAAGCGACCAGTTGTTGTGCTTGCCCGAACCATTGATGCCCTCGAAGGGCTTCTCGTGCAGCAGGCAGACCAAGTCGTGGCGGGAGGCGATGAGCTTCATCTTCTCCATCATGACCAGATTCTGGTCGATGGCCTCGTTGACTTCGCCATAGACGGGGGCAAGCTCATGCTGGCAGGGAGCAACCTCGTTGTGCTTGGTCTTGGCGGGAATGCCAAGCGCCCACAGCTCATCGTCCAGATCCTTCATATAGGCCGAGACGGTGGGGCGGATAGCGCCAAAGTAGTGCTCCTCGAGCTCCTGGCCCTTGCAGGGAGCGGCGCCAAAGAGGGTGCGGCCGGTAATGACCAGGTCCTTGCGCTTGCGGTAGGCGTCCTTCTTGATCAGGAAGTACTCCTGCTCGTCGCCCACGGAAGGAACGACCTTCTTGGGGGTCTTACCGAACAGCGCCAAAACGCGCTTGGACTCACGCGAGAGCGCGGTCATGGAACGCAGCAGCGGGGTCTTCTTGTCCAGGGCCTCGCCCGTGTAGGAGCAGAAAGCCGTGGGGATGCACAGGACGTCGTCCTTGATAAAGGCGGGGCTAGTGGGATCCCAAGCGGTGTAGCCACGGGCCTCGAAGGTGGCGCGCAGGCCGCCGTTGGGGAAGCTGGAGGCATCGGGCTCGCCCTGGATGAGGTTCTTGCCCGTAAACTTGGTAATGGCGGTGCCGTCGTGGTTGGGCTCCAGGAAGCTGTCGTGCTTCTCGGAAGTAATGCCCGAAAGCGGCTGGAACCAGTGCGCATAGTGCGTCGCACCCTTGGAGATGGCCCAGACCTTCATGGCATGGGCAACGGCGTTGGCCACATCCAGGTCGAGCGGCTCACCGCCCTCGAGGGTTGCAGCAAGGCGCTTCCAAATGTCCTTGGGGAGGTAGTCCTTCATGACTTCCTCAGAGAACACCATGGTCCCGAAGCGGTCAGTAAGTTCGGCCATACGGAACTCCCTTCGTATCGGCACCGCGTGAGAAGCGGTGTTGATTACTAACGAACGAGTCATAGCTTAGACTCGCCGTGTTTCCGCGACATTACCGTTATGTTGCTGTCGCGAAACCAATCAATGAGGTTACCCTATCGAGGCGGCGTTGCCACCCTCAACAGCCAATCAACTGCATAAATTGCAGACCTCTCCCCATGGTTTAAGGGTAGTCAATTTGGGATGGAGCTCTATTAACTGGTATTTTGCATCAGATACCAGTCTTTATAGTCCGTGCCTAGATTAGCCGCTCTGTTATAGAGAAAGCCGATAGCAAGGCATCTTTGATTGGTATCCCCGAATAACGAGTGAAACTCCACCGTGACACAGTGGTGCTGTAGAATCCTTACAACACATCACACTATTACGTATCTAGAGGAGCACGATATGCGCGTCGACGAGGTTTTTAAGCAGGCAGCATCCCAGGGCACCGCGCCCGTTTCGTTTGAGATGTTCCCGCCCAAGGGCGAGCTCACCCTCGACACGACTCGCGAAGTGGCAGGCAATCTGTGCAAGCTTTCGCCGAGCTTTGTCTCGGTCACCTGCTCGGCCGGCGGCTCGGGCAACGGTGCCACCACCGCCCCCATCGCGCATATGATTTCGAGCGAATTCGACACGCCCTCGGTGGCACACCTCACCTGCGTGGGCCGCACCCACGCCGACATCGCCGCCAAGATCGACGAGTATCGCACCGCCGGCGTTGAAAACATTCTGGCCCTGCGTGGCGATCTCCCTGCCGGCGCGACCGAGGACGACAAGCCCGCCTCCGACTACGCCTACGCCCGCGACCTCATCCCCGAGCTCGTCGACGCCGGCTTTTGCGTGGGCGCCGCAGCCTACCCCGAGGGCCACATTGCCTGTGAGGATCTCAACCTCTCGGTCGAACACCTCAAGCAAAAACAGGACGCCGGCGCGAGCTTCTTTGTGACACAGCTCTTCTTTGATAACGAGTGCTTCTACCGCTTCCGCGAGCTTGCCGACAAGGTCGGCATCACCGTGCCCATTACCGCGGGCATCATGCCGTTTATGGGCAAGTCCCAGATCAGCCGCATGGTCTTTATGTGCGGCGCGTCGCTGCCCTCCCCCGTCATCAAGATTCTCGCCAAGTACGAGAACGACCCCGAGAGCCTGCAGGCAGCCGGTGTAGATTATGCCGCCCGCCAACTTTGCGACCTCAAGGAGCACGGCGCCGACGGCCTGCACCTGTACACTATGAACCGTCCTGCGATCGCCGCGACCATTATGGAGCGCCTGGGGTAATGGAAAAACCGCACATCGATACAACCGCTGTCGAAGTGCCGGCCGACCTTGCGTCGCCGGCGCTTTACCGTGTCGATGCCGCGCACCATCCCCGTGTCGACCGTGCCGAGATGCTGCGGTATCTGGGTTACGGCGGCCAGCAGATTGAGCCCGAACTGTCACGACGTATTGAGCTTGTCGTTGAACGTCTGGAACTGGACATTGAGCCCCGTGGCGTGCGCCGCGTGTTTGCCGTCGATGCCACGGGCGTGGACGAACAAAGTGAGCCTTGCATTCGCTTGGTCGGCACCAACGTTGAGCTGCGGGGTCGCGATATCTATCGACATCTCAAAGATGCCCGCTTTGCCGCGCTCATGGCATGCACCCTCGGCATGGACGCCGAGCGTCGCCTGCGCACCACGGGAGCCCAACATCCCCTGGAGGGCGCCGTGCTCGACGCCGCGTGCTCCGCTTACGTAGAAGCCGCCGTTGAGCAAATGGACCAGCAGGTCAAGACGGACGCCGCCGTTCATGGGCTCGCCGGCAACTGGCGCTTTAGTCCCGGCTACGGCGACTGCCCGCTCTCGGCCCAGCGCTCGATCGTCAATGCGCTCAACGCCACGCGGCTCATCGGGCTTACCGTCACACCCACCAGCCTGCTCATGCCCACCAAGAGCGTGACCGCGGTGATCGGTCTGTTCGAAGGCGAAGTCCACGACGCCCAGAGCCGCCCCACCTGCAATATCTGCCGCATGCGCGAGCACTGCCGCTTCCGCGCCGCCCACACCACCTGCTATTCCAGCCATTAGGAGCCCTCGATGTTTACTCCGCTTATCACTCATGATTCTGACGGCACTGCATTGGCGGCACCTGTTGATGCCGCACGTCGCAACGGTGCCACGTACAAGACGCGCACGATCGACGATCTGCGCATTAAGGACGATCGCCTGCGTGCGGCCATCGATGGCACGGGACACCTGCTGTTCGACGGCGGCATGGGCACCATGTTGCAGGCCGCTGGCATGAAGGCGGGCGCCCTGCCCGAGCTGCTCAACTTTGAGGAACCCCAGGTTATCACCGATATCCAACGTCAATATGTCGAGGCTGGCTGTGACGTGATCACCGCCAACACCTTTGGCGCCAACGCCCACAAGCTCGACGGTGCTGCCACCGTGGCAGACGTCTTTGCCGCGGCCGTCACCCGCGCCCGCGAGGCCGGCGCCCGCTACGTCGCCGGCGATATCGGCCCCATCGGCGCGCTGCTTCGCCCCCTGGGTACTCTGAGCTTCGACGAGGCCTACGACCTCTTTGCCGAGGAAGTGCGCGCCGGCGTCGCCGCGGGTGTGGACCTCTTTATTATCGAGACCATGACCGACCTGGCCGAGATCAAGGCGGCTGTCTTCGCCTGCCGCGAGAACTCCGACCTGCCCGTCTTTGCCACCATGACCTTTGAGGAAGACGGCCGTACCTTCCTAGGAACGAGCCCCGAGGTCGCCGCCATCACGCTCGACGCCATCGGTGCCGACGTTTTGGGCATCAACTGCAGCCAAGGACCGGCCGAGCTCCGAGGACTCGCCGCACGTATGCTCACCGTTACCGACAAGCCCGTTATGGTGCAGGCTAATGCAGGACTCCCCCATGTAGACGACGACGGCAACACCGTCTTTGATATCCAAGCCCCCGAATACGCCGAGGCCGTCGCCGGCATGATCGCCGACGGTGTGAGCGTCGTGGGCGGTTGCTGCGGCACCACGCCGGCGCACATGGCGGCCTTGCGCACGCTTATCGACAACCACACGCCCAGCCCGCGCCGCCGCAAGCCCAGCATGTCGGTCACGAGCGCCCAAACGGTCGTGGACCTTCCCTGCGACGGCCACAAGATCGCCGTCATCGGCGAGCGCATCAACCCCACCGGCAAAAAGCGCCTGCAGCAGGCCCTGCGCGACGGCGACCTGGACTACGTCGTGAGCCAGGGCATCAGCCAGCAGGAACAGGGCGCCGACATCCTGGACGTCAACGTCGGCCTGCCCGAGATCGACGAGGTCAAGATCATCCAACAGGCCACCGAGCAGCTCCAGGGCTCCACGCTGCTGCCGCTGCAGATCGACTCCACCGATCCCGCCGCTGTCGAGGCCGCCGTGCGCCGCTACGCCGGCAAGCCCATCATCAACTCGGTCAATGGCAAGCAGCAGATCATGGATGAGATCTTTCCGCTGGTCGCCCACTACGGCACCAACGTTGTCGGCCTTACGCTCGACGAAGGCGGCATCCCCGATACCGCCGAGGCCCGCTTCGCCATCGCCGAGCACATCGTGGCCGAGGCTGCCCGTTACGGCATCGGACCGGACCGCATCCTCATCGACTGCCTGGTCATGACCGCCTCGACCAACCAGCGCCAGGCCGAGCAGATCCTGCGCGCCATGTCCCTGTGCAAGGAGCGCCTGGGCGTCAAATGCGCGCTCGGCGTGTCGAACATCAGCTTTGGCCTGCCTGCCCGCCCGCTGCTGGGTTCGGTCTTTTTGGCCGCCGCCTTTGGCGCGGGCCTGGACGCCCCCATCATGAACCCGGGTTCCAAGCGCTTTATGGACACCGTCTACAGCTATCGCGTCCTGAGCGTTGAAGACGAGGGCTCGACCGGATACATCGAGCGCTATGCCGGCTGGACCGATCCGTACAAGATCGCCGCCAACCCGGCAGCGGCTCAGGCCGCATCGAGTGATGCCGCGCCTGCTGCTGGCACCGCCGGCACTGACGGCAACGACGACCCGATTCGTCGCATGGTCGTCTCGGGCCGCAAAGGCGAGATCGCTGCCGAGACCGAGCGTCTGCTGGCAGACCACGACGCCATGGACCTCATCAACAATCACTTTATCCCCGCCCTCGACGAAGTTGGCGTCCTCTTTGACCAGGGCAAGTTCTTCTTGCCGCAGCTTATGGCCTCGGCCGAGGCCGCACGCGTGGGCTTCGACACCATCAAGCGCCTGATGCCCGCCGGCGAGATTGCCGACAAGGGCAAGATCTGCGTGGCCACCGTCAAGGGCGACATCCACGATATTGGCAAGAACATCGTCAAAATGCTGCTCGATAACTACGGCTACACCGTCTTTGACCTAGGCCGCGACGTCGACCCGCAGGAGGTACTCAAGACCGTGCAGGAGCGTGACATTAAGCTTGTCGGCCTCTCAGCGCTTATGACTACCACGGTCGTCGCCATGGAGGAGACCATCAAGCTGCTTCATGCCGAGGTGCCGGGCGTCAAGATCATCGTGGGCGGCGCCGTGCTCACCCCCGAATACGCCAAGCAGATCGGCGCGGACTACTACGCCAAGGACGCCGCCGAAAGCGCTCGTATCGCCGAAGAGGTCTTTGGGCAGTAACACAACGGAAACAACCGAGCACCAAAACGTGTCGCATGCGCCACTTGGCACGTACGGCACGTTAAAATAGATAAGACTATGCTCGTTTTGGCAGATAGGAGCGCAAGGATGGCGATCACGCCCGCAGAAATCGCGGAAACCCGCGGCATGGTTGAGGAGCAGAACCTCGACATCAGAACCATCACCATGGGTGTTTCGCTCATGGGTTGCGGTGACGAGAACCTCGACCGCATGTGCACGAAGATCTACGACCACGTGACGCACACGGCTGAGCACCTGGTCGAGACCGCCGAGAACCTCGAGCGCGAGTACGGTATCCCCATCGTCAACAAGCGCGTTTCCGTCACCCCGGTGGCGCAGATCGCCGCGTGCTGCAAGGATGAGGACCTCACCCCCATCGCGCATGCCCTCGATCGCGCGGCCGAGACGCTCGGCATCGATTACCTGGGTGGCTTCTCCGCACTCGTCCAGAAGGGCATTGGCGACGCCGACCGCCGCGTCATCCAGTCCATCCCCCAGGCGCTCGCTACCACGAGCCGCGTCTGCTCCAGCGTCAACGTCGCCAGCCTGCGCGCCGGTATCAACATGGATGCCGTGCTCATGGCCGCCCAGACCATCATCGATGCCGCCAAGCTCACGGCCGACCAGGATTCCGTTGGCGCCTCCAAGTTTGTCTGCTTTGCCAACATGGTCGAGGACTCCCCGTTTATGGCGGGCGCCGTCCACGGCGGTGGCGAGGCCGACGCCGTCATCAACGTTGGCGTCTCGGGCCCCGGCGTTATGGCTGCTGCCTTGGAGACGCTCCCCGACTCCGCCTCGATGATGGAGGTTGCCGAGAAAATCAAGCAGACCGCCTTTAAGATCACCCGCGCCGGCGAGCTCATGAGCCGTGAGGCAGCCCGCCGTCTGGGTGTCGAGAAAGGCATTGTCGACCTGTCACTGGCTCCCACGCCTGCCATCGGCGACTCCGTCGCGCGCATCCTCGAGATTATCGGCGTGGGCACCTGCGGTGGCCCGGGCACGACCTGTGCGCTCGCCATGCTCAACGATGCCGTCAAGAAGGGCGGCGTCATGGCCAGTTCCAGCGTGGGCGGTCTCTCTGGCGCCTTTATCCCCGTGTCCGAGGATGCCGGCATGATCGCCGCCGTCGAGGCCGGTGCGCTTTCGCTCGAGAAGCTCGAGGCCATGACCTGCGTGTGCTCCGTTGGCCTGGACATGATCGCCATCCCTGGCGACACCCCGGTCGAGACCATCGCCGGCATCATCGCCGACGAGATGGCCATCGGCGTCATCAACAACAAGACCACGGCCGTCCGCGTGATCCCCGCCATCGGCAAGGGCGTGGGCGACTGCGTCGAGTACGGTGGCCTGTTCGGCCGTGCGCCCATCATGCCGGTGAACCCCAACGCCGGCACCGTGCTTGCCCACCGCGGTGGACGCTTCCCGGCGCCGCTGAACTCGCTGAAGAACTAGCTGAGGGGACTGGCGAGGAGCCCCGGGGGAGGGCAAATATATAAGGTCGCCTGCTCGGACAGTCCTGACTCGCACGGAGAGCACATTAAGTGCTCTCCGGCTCGTGCGGAACTCGCGATCGACCTTATATATTTGCCCTCCCCCGGGGCTCCCGCACAACGGGACCTCAGTTGGGTTCTATCCCGTATGGCAGTCGCTTCGCTCCTGCCCGCCTTGGTTGTGAGGGCGGTTTGGCGTTGGAACGGTTCTTTTTCTGATATATGCTGGTTGCGGCTCTTCTTTTGGGAGGAGTCGCTTTTTTGTTGCTAGGAGGTTAGCCCGTGGTTGATGGGGATGCTCGCTCTGAGCTTCTTTCTGCGGATTGGAATGGCGAATGGATGCGCCTGCAAGCTGGTCGGCATCGGGCTGATGATTCTTTTGAGTGGGATAAGCGGGCTCGGCATTTTCGGCCGCTTGAGACTGCTCCTTATGCCCGTGATTTTATAAAGTTGTTGGCGCTTGAGCCCGGCGAGTCCGTGCTGGATATGGGGTGTGGGGCTGGGTCGATTGCTATTCCGCTTGCTCAGGCTGGGCATTCCGTGATTGCTGCCGACTTCTCTCCTGCCATGTTGGGCACGCTTGATGCCGGCATTGAGTATTACGGGCTCGAAGATCTTATTACGCCGCTTGAGCTTGCTTGGGATGATGATTGGGATTTGGTTGGACCGGTCGCGAAAGCGGTGGATGTTGCCTTTGCCAGTCGCTCTGTCACCACGACCAACCTAAAAGGCGCGCTTGCCAAGCTTGATCGTACGGCTCGTCGGCGTTGCGCTGTCACGATGGTCGCCAACTCCAGCCCGCGCTATGACCTGCACCTGATGAACGCCATCGGCGCCTCGGTTACCTGCAGTAATGGCTTTGTGTATGCTTTTAATATCCTCATTCAGATGGGTGCCCTGCCGCAGGTTACGTACTTTGAATCGCCCCGTCGCGACACCTTCGATAGCCTTGAGGCGGGCGTAGCAGATTTTTCCCGTATGCTCGAGCATGGCAACGAGGATAAGATCGACCGCCTGCGCGACTACATCGCTCAACACATGATTGAGAATCCCCGTGCCGGCGAGCCGGGCTCCAAGGGCGTGCCGCAGGGACGCTACATGCTCGACCACGTCCGCAAGGTCCGTTGGGCGTTTATTGCATGGGAGCCGGTCTCTGCGCCCAGCTCGTAGCCTGTTCGCAGCCCGCACTGCCCACTCACTCGGCATCCGCATTCTTTTTGAACTGGGCAAACGCGCTCCACACCGCACCGTTCCTGCGCTATCGTGGGACAGCTCACGTAAATTAAGGCCCCGTCGCGGGGCGCCCCATACATAGAAAGCGAGAACCCATGGCACTGACAGGAGCACAGGTCAAGCAGCTTCGCAGCATGGCCCATCACCTCAACCCCGCCATCATCATCGGTAAGTCCGATGTCAACGAGGGCACCGTCGAGCAGACGGTCGCCTACCTGGAGAAGCACGAGCTCGTTAAGTGCTCCGTGCTCGATGGCTCCAGCCTTTCCGCCCGCGAGGCCGCCGAGGAGCTCGCCGAGCGTTGCCACGCCGAGGTCGTCCAGGTCATCGGCCGCAAGTTCTCACTGTATCGCGAGTCCTCGCGCAAGGACATCGAGAAGATCAAGCTCGTCTAAGAGCCAATGATCCGGCGATCCAACACATAGCAAGCTTACGGGTGCCCAAGTACTTCGGGCGCCCGTTTTTTATCGCTCGACCAGCACGCGATTGAGCCGCCCCTCCACCAAGCGCTCGTATAGACGCCGCGTCTCGGGCTCGGGCACGCCATTGACCTGCTCCCTCAGATGGTGCATATGCCCGCTGTACAGCTCGACGATATCGCGCCGTCGCCCCGCCGCACTGTAGACGCGCATGGCGCAGCGCACCATATCCTCACGCGCCGTTTCCTGCCGAAGCCCCGACTCCGCCAGCCAAATCGCCGACTGCAGATCGTTTTCTTCTAGAGCGGCATTTGCTCCCTTAATCATGCAATCGATGTACTTTGACTGCATAATGCGCCGCATGCGCAAAAAGTAGGTGGGATTACAGCCATTGGGAACATACAACGGTCCGGCATAAAGCTGCTCAATCTTAAGGCACAACTCGACCAGATGGGGCCCGCGCGCACCCGTGCGATTTCCCAAAACCTCGCGGCTTATCTGGTCAAACAGCCGTACATCGGTCTTGACGTAGTCGCCGTTGAGCCCAATGCATTCATTTTGGATGAGCACGCATGACTTGCCATCCGGCGTCGGCCCCAAAGCCGACCGCAAGCGCGATATCGTCGAGTACAGGTTGTTGCGGGCGCTATTGAACTCGGCATGGGGCCACAGCTCCATGGCCAGCGTCTCACGATCGACGAGCGCATCCATGCCCAGCGCAAGCCGCTCGGCAAGCGTCGCCGCCTTCTTGCGGCGCCACATTTTGTCCGTGATGGGAAACCCGTCGCGCTCGGCGCGAAACGCACCAAACATGCGAATCTCGATATGGTCGATGGTATCAACGGCTTCAACCTCGCCGGCCTGGAATAGGCGCTCGCCCTCCCCTTCCAAATCGTCGCGCAGCGAGTACCGCGACAGCTCGCGCACGGGAAGCTTCTTGCGTATCCTGGCCGCCGGCTCGCCCAGACAATGCATGGCAAGGCGCGCAAAGAGCCGATACGATGGCTCTAGAATCCCCGCACGATTCATGGACATCCAGGCCGCAAGATCGCTGTCTCGGCCCGCACAGGCCAAATGCAGCGCCACCATCCAGGCTTCTGCGCCACCAACCTGCGTCTGGCTTATATCGAGCAGCTCCGCTTCCTCGCGTACCGAAACCATCGAGGTGTTACGCAGATATGCCGCGCGCTCCAGCAGCAATGCGTTATCGCGCATGTACCCAATCGACTCCTCGGCAAGTTTGAGCACTTGGACCGCACGGAACTTTGCATTAACCGGCCGTCCCTCTGCCAGCGACTGCCAGCCTTCTAGCAACAGGCCAAACAGCTGAATCTGGTTGTCGCGCATGCGCACAGCAAAACGATCGAGCTCGTTGAACGCCGCGTCGTCGGTTACCGGCAAGCCGGAAAGGAGCCGCCGTGCCGCCAACACCATGCGCACCCAGATAGCCATCGCCTTAAGCCCGCGTACGTCGAGCGCCTCCCGCACCACCGTCATCTCGTCGTCGCGCTCGTCGGTTCCCGCAAACGACCCATCAAAGAGCTCCACCAGCATGCTATCGGCCCGTATAACAATCCCCGCGATGTCAAGCTCGCAGTCGTAGGCCTTGCTCGTTTTGAGCTGCTGTAGAACGCCGCCGTCATCTCCCTGCTCGGCCAGGCAGCGCTTGACCTCGATATGCACAGACAACATATCGAGTGCGGTATGGGATGTCTCGATTTCTGGCACGGCCAGGTTCGTAGGAAGCCCAAGCCCGTTGTCCCCATAGCAAACAGCCGTCAGTGTCTGGGCCACCCTCCATGAAACAGGGTCTATTTCGCAGGCCGCCCGTTCGCCCCCGCGCTCGATGACCGATGCCATATAGCGGGCGAGCTTTGTATTGGACACGCTGACCGCTGCCAGATATACGCCGAGCGCCTCGGCAGGCGTTGGCTCTGGAGCCGGATCGTCGGCATCGATCGTGCCCAGCGCTGCTCGGCAGATATCGGCCCCGTGCCCCGTCAGAGCAAGATCGACCCCATACTGCCCAGCAAGTTCAAGGACCGCTTCACGGTCCAAAAAGGCGTCCGCCAGGCCCATCGCCGCATCGCATCGGCCCGCCTTAAGCAAAATCCGGGCCGCCCTCGGAACAAGTTCGGGGCGAACCTCGGCCACCAACTTACGCAAACGCAAGCGTCCGTTATCCTCTGTGCCCAGACACGTAAAACTCCGCTCGGCGGGATCCAAGCCAAAGATCGGGTAGTCGCGTACAAAGTAGGACTGGTCGACCATCGACAGCCTCACCCCGCAAGCCTCGAGTTCTGCAATATTGCCCTCGCCCATCAAAACCATGAGACATGCCACGCAAAACAGCGCATTATTGTCGAGCGAAGCCAGATCGACAAGTGCCGCGCCATATACGTTGACAATCTCGTTTTCGAGCAGACCGGCTACGTCGCCTTGGCCATACAGACCCGTCTGCAATGCCGAAACGAGTTCGGGCACACCCTGCGTGAGCTGATAAAAGTCGAGCGATGTGCTGATCGAAAACGCCGATGCCCACGCCGAATACTCATAGGCATGCACCTTGAGCATCTGCGCATTGATCTTAACCGAATCGCCCAGCCCATGAATCAGCTGACGATTTGAAGGACGGCAGGAGATAAAGACCCCTACCCCCATAGCGCGCAGGCCGCGAATCCTGTCGATGAGGTCTTCGGTATCGTGCTGATCGAGGTTTGGCACATTATCAATCGCGATAAGGGAGTGCGGTTTGTCTTTGAGTTCTTCGGCAACCACCTCAAGCTGCATAAACACCTCGCGCCCAGTGGCGCGATCGGCCTCGATAATCCGCACGGGGCCTCGCGTCGGGTCGCATTTAACCTCATGGGTGTACTGCAGCAGCACCGAGGTCTTCCCAAACCCGTCGGGTGCATAAAGCACCACGATGCCGGCCTTTCGGCCCTTGGCGATAAGCTCATTCATCAAGCGTTCGCGTCGCACCATATAGCCTCCGCCTAACGGCATCAGCTCGAGGTCGTCTATACCGCTCAAATCGTTTACCATGCCCGCTCCTCAACTCGACCGTATGGACACTGTAGCCGCAAGACCATACAAGCCGCGCTATGAATAGAGCGACCTTGTGTTTTAGGTTGTCTTTTGGTACGCAAGCGGCAAGTTTTTGTACAGCGAGGGCCGATTGTTATTAATCCCCCGACTAATCGGTCTTTAAGCAGGTAAATGAGCTTGTCAGCTTGTCCCATCTAAGCGGCAGTGTAACGCAAATGAACAATGTTCAGCTATGTCATTCAACTCGCCTAGCACCCGCTACCGTCTACGACCTTTTAGTGGCATTTTTGCATAGAATCTGATATAGAATGAATCAAACTGTTGGGCATCCGGCATTCGTCAAGCTTGCGGCAAGATTTTGGTCAAGCGGGCGGAAAGGGATAGCAAAAAGGCCCCCGCAAAGCGGAGGCCTTAGGCAAGGCTATGTCGAGGTGCAAGATTCGCGCTACTCGCAGAGCGAAAGGGCGGCCTCGTCGGCAACGACAACGCAGTTGGTGTGCAGCTGCAGGATCGAAGCCGGGCACTCGGGCGTAACCGGGCCATAGCACATGTCATGCACGGCCTGAGCCTTGGCCTCGCCGTTGGCGACGACCAGGATCATGCGGGCATACATGATGGTCTGGGTACCCATGGTGTAGGCCTGACGGGGAACATCGTCGATGCTGTCGAACAGGCGGCTGTTGGCCTGAATGGTGCTCTCGGTGAGGTCGACGCAGTGCGTGCCCTTGGAGAAGTGGTCATCGGGCTCGTTGAAGCCGATATGGCCGTTGTTGCCAATGCCGAGCAGCTGCAGATCCGGGTAACCGGCGGCGGCGACGATCTTGTCGTACTCAGAGCAGGCAGCGGCGGCGTCTGGGTTGGAACCGTCGGGCACATGCGTGTTGTTCAGGTCGATGTTGATGTGATCGAAGAAGTTCTCACGCATGAAGTAGTGATAGCTCTGGGGATCGTCGTGCGAAAGGCCGCGATACTCGTCCAGGTTGTAGGTGCTGACCTCGGCAAAGTCGACGTCGCCCTTCTTGTACCAAGCAGCGAGCTGCTTGTAGGCACCGATCGGGGTGGAGCCGGTGGCAAGGCCCAGCACACAGTCGGGCTTGAGGATAACCTGCGCCGAGATAATATTGGCGGCCTTGCGGCTCATATCCTCGTAGTCTTTAGCTTTAATGATCTTCATTACGCGTCCTTTCTCGTACAAGAGAGGCAAGGCTCCCTTACAAGCACTTGCCCGCGGCCCGCGTCGGCCGCAACCAACGTGTGCGGCCACCAGGGCGAGGTCGCGTAATGTATGTGTCTCGTGTCTAGCCGCGTCGAGGCCCCTGCCCGTCCACGGTGACCCAAAGCTGTTTAGCTTCGGACAAATCCCATCTTGCCACGGAGGGCGTCCTCTTTCAAGGGCGCCCTCCGTAAACGTGTTTGAATTGTAGGCTAATGGCCACGTGCACTTGCTAGCGCTCGCGAGCAACGATGAGCTGGTCCATCTCTTCGACATGCACGCCAACGGAGCCCTTGATACTCGAGAACTCAACGGAGTTGCACACCAAGATGGGAACCGTCACATCGTAACCCTCGGCGGCAATTGCCTCGCGATCGAACTCAATGAGCACATCGCCCTTATGGACGATGTCACCCACTTGCGCATGTACGGTAAAGTGTTTGGCCTCGAGCTGAACAGTGTCCAAACCAACGTGGATGAGCACGTCCAAGCCATCGACCGTGTTAAGCGCTACGGCGTGTCCCGTGGGAAAAATGGCCTCGACCTTGGCATCAGCCGGTGCAATCACACGCGTCCCGGTGGGCTGAATCGCCACGCCCTGGCCCAAAAGGCCGGTGGCAAACGTCTGGTCATTTACCTCGGAAAGCGGAATAACGTCGCCCGAGATGGGAGCATCCAGCGTAAGGACTCGACCACGCATACCAAAAGACCTTAGGACTTTAGTGAACATGCTCCCCCTCGGACATACCAATCAATCAAAATAACCTTAACAGTTTACCACTTGGCAACGGTTTTTGACCATTAGGGAAGTTCGCGCTTGACAACCTCGACGATGTCGTCGACAACGCGCTGGGTTAGCTCGTGCGTCTCGGCCTCGGCCATCACGCGGACCAGCGGCTCGGTACCGCTCGGACGCACCAGAATGCGGCCGCGGCCGTCAAGCTCCTTCTCGGCAGCAGCAACGGCATCCCAGATGGGCTGGCAATCGTCCAGACCAGCCTTGTTGTCGGAATGCACGTTGACGAGTACCTGCGGGTACTTCTTCATGATGCCGGCAAGATCGGTGAGGGTGCGGCCGGTGCGCTTGAGCACGGCCAGAAGCTGCAGGGCCGTCACCAAGCCGTCGCCGGTGGTGTTGTGCTCCAGGAAGATGATGTGGCCGGACTGTTCGCCGCCGATGACGGCACCGTCCGCGAGCATGCGCTCCAGAACGTAGCGGTCGCCCACGGCGGTCTGAACCATCTCGAAGCCCTGCTCCTTCATAGCAATGGAGAAGCCCAGGTTGCACATGACGGTCGAGACGATCTCGGAGTTGGCGAGCTTGCCACGAGCGGCAAGGTCAGAACCGCAGATAGCCAAGATGTAGTCACCGTCGATCTCGTTGCCCTCGCTGTCCACGAACAGCACGCGGTCGGCGTCGCCGTCGTGGGCCAGACCGATATCGGCGTGGGTACGCAGCACGAGCTCGCGCAGGGGCTCAAGGTGAGTGGAGCCGCACTCGACATTGATGTCGGTGCCGCAATAATCGGTGTTGATGGCATGGACCGTGGCACCCAGGCGCTGCAGCGCGGCGGGCGTAGTCTGGCAGGAAGCGCCGTGGCCACAGTCGACGGCAACAACCAGTCCGTCGAGCTTAAGGCCGTCGAGCGTGCTGATGGCATGATCGACATAGGCCTTGCGGGCGTCCTTCATCTTGATGATGTGACCCACACCGGCGCCGGTCGGCAGCGTGTCGGCAGCCATGGCCTCCTCGGACATGACCCAGGCGCTGATCTCTTCCTCGACAGCATCGGGAAGCTTCATGCCCTTGCGGCTAAAGAACTTGATGCCGTTGAACTCCGGCGGATTGTGCGAAGCGGAGATGACGATACCGCCGTCAAGCTCGTTTTGAACGGTGAGCAACGCCACGGCCGGCGTAGGGATAACGCCGCAGCAGTGCGGGCGGCCGCCCTCGGCCATAATGCCGGCGGTCAGAGCACTCTCGAGCATGGTGCCCGAAAGACGCGTATCGCGGCCGATGCAGATGTCCGGACCAAGGAACTTGGTCGCCGCGCGGCCCAGGCGAAACGCGAGGTCGCACGAGAGGTCGGCATTGGCGACGCCACGGACGCCGTCGGTACCGAAGATGTTCTGGGGCATAGGATCGCTCCTTCCCTAGCAGGCGATATGCAACCGCCCACCCTAGTCGAAAAAGAAAAGCGGGACCCGCCGAGGAATCGGCAGGCCCCGCTTGTACATTGTATCTCGAAAGGAGATAAAACCTTAGCGCTTGGAGAACTGGGGAGCGCGGCGGGCCTTCTTGAGGCCGTACTTCTTGCGCTCGACCACGCGAGCATCGCGCGTAAGGAAACCGGCCTTCTTGAGGTCAGCACGGTAGTCGCCAGCGTTCAGAAGAGCGCGAGCGATGCCCAGGCGCAGAGCGCCGGACTGACCGGAGATGCCGCCGCCATCGCACAGAGCGATAACGTCGAACTGACCGGCGGTGTCGGTCACCTTGAAGGGAGCAAGGGCGTTCTCAACGAGCTGATGACGGCCGAAATACTGCTCGGCGTCACGCTTGTTGATGGTCACCTTGCCGGTGCCGGGGACGAGACGGACGCGGGCGACGGCGTTCTTACGACGGCCGGTACCCTGGTAGACAACGGTGTTCTCAGCCATCTTTAAGCCTCCAGCTCAATCTTCGTGGGGTTCTGGGCAGCATGCGGATGCTCGGTGCCAGCGTAGACCTTAAGCTTGGTCATCTGGGCACGACCGAGGGTGGTCTTGGGCAGCATACCGCGAACGGCGCGCTCGATGACCTTCTCCGGGTGCTTCTCCATAGCCTGGCGGAAGCTCTCAGCCTTGAGGCCGCCGTTGTAGCCGCTGTGGCGATAATAGGTCTTCGTGTCGGCCTTGTTACCGGTAAGCTGGACCTTATCGGCGTTGATGACGACAACGAAGTCGCCGCAGTCGCTGTTGGGCGTGAACTGGGGCTTGTTCTTACCGCGCAGGATCATTGCGATCTGGGTGGCAAGACGGCCCAGGACAGCACCATCGGCGTCGACGAGAACCCAGTTGCGCTGGACCTCGCCCTGCTTGGCGTAGTGAGTCGATTTCGAAATCACTTAGACTCCTCCATGTACAGTACGTGTTGTTACAGAGATTCACGGGGCTCTGCAAGTAACCCGTCCATATTACCCCGCTCGCCGTACGAGTCAACAGGTATTTTGGCTCCGACCAGAGTTTCTGCACATGTCATCCACGAGCCGTGATTTTTCAAACTCTTTAGCTGTTGTCATCTTTTGAGGGTTCGCCGTCGTTAGCGCTCAACGAACTCTTGGATTTCCGCGAGCAGGCGCTTTGCCTCCTGACGGCCCTGGATATACAGGTCCAAAAGCTTTGCCGAATCGTGCTCGACATGGCCGACCTCGACCGGCTTTTGCGGAGCGACGACCAACGCGCGGCCCTCGCGCTCATACTTCCACAGGTGCATGCGCTGGATGTTGTAACGGTCGTGGCGCGTCTCGATAGCCTCGAGCAGATAGGGGTAGTCGGCATAGCGGGCGCGCGCGGCAGGCATAAACTCGTAGGGCTTTTTCTCGTACGAGCGGTCCTGCGTGACAATGACAACCGCGCGATCGAAGCCCGCCTCCTCCAGCACGTGCTCGATGGGGACCGAATCGGCTACGCCGCCGTCGACGTATTTGTGCCCATCAATCTCGACCGGCGGCGTCACCAGCGGCAACGAGGTCGATGCGCGCACGGCATCGAGATCAAGCACGGCGCTTTTGACCGGGAGGTACGTGGCGGTTCCAAAGAGCATGTCCGTCGCGACGGCGTACATCTCGATGGGGCTCGCGTCGAACGTCTCGCTGTCAAAGGGATCCAGGCGGTCCTGGACATCGTTGAAGATAAAGTCGTAACCCACAATGGAGCCCGTGGACGCAAACGATGCGGCGCCCATGAAGCGGCTATCGTTGCAGAAAGCCAGGTTGATGCGGTTGGCACGGCCGATCTGGTGCGACTTGTAGTTCACGCCGTTGAGAGCGCCGGCCGATACACCGTAGACAGCCGGAATCTCGACACCGGCCTCCATGAGAACGTCGAGCACGCCCGCGGTAAACTGCCCGCGGAAGCTGCCGCCCTCCAAAACGAGCGCGACCTTGCCGGCGTTCTTTGCCTTATCTTCTGCAGTCATATTGACCTCCTGCGATTGCGTTTTGGCTTTCTTCTACCCAGTTTTGGGATGGCGAGCGCATGGGTTTTGGAGCAGAGTTCGATTCTCCGCGGTACGGGGGATCCGTTGATGCGGCGCATGGCCGGCTGAGATTCGATAACATCGCATCCGTTTTGGGTTGGGGCTTTGCGCGGAGAATCCGCGTGTTCGCTTCGCGAACACGCACCGGCTTCGGCCGCCTGCCGGCGTCCTCGCCCGCGGGCTAAAAACGCTCCGCGTTTGCTTAACGCTCGCGCCCTGCATAGAGTTCGATTCTCCGCGGTGCGGACCAGAAATAAAAAGGCAGGTAGATACGAATATCTACCTGCCTGTTACTTATGGTGGAGGCGCGGAGAATCGAACTCCGGTCCACGAAAGCCCCCTGATTGGCATCTCCAAGCTCAGTCGCTGGTTTAGTCTCGGACGCTTTGCGCGCAGCGACACGCTCGCGGCGTCCTAACCGGTTCGGTCTTAGCCCGCGCCATACCGATTACGTGCGCAGGAGCATTCCCCTAACATGACGTCGCGCCGGTGTCGGGGAAATCACCGGGTTGACGCGCCGCTATAAACTAAGCAGCGAGAGCCATAGGCTCAAAAGAAGAGTTGTTGTCAATTCAATTTGACGGTACCCCTGTTTAACGAGGCGAGGAGACCTCGGCTTGCTTCCTCTCTCAGAGCTATCGTGTCGAAACCAGTCGCCCCCGAATGCCGGGAAAGTCTGGATGGCATTGGGCACGAGCGCCCAACACCCGTCGACTTTTCAAGGAACATGCAGGGCGAGCCCCGCTTGTGGAGTGTTATCTTACCACGTTCTGAAAGCGGACAGCTGTTCTATGCACGAGCTGTGAAGACCCCAATGTGCGCCGCACTTCGCACTTTTGCTACCGATCGCGTCACGTATATTTTCGCCAAGCAAAATTGACCCGTCGAAAGGACCGTTATGGATACCAAGCAGCAACTTGTCAATGCCCTCGCAGGCCTGGGCTCAACCATTACCGAAGCTATGGATGTCATCGAAGGCTTTGTCCCCTGCGGACATCCCGCCCTCACGGTATCGAACGCACTCGTCGCGCTGGACGCTGACGATGATGCAGCTCTCGCCCAGCAGCTTGAGACCGTCGAGGGCTTTATCGACCACGTGAGCGAAAACCGCGGCGTGACCGCCTACCACGGCGTCGAGGTCGAGCTCGCGGGTCCCAAAGCCGATCTGCTCGCAGCAATCCGCGAGGTAGGCGCCCTTATGCAGACCGCAGGCGTCAAGAACACCCAAGTCAACGAGTGGGTCTACCGCAGTCTGGCAGCACTCGACAGCTCCGACGAAAAGGCAGCCGAGCAGCTCGCCGAAAGTCCCGCCATTAAGGCCGAGCTTTTGTAAATAGCAAACGCGGGCCCCTTGGCGCATCGTCGTCCAAGAGGCCCGCAAACAGTTCGCGTCAACCGATAGCCGCGCCGCCGCGTTCGGCCAAGGCCAGAATCGGCATCATTTGACGAGGTGTCTTTGCTGCAAGATCGGCATGTTCAAGCAGCTTGCGATCGTTGGTCACCAAGTAATCGGCCTGTGCGCGCTTACACGCGGCGAGCACCAAGTTGTCCTCGTAATCGCGATGGAGCGCTAAGTATTTGTCGGCTAGCCACAGATCGGATGCATCAGCACCCACGGCCGTGGCGTTTTCGGTCATGTTCCGAACAAACGCCAGCGCCGCATCGCCAATTGCACGGGCAGATGCCTCGTCGAGCGCTCCCCCGCTGGCAAGAACGCTACGCTTCAGCTCGTGTTGGACAACGTACAGCACGTCCTTAGCGATATGCACCGGAAAGAACAGCAACGCCCCCGTCTCCGTCGCCTGCCCAATAAACGCACGCGCGGCAAGCGACTCGGCATGGTTGACGCAAAACGAATCGACCCATACGTTGGCATCCACCATTATTTTAAGGGGAGCCCCGCTCACAGGATCATCCCCTTTTGGCGATAGCGCTCGTCCATGGCTTCGGAATAGATTGTGTCCCAATCGCGATCGTCGGATACAGGCGACGCAGCGATGCCCATATCTGCATAAAGCCGGTCTGCCGCTGCCCACGACGCGGCGAACGGAGTATCGGGCGCGACGGCCTGCTGCCGGTCGTCGACGGCCGCAAGCACTTCCTCGCACTGCCCGCCACCCTGCGCGACCTTGGCCACCACCTTTTTGATGAGCTCGGGCAGCGACCCGCCCGAAAGCCGCAGCGCCTCCTCGGCACGGTTCTTGACCTGGCGATCCACGCGAACGTTCACCTGCGCCATGCCGCTAACAGCACCCATCTCAACCTCACCTTCGACTTTTGCTATCTAAGCTAGCACAACTATATATTTCTGCTAGCACATGGTCAAACGCAAAAGGCCTGCATTCTGGCGGCTGCAACACCGCCCAAATGCAGGCCAAAAACTTAAGTAAAAGCGCTAGCGCAGATATGCCTTTGCGTTGCCCAGGCTGTAGGCGATCGTTGAGCCGTTGTGCAGAAGTGACGACGTCTGCGGAGTGATCATGCCGGTAATACCCAATGCCAACAGCGCCGAGTTGGTGAGCATCACCTTGGAATACGAACTCGTCAGACGGTCGATAAGCCCCTGACTCATGCGGCGCAGGCGCACGATCGCGGCGAGATCCGTATCGGTCAGGATGATGTCGGCGACCTCCTTGGCAATGTCGCTGCCGCCGCCCATTGCCAGGCCCACGTCGGCCAGGCCCAGTGCCGGTGAGTCGTTGACGCCGTCACCAACCATGGCAACGTGGCGCCCCTCACTCTTTATGCGCTCCACATACGCGTACTTGTCCTCGGGCAGCAGCTCGGCCTTAAACTCGTCGACGCCCGCCTCTCGCGCAATGCGCTCGGCCGTGCGCTCGGAGTCGCCCGTAAGCATGACCACGTGCTTAACGCCCAGCGCGTGCAGGTCGGCGATGGCCTCACGCACACCAGGTTTGAGCGGATCCTCGATACCGAGCACGCCCACGACCGTGCCATCGACCGCCAGATACAGCGGCGACAGGCCCTGCATCTGGGACTCAATGCGCTCCTTAATGTCGGAATCGAGCTGCGCGCCCTCATCCTCAAATATAAAGTGCGCGGAACCGATGATGGCGCGACGTCCTTCGATGGACGAAGCGATGCCGTGCGCCACGATGTACTCGACCGCAGCGTGACGCTCGCGGTGCTCGAGCCCGCGCTCGTGAGCAGCGTTGACCACGGCACGCGCCACCGGATGCGGGAAATGCTCCTCCAAGCAAGCGGAAAGGCGCAGGACCTCGTCCTCGCTCCAGCCATCGGTGGTGAGTACGCAGGCAAGACGCGGCTGCGCCTCGGTAAGCGTGCCGGTCTTGTCAAAGACAATGGTATCGGCCTTGGCAAACGACTCAAAGTACTTGGCGCCCTTGACCATGACGCCCATCTTGGCGGCATCGCTCATGGCGGTCATGACGGCGACGGAACCCGTGAGCTTGAGTGCGCACGAGTAGTCGACCATCAGCGCCGCTGAGGTCTTGATAAGGCTACGCGTGGTAAGTGCAACCAGGCCCGCGAGCAGGAAGTTCCACGGGACGATCTTGTTGGCGAGGTCCTCCATATGCGACTGGCCCTCGGACTTGAGCGAGTCGGCCGTCTGCACGAGCGAGACGATCGAGCGCAGCTTGGTCTGCGCCGTGTTGGCGCGCACGCGCACCAAGATGCTGCCGTCTTCCACGACGGTGCCGGCGAACACGTCGTCGCCCACGCTGCGCTCGACGGCCAGCGGCTCGCCGGTCAGGGTCGCCTGGTTGACCATGGCGCTCCCCTGCTCGACCACGCCATCGATGCAGATGGACATGCCGGTGCGCACGGCTACCAAGTCGCCGGGCTCGAGCTCGGTCGCGGCAACGCTTACCTCGGTGTCGCCGACGACTTTTTGCGCCTTGTCGGGCACGTCGAGCAGCGAGTTGATGAGCTCGTTTTCGCTCATGGCGCGGGTGTAGTCCTCGAGCAGCTCGCCCACGTTGAGCAGGAACATCGTCTGGCCCGCGGTGTCGACATCACGCTTGACGAACGAAATGCCGATGGCCGAAGCGTCGAGCACAGGAACGGTCAGGCGCGGCTGTGCCAGCTCATGAAGGGCAGCGCGCAAAAATGCCATGTAACCGGCCACGACAAACACCGCACGCAGAGGCGTCGGCAAGAACCAGCGACGTGCGTAATGGGCGCCGACGAGTGTCGCCAGGTCCATAACGAGTTTGTGCTTGCGCGGCTCGAGTTGCATCACGTAGCCCGTCTTTGCGTCGGCAATGGCCTGGGCATCGAGCGCACCGACGGCGGCCAGCACGGCATCGCGGCGCGGCTCGTCGTACTCCAGCGCCATCTGGCCAATGCGGCCATAAACGCGCACCTTGTGCACGCCGTCGATATCGCCGCTGAGCTTAAGAAGTGCATCGAGATCGCTCTCTGGCACAGGACCCGCCAATTGAAGACGGGTCCTGCCGGGGATCTCGCTAATAATCGAGAATCTCATAGTTTGTGCCTAGGAGCGTTACTCGGCTGCCTCGTCAGCAGCGGCCTCGCTCTGGGTGATGTAGGCAGCCTCGGCAACCATGTCGTCGACATTAGCCTTGGCCTGCTCGACCATGTCCTGGTAGCCGTTCTTGATGCGCATGCCGCACGCGATACCCTGCACGCAGGCATTCTTTACCGGAGCGCTGGTAAGCAGCTTGATGCCGGCCGTGCCAAGCAGAAAACCGCCACCGACAAGCAGGGTGTTAAAAGTCGACTTCTTCATGTTGCTTCTCCCTTTTGCCGCACAAGCGCGGCATGGTGCCTTAGCACCCGAGTTCATTAGTTTGCTCGAGCACGCTTTTGAGACTAGTTTAGTCGAACTATTATGGTCAACCAAAGTTAACCTTTGGAAATCTTGGTCCCCTTTCCTACAGCTGCCAGGCAGCCGCTTCCTTTTGCAGTGCGACCATACGGGCAAATTCTCCACCTGCCGCCTTGAGCTGAGCCGAAGCACCCTGCTCGGCAACCACACCATCCTTGAGCACAACGATTTTGTCGGCATTTTCCACCGTACGCATACGGTGGGCAATAACGATAACCGTCTTACCTGCAAGCAGACGGGAGAGTGCCTGCTGTACCACGGTCTCATTCTCCACATCCAAGCTTGCCGTCGCCTCGTCCAACAGCACGATGGGCGCGTCTTTGAGCAGCGCGCGGGCGATGGAGATGCGCTGGCGCTCGCCACCGGAGAGTTTGGAGCCGTTCTCGCCGATCATGGTGTCGTAGCCCTGCGGCATGCGGTTCACGAACTCGTCGCAGTTGGCGGCACGCGCGGCCGCAAGCACTTCCTCATCGGTGGCATCACGACGCCCGAGGCGGATGTTTCTCATCACCGTGTCGTCAAAGAGCAGCACGTCTTGGAACACAATGGCGTAGTCGCGCAGCAGCACCTCGGGATCAACGCTCGCAACATCCACGCCACCCACGGTGACCGTGCCATCGGTGGCATCCCAAAAGCGCGCGGCCAGGCGGCTCACCGTAGACTTACCGGAACCCGAAGGACCGACCAGCGCCGTGACCTCGCCTTCCTTGGCGGTAAAGCTCACATCGGTAAGAACTTTCTCGCCGGCGCGACCGTCCTCGCCCGCACCATAGCCAAATGCCACGTGATCGAACACCACATCGTGGCCCACGGGCTCAAATTTCTCGCTGCCCCGCGCCACAGGCTCTTCCATGATGGAACGCATGCGCTTGGCAGAGGACTCGGCGGCAAACAGCTCGGACACTAACATTAACGCCTGGTCAAAAGGTGCATAGATACGGCTCACCATGAGCAGGAAGGCAAACATCACCAAAAAGTCGACCTGCCCGGAGGCGACCATCGCGGCACCCGTGACCAGCGTGGTGGCAATGCCCAGACGCAGAATGGCAAAGGCGGAGTTGACCAAAAGCCCGTTAGCGAGCTCGCCCTTGGTGGTCTCGCGCTCCTCGACATCGATCACAACGTTGAGCCCCTCAAGATAATGGGCCTCCTGGTTGGTGGCGCGGATCTCGCGAACGCAGTCGAGCGTCTCTTGAATCGCCTCGGTAACCTTGACCTTCTCAGCGCGTACGCGATCGAACACCGGAGTCATGGGGCCGCGTGTTAGATACAGCACGGCAAAGGCCACGGGAACGCTCCAAAACGCCGCGATCGCCAGCTGCCAGCAAAAGAACAGCGACGCCACAAATACAATGGCGCTTGCGATGATGGCACCCCAAAGCTCTCCCAGCACGTGGCTGTAGGCGTGCTCCATGGCCTGGACGTCACCCATGATGGTCTCGGTTAAATCGGCCAGATCACGACGACCAAAAAACGACAGCGGCAGTTTGCGCAAGCGCTCGGCGATCTCCATACGCTGCTTGCCGCACTCCTCGTAAAAGATGCAGTAGGTGTAGTAATACTGCTGCCAGTTAGAGGCAAAGAGCAACACGAAAAAGACCAGGAGGCCGCCCACGATCGGCAGGGCATCCGGCAGGTCAGCCCCGCTGGCGAGATGCTCGACAAAGCCGGCCATGACCAGGAATAAAAAGCCCATGCCGGCCATGGTAATGAGATTGGTGAGCGTGGTCCAGAAAATGCCGCGTTTTACGCCGGCGACGCCTTTATCGGATAGGAAATACTTCTTTTGGAATGAGGCGAACATTTAGGCCTCGCCTCCCTTCGTGACGGCGATATCTGTGGTCGCTGCAGTGATTTTCCAGCTCGCGGCCCGTTCGTATTCGGCCCACATCTTGGCATACAGACCCTCTTGGGACAGCAACTCGGCATGGGTACCCGACTCCTGCACGCTGCCCTGGTTGAGCACCACGATTTGGTCTGCGCCAACTACAGTCGAGAGTCGGTGCGCAATCATAATGACCGTGCGACCCGCCGCCAGCTTGCTAAAGGCGCGCTGGATGAGCGCCTCGTTCTCGGGATCGGCAAACGCCGTGGCCTCGTCGAGCACCACGATAGGCGCGTCTTTAAGGATCGCGCGGGCGAGTGCCACGCGCTGGACCTCGCCGCCCGAAAGATATGCTCCGCCGGCACCGAGCATGGTATTGATGCCCTGTGGAAGCTTGGCCACAATGTCGTCGCACTGAGCTGCGGAGAGGGCCGCACGCACCTCGTCGTCAGTGGCCGTAGGCTTGGAAGCGCGCACGTTATCGGCAAGTGTTTGCCGGAACAGCTGGTTGGTCTGGAACACGAAGGCGACCTGGTCCATAAGCTCGTGCGGATCCATATCGCGAACGTCCACACCGCCTACGAGCACTCGACCCGAGGAAACATCCCAAAAACGCGGGATCAGGCTTGCGCAGGTTGACTTACCGCCACCCGAGGGACCCACCAGGGCGAGGGTGCTACCCGCGGGAACACTGAAACTCACATGGCTGACAGCAGGTGCTTCGGCACCCTCGTACGTAAAGCTCACGTCCTCAAATCGCACGTCGCTGCCAACAGGGTGCTTGGGTTGAGCGGGCACGGAGAGCTGCTTGGAATCCATGACGCTTCGGATGCGAGCCAGCGAATCGGCACTCATCTGAGAGGCCTCACCCACAAACATGAGCTTGGTCATGGCCGTCGGCACCACGGCCGAAAATATCGCGTAAAACGTGAAGTTGGCCATAAAATGCGCGAAGTCCGCCTCGCCCGGTGCCAACAGCAACGCCACGGGCAACAGGAATGCCACAAGACCATTGAGCACGGTAAGGTTGAATACCTGCGGACCTCGGCAGAACGTGCCCGCATAGTTTTGTGCCATGTCGGCGTATTCGGCGATCGCATCGTGGAAAGCCTTAAAGGAGTAGACCGTCTGCTGAAACACCTTGACCACGGGAATACCGCGTACGTATTCGGTGCCGGTCTTGTTCATCTTGACCAGCGCTCCCATGTAGGCCTTCATGAACTCGGCGCCTTTGCCGCTCATCATGGTGGCCATGGCGCCAAACGAAACGACGACCGAGATAAGGCATGCCGCGCCCAAGCGCCAATCGAGGGCGAAAAGCAGCACGAGCAGGCCCACGACCATGGCGGCGGCACCTGCGATATCGGGCAGCATGTGTGCGAGCAGGGTCTCGGTGGAGGCGGCGCATCCGTCTACAACACGACGCAGCTCACCGGTGGCGTGCGTGTCAAAGTAGCCAAGCGGCAGCTTAAGCAGGTGCTCGCTCGTAGTCTTGCGGATATTGGACGCACAGCGAAACGCGGACAGGTGCGTGCACATAAGCCCCACGAAATAAACTACGATGCTTGCCAGGGCAAAACCCACGGCCCACCAGCCATACATCGCGATATCGGTGGCTTCGCTCCAGTTAGGTGCCACGGCGATCAGATCGCGCGCGACAAGCCAAATGCACACGTACGGGCCAAAGCTCAGCAGCTGCGAGAGCGCCGAGAGCGCCATGCCCAAATACGTTAGGAATTTGCGGTCACCGGCATACGCGAGCAACTCGCCGATGCCTCCAGCTTCTCTTTTTGATCCCTTTGCCATGAGATTCCTTTCTAACGGCTTGAGAGTTAACCGTACTCAATTTATCATTGATATGTTAGTCAAGGCTCACAATCGAACCAGGCGTGGACGTTTTCGCAAAGGAAGGGGAAGCTTTTGAAAATGCATCGGGCCGCAACCGACATAACTGAGCTCTACGCACCACAGTTTGAGCAGTTTGGCCTGGAGCTTTCCGGCAAGGGCGCTGTCTTTACCGGCGAGGTGGCAAACGACCGGGCGCACGGCCGCGCATGGATCATGCCCCTCTCCCCCGCCTGCATTGTCATGGAGCATTTCATCACCCCGACGCACGATATGTACCTGGCCGAATACACACCCGAGCCGTACGCCTGCGTGAGCGAGGTCAGCGCGCCCACACTTACATGCATGCCCGAGGCTGGCATAACGCCTGCGAACCTTAAACCATTGCGTGAACCGTGGCCAAACAATGCCGTTTGCAGCTTTATCCAAGATAACTGTGGCGAGGAATTAAGCCCGCTGTTTGCGGGGGAACTTTATCACTCGCGCTCGGTGCTCTTTTTGCCTGGATATTTTGACGAACTGGAGCACCGCTATCCCACCGAGTTCGCGGGAATCTTTGAGGCGTTTGCCGAGCCATGGCACGAGGAAGCGGCGTCTGCCATCTGCCACACGCTACGCCGGATTAACGAGGACCGCGCCCGCACCGTAGGCGGACACGTCTATATGCAGGGCATCGTGGAAACCATGGTCGCGGAGCTCGCCTGTTCGCGCGCGGCCCACAAGCAGGCGCGGCAGGCAGCAGACACACGCGTCAGCATAACCATTGCCGAAGCAGCAACGGCAATGATTGAGCGCGCGCTCGACAAAGGCAGACGTGTGGGTATCAACGAGGTGGCCGAGAATCTCTACACAAGCCGATCCAAGCTGTGCGCCACCTTTAAGGCCCAAACAGGCGAGTCCCTGGGCGCCTACATACGAAGGCGCCGCATGGAGCGAGCGCAGGACCTTTTGGCCGATAGCGCGCTCACGATAGCGCAGGTAGCAGAACGGCTCGACTACCCTCAGCAGGCCGCCTTCGCCCAAGCCTTCAAGCAACACACCGGCATGACACCCACGGCTTGGCGAAGCAAGCATCGCTAAGGCCCAAGCTCCCTGGCCGTAACGGAGCGATTAATTAGCCGCCGCCCGTCAGCTCACCCAGGATCTAAACGTCAAGATGCGCACAATCAAGCGCCTTTTTGATAAGAGGGACAGATCGATCAGCCAAATACAACGGAATGTTGAGTACCCCGTCGTCGAGCTTTAGGTTCTTAAGTGAGTAGCGGACCCTCAATGGAGTCGTCTCCGCATGCTTGTCGGCATAGTACTTAAGGCTCTTGGAATGAACGACCTCTCCCGATTTGACCTCGACGGGAACGATTTCGTTTCCGACTTGAATCAAAAAATCGACTTCGTGCTTCGGCTTCTCGTTTGTCCAATAACGCGGAGCAGCATCTAACTGTGAAAGTAATGCCTGAAGCACATAGTTCTCGGCGAACGAACCTTTGAACTCCGAAAATAGCGCATCCGAGATGGCAAAAGCGGACGCATCCAGCCTTGCCATGCGGCGCAGCAAGCCGACATCAAGACAGTAGACTTTAAATGCCTTGAGGTCATCGTACGCAGAGAGCGGCACACCACCGGCAGCATTAAGGCGAACCGCCGTGATGAGCCCAGCATCGGCAAGCCATTCCAGAGCATCCTCGTATTCTCGGGCACGAGCCCCCTCGCGCACCGCACCCCAAACGAACTTTTTGTTCTCGCGCGCCAACTGAGCTGGAATCGAGTTCCATATTTGCGAAAGCTTGGCGAACTGCGCACGGCCACCATGCTTGGCAAAATCGCGCTCGTAGGAATCCAAGAGATCAGACAACACCTTATCGACCTGAACGATATCGCCCGTCTCCACCCACCGGCCAAGAGCCTCTGGCATGCCGCCGCATGCAAAATAACGACGAAGATGCTCGACGAGACGGACATGGAAGAAATCAGGCACTGTCTCGATCTGATCCAGGCCGCCAAGGTATTCGTCGTAGTTTGCAGCGCCCTCGGCTTTCAGAAACTCGGAAAAGCTCATGGGGCGCATCTCCATGAACTCGACCTTTCCCACCGGAAAAGCGCTGGTCTCACGGGACAAGCGAACGCCCAACAAAGACCCTGCGCATGCGACGTGATACTCGGGGGCCTCGTCACAGAAGTATTTAAGGGCGCCGACTGCAGAAGGACAATCCTGGATCTCATCAATAATAAGCAGCGTCTCGCCGGGATCGATAGGCTGTCCAAGTGCCAGGGAAAGATTTGAGATGATCCGTCGAGGATCGCGCGTACCTTCGAAAAACTGAGCGTACTCGCTCTGTACCCCAGGTGACGGCTCCTCGAGCGTCAGATACACAAAATTGAGGTACGAGGTTCGGCCGAACTCCTTAAGCGCCCACGTCTTTCCAACCTGGCGCGCCCCCTTAAGGATAAGCGGCTTACGATATTCTGACGCTTTCCAAGCGTTAAGCTTGGCAATGATATCTCGCTGCATGACCGAACCTCCCGCAAAGAAACTTCCGTAAACGTGATATTTCCCACATTTTACCCTAGGTAAAACGTGACATTTATCACATTTACGGAAGTTTTAAGCTCATTTCGCCACACTTTCATCACATTTATTGCAATGTGACAAAGGGGCAGTCCCTTTGTCACCCGCACAAAAATGGACGCGCCAACGGCGCGCCCATTCACTCTATTCCATTCAGCCTACCTGACCCGAACGGCCGAGTCGTCACGGAACCCGGGAGCCCCGGCAGGGCGGGTGCTTGCTCAAAATGAGTTCCGCACGCAAAGAAGGCCACTTAATGTGGCCTTCGTCTTGCGCAGGACTGTTCGAAATTTTGAGGAAGCACCCGCCCTGCCGGGGCTCCCGGGTTCCCGTTTACGAGAGCGACGTTCTCAGCAACTCGTTGAAGAGCTTCGGATTGCCCTTGCCGCGGCTCGCCTTCATGCACTGGCCCACCAAAAAGCCGATAACCTTCTGGTTGCCGTCACGATACTGCTGCGCCTGATCGGCACAGTTAGCCAGCACCTCGTCCACGATCGGCTGCAGCGCGCCGGCATCGCTCACCTGACGCATACCACGCTCGTCGACGATCTTGTTGGGATCGTCGCCGGTCTGAGCCATGGCTTCAAAGACCTCGTGCGCCTGGTTGGAGCTGATGGCATCGGTCGCCAGCAGCTTAGCCAGCGCTGCCACCTGGGCCGGTGCAATGCCGGACTCGGCCAGCGAGACACCCGCGCCCTTAAGGTAGGCGATCATCTCGTTCACCAGCAAGTTTGCAACCGTCTGGGCCTCCTTGCCTGCCATACCGGCAGCGGCGGCCTCAAAGAACTCGGCAAACTCGGGGTCGCCGGCGATCTGCTCGGCGTCGGCAGCCTTAATGCCAAAGTCGGCCTCAAAACGGGCGCGCTTGGCATCGGGCAGCTCGGGAATCTCGCCACGGCAGCGGTCGATGAACTCGTCGTCCAGATCGAACGGTGCCAGGTCGGGATCGGGGAACAGACGATAGTCGTCGGCCGTTTCCTTCACACGCATGACCACGGTGCGCTTGCGGCTGGGCTCCCAGTGGCGGGTCTCCTGATAGATGATGCCGCCCTCCTCGAGCACCTCGGCCTGACGGCAGATCTCGTAGGCAAGGCCGTCATGCAGGCTCTTAAACGAGTTGAGGTTCTTGAGCTCGGTCTTAGTGCCCAGCTTGGTCTCGCCGCGGCGGCGCAGCGACACGTTGCCATCGCAGCGCATGGAGCCCTTCTCCATGGAGCAGTCCGAAATGCCCAGCGTCACAAAAATGCGACGGAGCTTCTCCATAAACAGGCGCGCTTCCTCGGGCGTACGCAAGTCGGGCTCAGTCACGAGCTCAATCAAAGGCGTGCCGCAGCGGTTGTAGTCGACGAGCGACTCGGCCGCGGCGGTAATGCGGCCCTCGGCGCCGCCCACGTGGACCATCTTGGCGGCGTCCTCCTCCATGTGGATGCGCAGGATGCGGATGGGCACCGTGTAGGAACCGTCCTCGCGGCGCTCGGGCATCTGCAGGTTGGACGCGTCATAGCTGGCCAGGTGGCCGGCGCGCTGGTTGCCCTCACGCATGGTCGACGTCATGGACGTGGACAGGCCCTCGGCGTTGGCCGAGGCGCTCGCCAGGCTCTGGGCCTCGGCCTCACCAAACGCGCAGTCGGGGCGCTCGGCGGCACCGCGACCGGTCACGTCCAGATCCAGGTGACCGTACATGGCAAAGGCAACCGGACCCTGCGTGGTCTGGAAGTTCTTGGCCATATCGGGATAGAAGTAGTGCTTGCGGTAGAACATCGAGTGGCGCTGGATCTCGCAGTTGGTGGCGAGACCGGCCTTGACGATGCTCTCGATGGCGCGCTTGTTGGGCACCGGCAGGGCGCCGGGCAGTCCCAGGCACACCGGGCACACGTTGGCGTTGGGCTCGTCATCGTGGCTGAGTTTGCAGTTGCAGAACATCTTGGTATCGAGTGCGGTGAGCTCGGTATGGATCTCCAGGCCGATCACGGCCTCCCAATCCTGCAGGACCTCGGAAAGCTCCTTCATTACAGCTCGCCTCCCTTCCCGGCAAAATCGGGCGCGACGGAAAGCGCGGGCGCACCCGTGGCGGCATCGGCAAAGCCGCGCTCCAGGGCGCGGGCAAACGTGAGCAGCTGACGGTCCTTAAAGGCCGGACCCACCAGCTGGGCAGAAACGGGCAGCTGGGTATCCTCGCCCAGGCCCAGCGGCACCGAGATGCCACCGTTGCCACAAATGTTGAGCGAGATGGTGTACAGGTCGGAGAGGTACATCTGCGTGGGGTCGCTGATCTCGCCAAACTTAAAGGCCGTGCGCGGCGAGGCGGGCATGAGGATGGTGTCCACCTTGGCATACGCGGCGTCGTAGTCCTGCGTGATGAGCGTGCGGGCCTTTTGCGCGGCGTAGTAGTACTTGTCGTACACGCCCGAGCTCAGCAAGTAGGCGCCGAGCATCTGACGGCGCTTGGCCTCGGCGCCAAAGCCGTGGGCGCGCGACAGCGAGCTCTGGTCGGACAGGTTGGCGCAGCCCTCCTCCTGATAGCCGTAGCGAATGCCGTCGAAACGTGCCAGGTTGGAGAACGCCTCGGCCGGACCGATGACGTAGTAGGCGGCGATGGCGGCGTCCAGGTGCGGCAGGTCGACCTCGACCAGCTCGGCGCCCTGGTTCTGCAGCTCCTGGGCGGCGCGCTGAACAGCGGCCTTGACCTCGGACGTCAAGCCCTCGGCCTCCATAAACGCAGGGATGATGCCCACGCGCTTGCCCTCGATGCTATCGTTGAGATGCTCAGTAAAGTCGACGGCGCAATCCTGGCTGGTGCAGTCGTACGGATCGTGGCCCGCGCCGGTGAGCGCGTTCATGGCCAGCGCGACATCCTCGACCGTGCGGCCAAAGGGTCCCACCTGGTCGAGCGACGAGCCAAAGGCAACCACGCCGTAACGGCTCACGGCGCCATACGTGGGCTTAAAGCCCACCACGCCGTAC
>CABQAK010000008.1 GCA_902462065.1 uncultured Collinsella sp.
TGCGGGAATGGCCTATTTGCTCAATGTGTTCGGTTGAGATCGGAAATCAACCCTCACCACGAGTGCAGAAGGCGGGGCGAGTTGCCCCGCCCCCGCCAATTACGACTTGTTCGCCGACCCGCTACTCCCCCAGCAGGGCCTTCTGGGGCGTGATGGGCAGCGAGCGGACCTGATGTCCGGTGGCGTGTGCCACGGCCGAGGCCACGGCGGCGAGCGGCGTGTTGATGACGACCTCGCCGATCGACTTGGCGCCAAACGGGCCCGTCGGCTCGTAGCTCGGCTCAAAGGCCACGCGAATGCTGCCGATATCCAGGCGCGTGGGCAGCTTGTAGCTCATAAAGTTGCCGGTGCGCAGGCGGCCGCGCTCATCGTGCTCGACGATCTCGTAGAGCGCGTGACCGATGCCCTGGGCAATGCCGCCCTCGGCCTGGACGCGCGCGAGCGCCTCGTTAATCACGGTGCCGCAGTCGACGGCCGCCGCGTAGTCCACCACAGTCACCTTGCCGGTGGCCTTGTCGACCTCGACCTCGGCAATGCCGGCCATAAACGGCGGAGGCGAAACGGGCAGGCAGGCAGAGGCATGCGAGGTGAGCGCGTCGCCGCCCGCGATGTTCTTGACGCACAGGTTGGCAAAGTCACGCAGCGTGAGGTAGCGGTTCTGCTCGCGCGCGGCACGCTCGTCGGACAGGCGCACGTACTGGCCGTCGAAGACCACCTCGGCGGCATCCACGTCCCACATCTGGGCGGCCTTGGCGCAGATCTTCTCACGCAGCTCGGTCGCGGCGTTCTTAGCGGCAAGGCCCGTCACGTACGTACCCGAGCTCGCGTACGAGCCGGCGTCGAACGGCGACACGTCGGTGTCCACGCCGCGCACCACAATGAGCGAGCTCTCCACACCCAGCTCCTCGGCGGCAATCTGCGCTAGGATCGTGTCGACGCCCATGCCGTTATCGGTGGCGCCGGTGCCGATGGTTATGAAGCCGTCCTCTTCCAGGCGCATGTCGATGCCGGCGATGTCCACGTTGGAGATGCCCGAGCCCTGCATGGTGAGCGCGCAGCCCAGGGCGCGCACACGGTCGCCCAGGTCCACGGCCAGCGGCTTGTCGCGCCAGCCGATCATGTCCATCGCACGCAGCAGACAGCGGTCGAGCGCACAGGCGTTGAGCTTCTCGTTGTAGTACTGCGGCATGACCTCGCCCTCGCGCACGATGTTCTTAAGGCGCAGGTCGGCGGGATCCATGTGCAGCATGTCGGCGAGCTCGTTGACGGCGCTCTCCACGGCAAACTGGCCCTGAGTGGCACCGTAGCCACGATACGCGCCGCCGCGGTTGGTATTGGTGTAGACGGCGTCCCAGCTAAAGCGGCTTGCCTTCACGTGGTTGTAGATGGGCAGGCTCTTGTGGCCCGAAAGGCCGATCGTCGTGGTGGCGTGCTCGCCGTACGCGCCGGCGTTGGACAGCGTATGCAGGTCGATGGCCGTGATGGTGCCGTCGTTCATGGCGCCCAGCTTAACGGTCATCTGCATCTGGTGACGCGAGTTGCCCGCGGTGATGGTCTCCTCGCGGGTGTAGCAGCAATAGCTCGGACGGCCGGTCTGCTGGGTGACGAACGCCACGAAGATCTCGCAGCAGCCCGTCTGCTTGGAGCCAAAGCCGCCGCCGATGCGCGGCTTAATGACCTGCACCTGCGACTGTGGGATGTCGAGCGACTGCGCGACCATGCGGCGCACGTGGAAGGGCACCTGCGTCGAGGTGGTCACCGAGATGCGGCCGAACGCGTCGGTCGTCGCGAAGGCGCGGAAAGTTTCCATGGGCGCGGTCTGCGTGGCCTGGCTGGTGTAGGTGCGCTCAAAGACGATGTCGCTCTGGGCGAACGCCTCGTCAAGGTCGCCAAAATCGCTGGTACCGCTGCACACCAGGTTGCGAGCAACGTCGCCGCCTTGCGGGAACATAAAGGTCACGTCGCCCTCGGGGTGGACCACGATGTCGTTATCGAGTGCCTGGGTAAAGTCGAGCAGGGGCTCGAGCACCTCGTAATCGATCTTGATGAGCTTGAGTGCCTTGTCGGCGGCCTCCTCGGTCTCGGCGGCGACGATCGCCACCTCCTCGTTTTGATAACGCACCAGGTTCTCGAGGATCAGGCGGTCGTAGGGACTCGGCTGCGGATAACTCTGACCGGCGATGGTAAAGCGGCGCTTGGGCACGTCCTCGTAGGTGTAGACGCCCACCACGCCGGGCACCTTCAGGGCGCGCGACGTATCGATGGAGCGGATCTTGGCGCGGGCATAGGGGCTGCGCTTGAGCTTGACGATCAGGGCGCCGGCGGGCACCAGGTCGCCCGTGTAGACGGGACGACCCTCGAGCAGGGCCTTCGAGTCCTTCTTGGGCTGCTTGTGGGTGATCTGCTTGTAGGAGACGCCGTCGGAGCTGGTGTCGTTGACCGGCAGCTCGGGCATCTCAAAGCCCACCTGCACGCCGGACTCGTTGAGAAAGCGGACGATGGCGCGCAGCTGGCTCTCGTAGCCACTGCAACGGCAGAGGTTGCCGGCGAGCTGGCGTGAGAGTTCCTCGCGCGTGGCGACGAGGCTCGGGTCCTCCTTGGCGGCGCGGGCAAGCGCCAGCACGTTCATGATGAGGCCGGGGGCGCAAAAACCGCACTGCTCGGCGCCTTCGGCAGCCATCACGCGGGCGAGCGCCTCGGACTCGGCCTTGAGGCCCTCGAGCGTGGTGATGGTGTGTCCCTCAACACGGGCGGCGGGAACCGAGCAGCTCAGCACCGGGTCGCCGTCGAGCCACACCGTGCACAGGCCGCAGTTGGTGGTCTCGCAGGCACAGCGCACCGACGCGCAGCCCTGCTCGCGCAGCAGCGCAAAGAGCATGGTGTCGGGGGCAATCTGAACCTTGACCTTGCGGCCGTTGAGCGTAAAGGAGAGATCGATGAGTTTGGCAGCCATTAGCGCACCTCGCTAGAATCGACGCCGGGCACGCGGCGGCAGGAATACTCGTCCGTGGCAAACTTAGGCACTTGCACGGTCTCGAGCTCGCGGGCAAGCGCGGCCGAAAGCTCGATGCCGGCGGCGCGACGCACAGCCTGAATCGCCAGCGGGGCCGAGATGCGGCGGCGGTAGTCGGACGAGCCCCACAGGTTGGTGCCGTAGCTCAGCGAGCGCACGGATACGGCCAGGGCGCGAAGCTCGTCCTCGGAAGGATGCTCGTTGGTAAGGCCGCACGCCTCGCCCTGCAGCAGGGTCGCGCGCAGCGGGCGGGCGCCCACGGTGACGTGCCAGGTGTTGTCCCACCAGGCGGCGGTGACGTTGAGCGAGGGGAAGTCGGTCGCAGCCTTGCGCACGGCCTCGTAGCTCGCACGGTAATCGTGCTTAACGACCACCACGTGCTCGATCACGTCACGCACGTAGCCCATGTCCACAAACTCGGCAAGCGGAACGCGACCGGCGCCCGTCAGCTCAACATAGGAATCGAGCGCGAGAAAGGCGGAGAGCACGTCCGAGAAGCCAAAGCGACCGTAGATGCTGCCGCCCACCGTGGCGGTGTTGCGCAGCTGCACGCCCACGATATCGTGGACGGCGAACTCAAAGACATGGTTGACAAGCGCGTTGAGCTCGGCATGGCGCTCGAGCTGGCGCAGGGTACACATGGCACCGATGCGAAACTCGGTCTCGGTCTCCTCGATCTGATCGAGTCCACAGGCCGAAAGGTCAATCGCCGTCGCCACGCGACGCGAACCCAAGCGCATCCAGATGCCGCCACCCACAATCTTATTGTTGCGGTTCTTCTGTAAGAGCTCATAGGCTTCGGCCGCGTTTCCAACACGGACGTAGGTACCGAACTTGAGCACGTTCTCCCCCATCTCTTCACTTGTCCAGTACCTCTAAGTGTACCAAACGAGAGCGCACGACCCTCACCGCCATAGAAAAAGGCTCCCAGCCGGAATGGCTGGGAGCCTCATCACATGCTATGTCGAGCGAAGGTTTAGCAGACGCCCTGGGCGAGCATGGCGTCGGCGACCTTCAGGAAGCCAGCGATGTTGGCGCCCATGACAAAGTTGCCCTCCTGGCCATACTCCTTGGCGGTGTCGTCCACGTTGTGGAACATGCCGCGCATGAGCCGCTCGAGCTTGCCGTCGACCTCCTCGAAGGTCCAGGACAGGTGCTCGGCGTTCTGGCTCATCTCCAGGCCGGACACGAGCACGCCGCCGGCGTTGGCAGCCTTACCGGGCATAAAGGCGACGCCATTCTCCTGGAAGTAGGTCGTGGCCTCGATGGTCGTGGGCATGTTTGCGCCCTCGCCGACCACCTTGCAGCCGTTGGCGACGAGCGCCTGGGCATCCTCGAGCAGCAGCGTGTTCTCGCGAGCACAGGGAAGCGCGATGTCGCAGGGCAGCTGCCACACGCCGCGGCCGTCGCCCTCGTGCCACACGGCGTTGGGCTTCTCGTCAACGTACATAGCGAGCGTAACACCCTTGTCGTGGCCGGAGCGCTTCTTGTTGTAGACGTGCTCGAGCACAGTGTAGTCGATGCCGTCGGGATCCTCGACCCAGCCGTGAGTATCGGAGCAGGCCAGCACCTTGCCGCCGAGCTGGGCGACCTTCTGGACCGCGTAGATGGCGACGTTACCGGAGCCGTGAACGACGACGTTCTTGCCCTCGAAGGAGTCGCCGCGGCTCTTGAGGTACTCGTCCACAAAGTAGACCAGACCGTAACCGGTGGCCTCGGTACGGGCGAGCGAGCCGCCAAAGGAGAGGCCCTTGCCGGTAAGGACGCCGGTCCACTCGTTGGTCAGGCGCTTGTACTGACCGAACAGGTAGGCAACCTCGCGGCCGCCAACGCCCAGGTCGCCGGCGGGAACGTCGGTGTTGGGGCCGATGTGGCGATAGAGCTCGGTCATGAAGGACTGGCAGAAGTGCATGATCTCGTTGTTGGACTTGCCCTTGGGGTCAAAGTCGGAGCCGCCCTTGCCGCCGCCCATGGGAAGGGTGGTCAGGCTGTTCTTGAGGATCTGCTCCAGACCCAGGAACTTGAGCATACCCAGGGTGACCGTCGGGTTAAAGCGCAGGCCGCCCTTGTAGGGTCCAATGGCAGAGTTGAACTCGACGCGATAGCCGCGGTTGACCTGAACCTTGCCCTGGTCGTCGACCCAGGGAACACGGAACATGACGATACGCTCGGGCTCGACGAGGCGCTCCAGCAGGGCGGCCTCCTCGTACTCGGGGTGGGCGTCGAGCGCCGGCTGGATGGTGCCGAGGATCTCGGTCGCGGCCTGGATGAACTCAGGCTGCTCGGGATAGCGGGCCTTGAGCTCTTCGAGAACTTTCTGCGTGTAGCTCATGCTTCCTCCAATGATGGGAAACGAAAATGTTGGTCGCGGCACCCTATGCGCCGCGAACTTTATCGAGTATGGATAATATCGCACTGTTGCAGCAAAGTTTCGCATAAGCCGACGAGCAGATGTTTCGTTTTGATTACGATGCAGGTAGAAGCGTTTTTGAGTGTCCGATGCGCAAAACCCGTGTTTCAAACCTGTTTCATCCACGTGTTCCAAACCACCACATTGGGGACAGGCACCTTTGTGGTGGTTTTGGTGATTAGAGGACGAGCTGGTGGTAGTCGGCGGGGGTTACGCGGCCCTCGGTGGCGGCGCGGAAGGCGGCGAGGGCATCGCCCGAGAACGGCATGGCCCAGCACAGCCCGCAGCCGGCGGTGATGGAGCCGGGCAGCGGCATGATGCGCCCGGGCACACCGGAGGCAAGACACAGCTGTTCGCATTCCATCACATCGAAGGTGCTGTCGAACGACACAACGATTTTGCGCTCGTGGTCGAGGGCATCACCGGACGGGCCTTCGCGGTGTGCTTCACGATACGCCGCGGCAGCAGCCTCCTCTTCCGCGGTATGTCCACAACCACCGCAACCGCAGGTACAGGGCTCGGACCCATCGCAGGTGCAAGGTTCTCCCGTGTCGGGACAGATACCGTGAGACATAGCAACTCCAATCGTCTAGGCGAGTAACTCGGCCGCCGCAAACTCCTCGGGCGTATTGACGTTCTCGAAGCAGAGCGTCGAGCCGGCGACCTTAACGATCTGCGGCTCATCCATATAACCAGCCTGAACGCGATTGATCAGGCAGCGAATACGCTGGCGGTCGCAGGCGAGTAGCTCTTGGGCAACCGGCGCACACACGTCACGGCGCCAGACGGCGCAAAGCGGCTCAATCCCCCGCTCCTCGCGCGGCACGCACACGTCGAGCACCTCGGCCTCAACACGATCGGCAAGCGCGCCGATGAGTTCCGGCGAGACAAACGGCATATCGCAGGCGACGATCGCCACGAGCGGCAATCGGGCCGCAGCCAGCGAGCTCGCGATGCCGCGCATGGCGCCCGCCGGCCCTTCAAGGTCCGCCACTACACGCGGCACCAGGCCGCCAAACGCGTGCTCCTCAAGATATGCAAGCTCGCTGGGACGCGAAGTCGTCACGACTAACTCGCCGGCAACTGGCGCCAGCCGACCCAGCACGCGCTCGATGAGTGGCTCGCCGCAAAACGCCATGCGCGCCTTATCGCAGCCCATGCGCGACGACAATCCGCCCGCCTGGACGACACAAGAAAGATCGGCACGTCTTACGGTAGTCATACGGCAAAACACCTCCATCGGCACGTTCAAAACCCAACACACGAAGCAAAATACCGTCGCCGATAAAACGGGCGGCACGGCAAACCCATGCAAAAACAAAACAGCGCCTTTGCGGCACGCAGCAAGACCGCGAGCACAAAAGCGCTGGTAGCGTATGGCGGGAACGTATGTGAATCGAACACATCCAAGACGTTTTGCACGCCTCGCAACGGTTTTGAGGACCGCGGAGCCCACCGGAGCCCATCCGTTCCCAAGTGCGGCGGTATTTTACCAAACCGAGCGGGCCCCATCCCAAAAAGACGAGCAAGAAGTTGCGGTGGAATAGTTCTTGCTCAGGCTGCAAGACCCCAAAAACAGGAACTATTTCACCGCAACTGAGGAGGCGGGAGCGGGTAACCGGCCTAGCGTAGGGACCTCAGACCACCGGCATCCTTGTCGAGCACCGTAAAGCGCACGGCATCTAGGTGCTCCAAGATGCTGATGGCACGTTTGCGCGACACACCCAGCGCCTCGCGCAGCACACTCGTGGTGGCAGCGCCACCGGCATCGGCGATAGCGGCGGCAACAATCTCGCGCGCATGGGCCTCGGCGGCAGCAGACAGGGCAACGTCGCGCTCGACCTTCACGATCGAGCGATTGAGCGAAAGCTCGCGCAGGGCACGCGTCATGGTGTCGCGATCGAGCTGCAACTGCTCGCCCACCTCGGGCAACGTCGGCGCATCGAGGCCAGCTTCGTCCAGCAAGGAAACGATCCGCTCGCAAGCCTCTCGCACCACGCGTGCCGCCGCGGCGGCCGAATGCGGATCGAATACCTCGGCGCCCTCGGCGGCGCACACGCCGCGCGAACAGCCCTCGGCAATCAGAGCCGCGGCAACGCCTTCATCAGCGGCAGGCCACGCAGCATGGGCAACGGCGCCGGGCGTAAAGCCCGTCTCCTTGGGAGCCGCCGCGTGCATGGCCGACAGGGTCGTCGCGAGCGTGTCCATCGCAGCGTCGAGCACGGCGGTACTCGTGTACAGCGCCACGTCACCCGCTGCAAGCGCACGCACCGTGCCCTGGTCCACCAGCGCACGCAACGCGGCCTCAACATCGCCGGCAGCCATATCCAGCGCAGTAACAACATCAGCAGCCGCCACCGGCAGCGCCTGCAGCGCCAGCCACGAATCCACCGCGCCCGCAACATCCCCAGCCTCGAGCGCCGTAAACAGTGCGCGCTCGCCGGCAGAAAGCTCGCGCGAGCGACGGCAGCGCGAAAGCAGCACGCGCCCGCCGCCGATGAGCATAACGGGCGAATACGACAGCACCACGGCATGGTCTCCGGCACGCAGCGGCAGCGGCTCCTCCAGGCGCACCTGCACGGTGCGGGTCTCGCCCACCGCCATGGGGGCCTCGCCCTCCAAAAGCATGATGCGGCCGACGACCTCGGACGTGCCGGCCATCACATGCACACGCGCGCCCGACTCGAGCACGCGCGGCTTGGTGCCCTCGCGGCCCAGGTAGGTGAACGTCATCATAAAGCGCAACGTCTGGCCAAAGCGGTCCGCCACGCCCAGCATCTCGCCACGGTCAAGCGCCGCGACACCGTCACCAACTAGGTTGAGCGCCACACGCTGACCAGGCAGCGCGCGCGGCGTATCGCCATGCACCTGAATCCCGCGCACGCGACAGACCGCACGCGACGGCAAAGCCATCAGCTCGTCGCCCACCGCAACCGGCGCATCGTGCAGCGTTCCCGTCACGACGGTGCCGACGCCCTTGATCGTAAAGCAGCGGTCGATAGGCAGACGCGGTGCTGCATCGGTGAGCTCGGCACGGACACGGCAAGCATCCCAGCAAGCGGCAACCTGCTCGTCAAGCGCAGCCAGTAGGCCATCGATCCCCTCGCCCGTCTTAGACGACACGGGCACAATCGGCGCGCCCGCAAACACGGTACTCGACAAAAAGTCATCGACATCGAGCTCGGCAAGCTCGGTCATCTCGGCATCGGCCAGGTCACACATAGTCAGCGCCACCGCCATATGCGTGACGCCCAGCATCTCCAGCACGTGCACGTGCTCGCGCGTCTGCGGCATTACGCCCTCGACGGCAGAGACCACCAGCACGGCAACGTCGATGCCTGTCGCACCCTGCACCATGGCGCGCAGGTAATGCGCGTGGCCCGGCACGTCGACCAGGCCGACGATCTTGCCACTCGGCAGCGCCAACTCGCCAAAGCCCAGCTCCACGGTCATACCGCGACGGCGCTCAACCTCCAGACGATCGGGATTCTTGCCAGTCAGTGCCTCGATCAGTGCCGACTTACCATGGTCAACGTGACCCGCCGTGCCAATGATAACGGGACACTCCACCAGCGCCTGAACCTCACTCATCGAGCAATCGCCTTCTCAACGCATGCGGCAAGCGTCGACGCCGCCGTCTCGATATCGCGGTCGCCCACAAGCGTACGGACGTCAAACAAAATGCGATCGTGCGAGGTTCGCGTGACGACCGGCGTGTCGAAGTCCTGGACAAGCGAGCGCTTGAGCGCGTCAACCGTCAGGCGCTCGCCAACAAGACGCACGGCAACGCACATCGTCGGCAGCTCGACGGTAGGCAGCGAACCGCCACCGGGCGTCGAGGACTCCTCGACAATCTCCAGCTCAACAGCACACGGGCAGCCGGCCTTATCGAGCCCCGCCGCCATAAGATCGCGCAACTTGCGCGCACGACGCTCCAGGTGAGCCTGAGGAAGCGTAAGCATGCTGAGGACCGGAATGTCGCGATGGGCCACATCGGCACCGTCCATGTAGATGCGCAGCGTGGCCTCGAGGGCCGCCAGTGCGAGCTTGCCCGGACGCAGGGCACGCATAAGCGGATGCGACCCGCAGGCCTGGACCAGATCGCGACGGCCCATGATGATGCCCGCCTGCGCAGCACCAAGCAGCTTATCGCCCGAGCACGACACGATGTCGAGCCCGGCGGCAACCGAGGTCGGCGTGGTCTCCTCGCCGCCGCGCACCAGGATGTCATCGGGCAGGAGCGCGCCCGACCCCTGGTCCTCGTAGAACAGTAGACCATGCTTGTGAGCAAGCGCCGCAAGCTCCCGAGAACCTACCTCCTCGTGGAAACCCTCGATACGGTAGTTGGAAGGATGGACCTTGAGGATCATGGCCGTATCGGGCGTGATGGCGCGCTCGTAGTCGCTCAAGTGCGTGCGGTTGGTGGCTCCGACCTCGACGAGCTTGGCGCCCGAGGCCTCCATAACATCGGGGATACGGAAGCTGCCGCCGATCTCGACCAGCTCGCCGCGGCTCACGATAACCTCTTTGCCCGCGGCATGGGTGGCCAGCACCAGCAGCAACGCGGCGGCATTATTGTTGACGACGAGCGCATCCTCGGCACCGGTGAGCGAGCGAATCAACTGTGCGGCATGCTCCTTGCGCGACCCGCGCGAGCAGGTGTCGACGCTGTACTCGAGCGTGCTGTACCCGCGCGCGACCTCGGCCACGGCCTTGGCAGCCGATTCCGCAAGCGGGGCGCGACCCAGATTGGTGTGGATGACCACACCCGTGGCGTTGACGGCGGGGCGCAGGCTCGGCAACGCGGAGCGGTGCGCACGCCACTCGATCGCCGAGGCCAGGTCGCGCTTAGAGCGCGGGGCAGCACCGGCGCGAATGGCTGCGCGCTCCTCGTCGAGCTCGGCCGTCACGGCGGCATGCACCACCGCGTCGCAGGTCTCCCCCGCCGCCTTCACTACCGGCCACTCGGCAAGCAGCTCGTTGACAGAAGGAATGGCGCGCAGGCGGGCGCGCACCCCATCGGACATGTTCTGGCTATCGCTCATGTGCGGCCTTTCAAAACCAAAAGTGAATCAATCGTTCGAACGTCAAACTATCAGCCAACTCAATCGGCTGAATCAATCAGTCGTTATTATCCTCGCGCGCCGCGATCTTTTCCACGCGAACGGCGTTTTCCTGGGTGAGCGCGGCACCCGTCAACGGGTCCCAGCGCAGCGGCGTATGGTCGAGCGGGCCCACGCCCAAGGCTTGAGCGCCACCGGCATCGGAGCCAAACGAACGCCCACCGGGGGCGGCCGACGTAAAGATGCACGATGGATGCAGATACGGCGTCGTCTCCACGCGCACGCGGTCGCGGCCCATATCGCTCACGAGTTCGACGATCTCGCCGTCGGCGATGCCCATGTGCGCAGCAGCATCGGCATTCATCTGCACGGCGTCCAGGTCCGACCCCGCCTCGGCGGCACCGGCCGCCGCGAGCCTGCGCGAAGTATGCGACTCAAAGGGACGGTTGCCGCTAATGAGGCGAAACATCCCCGGGCCGGGCTCCACCATCGGCGCGATCCAGCCTGGCACGCGTCCCAGGCCGGCACGCTCCCATACGTCACTTGCCAGCGCAATCTTGCCGCCGGCAAGCGGAATCACCGGCTCACCCGTGCGCGACGGCAGCGCCACGCCCGTATCGGCCCAACCGCGCTCCTTGAGTGCGGTAAGATCAATCCCAAACGGAGCCACCTGAGCAGCGGCCAGATCGTCGGACGTAAAGTCGAAGCACTCGCCAACGCCGCAGGCCGCAGCCAACCCGGCAAAGATCTCCCGCCCCGGTCTCGAGTCGTCATGCAAAATGGGCAGCACGGCGTTGCGGCAGAACACACGCGCATCGTTGGCGCCCACGACTGTGCCCACGCCGCGGTCGGCCTCCAGATACGTCACGTCGGGCAGCACGAAGTCGGAAGCGCGCGCCGTCTCGGACCAGCGAATATCAATCGTCACGAGCAATTCGAGCTGCTGCAAAATACCCAACCAAGCCTGTGCATTGCCATAGCCCGCACCGGGGTTACTGGCATAGACAATCAGTCCGCGCAGCTCACCGGCAAGAATCGACTGACCGATGGTCGTGCACAGGCCGCGCACCGGATCGACCAGTGGATAGCGCTCGGACCCCAACTTAGGCTCACGCGGCACCGACGGCGTCGCAAAACGTGCGGGATCTAAGTCGCCTAGTGCGAGCGGCGTGGGCGGATTGAGCGCGCCGCCCGCATGCCCGATGCAGCCCAGCAGTACATCGACCAAGCAGATAGCGCGCGCGGTCTGAGTGCTATTGGCATACGCGATACCGATGCCACCATGAAAGCCAGCGTCCACCACCGCAGCAGGCGCCGCGGCAGCCAAATCACGCGCAGTCGCACGGATATCGTCCGCCGGCACGTCGCACATCGACTCAGCCCACTCGGGCGTCCAAGCACGGGCCGCCTGCGCCAGCTCGGCAAAACCCGTGGTATAGCGGGTCACGAACTCGTGATCGTACAGGTCCTCGACAATCAGCACATGGGCAATGCCCAGCAGCAAGGCCAGGTCGCATCCGGGACGTACGCGCAGCCAGCGGTCGGCAAGCGCAGCCGAGCCGCTGCGCCGGGGATCGACCACGATAATCTTCGCCCCACGGCGACGGGCATCGTTGAGCGCATCAACGGCCCCCATCGTCGACGAATCGACAATGGAACGCCCCAGATACATAATGCAATCGGTATGCGCCAGGTCGGAGGCGGGGCTGTAGCCCAGGGTATGCTCCCAACCGGTAAGTCGGCTTACTTCGCAGGCGCCATCGGCACCGTACACGTTGGGCGAGCCCAGCGCATGCATAAAGCGATACGCCCAGTAGCGGTCGAACGAGGGCACGCCGAGCGTCATGCCCAGCGCACGAGGCCCGCACTCGCCAACAATCCCCAAAAGGCGCTCGGCAATCTGGGCAAACGCCTCGTCCCAGGAAATCGCATCGAACCCCGAGCCATCAGTTCGACGGCGCATGGGATGCAAAATCCGGTCGCGCTCATCAAACGGCATAGACAGACGATGCCGTCCGCGGGCGCACAGAGCTCGCGCCGCGCACGGATGCCCCGGCACCGGCAACTCGGCCACCACGCGACCATCCTCAACATGGGCCGCAAATGCACAATCGGCATAGCATCCCCCGCATGTCGTCACTACGGAGCGACCGTCACGCTTCACAGCAGATGCCATCTCGATTACCCCTTTCATCAGCCAAACACAACAGGCCAAAAGCCCGGCAACGAGCCCCAGACCCAAAAAGCCTCCCGCACGGCAACGCCCCGCGGGAGGCCCAACGTCAAACAGACGGTACCTTACGCCTCGGACTTCTTGGCATAGATAAACCAGTAGCCGAGCGCGATCAGGACCGCGCCGCCCACGATGTTGCCCAGCGTGGCGGCGGACAAGTTAAACGCAATGCCCGCAGCGTTGAGCGCATCGGCGCCGGCGACGTCGGCACCATAACCGCATGCATGCATCACGGCACCCATGGGCAAAAAGTACATGTTGGCAACGCAGTGCTCAAAACCGCAGGCCACAAAGGCAGCGATCGGCAGCAGAATGCCCACGACCTTATCGACCACGGTCTTGCCGGCGGTACCGATCCACACGGCAAGACACACAAAGATGTTGCACAGGATGCCGCGGAAGAAGATCGTCACCCAGTCGATCGTCACCTTGCCAGCAGCGACACTCACCATGGAGTTGGCGACCGCCTCGCCGTTGAGCTTATAGATGCCGGCCATGTACACCAAAAAGACGATGAACAGAGCGCCGACAAAATTGCCGACCCACACAACGACCCAGGCCTTAAGCATCTGGACCAAGGTGATCTTTTTACTCTTGAGCGCGCAGACCATAAGCGAATTGCCGGTAAACAGCTCGGCGCCGCACACCAGCACCAGCACCAGGCCCAGGCAAAAGCACAGGCCGCCCACGACGCGCTGGGCGCCCCAGCCGAGCGTGCTGTCGCTCAAGAACACCGTAAAGAACAGGCCGCCGAAGGCGATAAATGCGCCGGCGAACATCGCCAACAGAAAGGCCTTAGCGACCGGCAGGTTAGCCTTGGTCACGCCGGCGGTCTCGGTCTTGGCCTCGATCGCGGCGGGCGCCAGGCAATCGGGAGCGGGATATTCTGCCTTGGAATCTGCCATGTCAATCACTTCTTTCCTATTCAGCAGAGGCAAGCGCTGCTAAAGCTCCTGCCCCAAGCGGACAAAGTGGGAAAAGTCGTTGGCGGCCACGGCGTCGTACACGGCGTCGACGGCCTCAAAGACCTCCGGGGACATGGGGTTATAGAACTCCGTATCGCCCGGCTGAATCCCTATGAAGACGATATCTTCGCACGATTGCTCAATCTCTTCGATCAGAATCGACAAAGGGAGCGAATGCGTGGTGAACATCGACTTACGGGCCACATCACGTTTGTCGAGCAAGCGGATGGCGCCGACGGGCAGCGCCATGTCGGCGGCATCGACCAAAACCAAACGCGGCGGACGTTCGCGCTTGACCTCGATGATGTCGTCCTCGGGCGTTTGGCCGCCGTCGATGGTGTACCAACCAGCAATGGGTGCGTCTTCCATCTTTTTGGAGAGCACGGGGCCGGCGGCGTCGTCGGCACGCAGCACGCTTCCCGCCGTGAGCACGATACCCGCAAACGGGGCGCCGTTCACACGTCCATCCACAACGTGACCCATTACTGCAACCTTCCCGTCAGATACACGCCCGACACATCGCGCACGCGCTCCACCAAATCGCGGAGCTTCATTAAAAACGCGACCTGCTGGGCATGCAGGCCAAAGTCGTCGTCGAACACCGAGATGCCGGCCTTGGCAGAACCGCGAAAACCGCGCTCGTCGAGCAGCGCATCGCAGGCCTCGAGCAGCGACGGCACCGCCGCCTTGTCGAGCTGGCACTCGCCAAAGGAGCGGATGGCCTCGAACTTGGTCTTGGCCTCCCCCTCCGGCAACGCGTCGACGAGCGAATAGAACACATCCACCGGCACCGACAGGCGCGGCTCAAAGCAGTCGAGCACGCCGGTGTGGTGGCCCACGGCGAGCGTGTAGTACAGCACGTCGCAGGCCTCCTGGGGAACGTCTTCCTCGGTCTCCACAAACTTACGCGTGAGCTCATAGAAGACCACCTGGTCGGGCGCATGGCCCAGACAGGGGTCGGCGACGCCCTCGGCAGCCTCGTCGCTTGCGCGCGAGGCATCGCCAAAGGAGCCGCCGAGCATACCGGGGCCCGCAAAGTAACCAGAGCGGTCCGTGAGCTCCATCTAGCGACCTCCGGCCAGCACCAGATCCTGCAGCGCCGAATACACCTCGACGCGGCGCGGATCGTCCTGCTTATCGATGAGCAGCGCCATAGCACCGCGGATATCGCCCTTGGGCGCGCCCTCGAGCGTATCCATAAACTCATTGGCCAAATCGCGACCGTAACGGTAGCCGCTCATGGCGCGAGCTTCGCGCTCGATGGCAACGCGCAACTTGTACGGCACGCCGGGGTGCAGGATATCGGCCTGCTCGCCGGCGGCCTCCACCGTGGTCTCGGCATGGAGCTTTTGGTCCAGCAGACCGAGTGCCATGGCAAAGCCGTAGATGGTCTGCGCGGGGCTGGGCGGGCAGCCGGGGATGTAGACATCGACCGGCAAGATCTTGTCCGTGCCACCCCAGACGCAGTAGTTGTCGTAGAAGATGCCGCCGGTGCAGCCGCACGCGCCATAGGACACCACGATCTTGGGATCGGGTGCGGCCTCAAAGGCGCGCAGGGCCGGCATGCGCATGGCACGCGTCACGGCACCGGTGTACAGCAGCACGTCGGCGTGACGGGGCGAGGGCACGACCTTGATGCCAAAGCGCTCGACGTCGAAGACGGGCGTGATGGAACCGAAGATCTCGATCTCGCAGCCGTTGCAGCCGCCGCAGTCAACACGGTAGACGTACACCGAGCGCTTGATCTTCTTAAGAAGGGTCGCCTTGGCCTTCTCGATGCTCTCGTCGAGCTCGATCTTGGTCGGGCGGTACTGAAGCCGCTCGGGCAAAAGCGTGGGTTCGGCCATGGTTACTCCTCCTTCGTATCAAAATCCATGATGATGCCCTCGACCGGTGCAGGTCCAGCGGGGATCTCGGGCGCATCGGGGTTGAGCTCGCGGTCGACATACTCCGGGTTCACGCCGTGGCCGCCCAGATACTCCATGCCGGGGCCCTGGGGCTCACCGGACGCAAGCGTCTCGTTGGCAGCCATGCCGCGCGCGTTGCCGGTCTTTACGGCCGAGGCGGCGCGCAGGGCGTCGAGCTCGCGCTTGCACTCCTGGCACATACCGACGGTACGGGCGGCCTGGATGGCCTCCATGCCGCCGGTCTTTTGCAGCAGGCGCTTGGCGTAGTCGATCTCCTTATGCGGGGCAAACGGCTTGCCGCAGCGCGAGCAGTGCTCTAGCGTGTAGACGCTCTTGCTGGTGAGGTCGTCCTTGCTCATGACGGCCAGCTCAAACTCCTCGGTGAGCTTGATGGCCTCCATGGGGCAGGCTTCCTCGCAACGGCCGCAAAAGATGCAGCGGCCGTAGTCGATCGACCAGGTAATGGTATCGGCCGCAAGGTCGGTGTCCATGCGAATGGCATCGGCCGGGCACGCCACGCCGCAGGCACCGCAGGCGATGCAGAGCTCGGCATTGTGCTCGGGCTTGCCGCGCATGTCCTTGTTGGTGGGGAACGGCGCAAACGGGTACTTGACCGTCGCGTCGCCGGCCTTGGCGTTAACCTTCCAAAGCTTCAGCATATTAGAGCGCCTCCTCATCGAGCGGAGCGGCCATGGTGCCCTCGCCCGCAAGCGGCGACTTGTCGCGCCAGACGTTCTCGAACTGCTCCTTGTCGAGCACGTGGTCGCGCTTGGCGGCGACATCGGTCACCGTCACGCGGTCGGTGCAGGAGTAGCACGGGTCGAGCGAGCCGACGATCAGCGCCGCATCGCCCACGGTGTTGCCGCGGAACATGTAACGCAGGACCGGCCAGTTGCTGTACGTGGCCGCCTTGGCGCGCCAGCGGTAGCACTTCTGGTTGTTGCCGAGCATCGCCCAGTGCACGTCCTCGCCGCGCGGTGCCTCGGTGGCGCCGATGGCGTACTTGTGCGGGGTGTACTCCCAATCCGTGGTGAGGATGGGGCCCGACGGGCAGTTCTCGAGCATGGTCTCGATCATGTCGATCGAATCGTAGACCTCCTGGATGCGAACGGCGGTACGGCCGAAGGCATCGCAGGTGTCTTCCGTGGCGGCGTGCATCTTTTGGACATCCGGATCGGCGTAGCCGTCGAAGGGATGGTCAAAGCGCACGTCGCGGGCATAGCCCGAGCCACGCATGAGCGGGCCGACCGGCGAGAAGTCGCGTGCGATCTTGCGGTCCAAGATGCCGATGCCGCTCGTACGCTCAATGAAGTTGGGCGTGGAGAGCAAGACGTCGACGAGCTCCTGAACCTCGGAGCGCAGCTGGTGGATGGTCGTGAGCGTGGAGAGCTTCTGCTCGGCCAAGATGTCGCGACGCACGCCACCGATCACATTGAGGCCATAGGTCTTGCGGTGACCGCTGAGTTTCTCGGCCAGGTCCATGGACTTCTCGCGAACGCGGAAGAACTGCTGGAAGCCGGAATCGAAGCCGGTGTAGTGCGATGCGAGGCCAATGTTGAGCAGGTGCGAGTGCAGGCGCTCGACCTCGAGCATGATGGCGCGGATGTACTGCGCGCGCGGCGGGACGTGAATGCCCTGGGCGCGCTCGACAGCCTCGGCGTAGGCCACCGAGTGGGCGCAGCCGCAAATACCGCAGATACGGTCGGCAAGGAACGTCACGGCGTCATAGTTCAGGCGCGTCTCGGCGACCTTCTCCATACCGCGATGCACGTAGAACAGGCGGTAGTCGGCGTCGACGATCGTCTCGCCCTCCACGAACAGGCGGAAGTGGCCGGGCTCGTCGGAGGTGATGTGCAGCGGTCCCATGGGGACGAGCGTGGTCTCCTTGCCCTTGGTGTCGGCCAGGAATTCGTAGTTTTCCATGTCGCTCGCGGGGGCGGGGCGGAAACGGTAATCCATCGAATCCTTGCGCAACGGGTACAGCCCGCTGGGCCAATCGTCGGGAAGCACCAGGCGACGGCGGTCGGGCAGACCCTCGGGAATCAGGCCGAACATATCGCGCAGCTCGCGCTCGCCCCACACGCAGGCGGGGACAAACGGGGTCACGCTCGGGAACGTCATCTTGGCGGGGTCGACCTCGGCGCGGACGGTCACCCAGCCGGGGTCCTCGCCCTCCATGGAGATGACGTAGTACACGGCGTAACGGCCGCATAGGCTGCGCTCGTCGTTGCCGACAATCACGGGAATCCAGCCGTAGCGCTCGTAGTACAGGTAGTGGACGGCCTCGGGCAGACGGTCCAGCTTGACGGTGATCGTCAGCTGGTCCTCGCACTGCCATTCGACCTTCTCGATAGCGCCCGGCACTGCGGCGCGCAGGGCCTCGACGTGGCTTTCGCAACGACGAGCGTAGTCCTTCTTTTCAGGTTCTGCCATGGTGCTAATTCACCTCGCTTGTCTTGGTCTGGGAACTGAACACCATGCGGTAGAGAGGAGCCTCGTGGAGCTCTTCGACGCTCTGGTTCAAAACGACGGACGTTGCATCCTCGACGCCGCTCGTGATGGCGACCGGGGTGGCGATACCGAACCACATGACCACGATCGCGAGGGCGATCTCGGGGATGATCATAAGGGCGGGCACCTCGTGGCGCTTCATGCCCTCGGGCGCCTTGCCGAAGATGGACTTGAGCGCGATGCCGGTAAGGGCAAAGTACACACCGGTGAGGCCAATGGCCACGAGCACGACCACCCAGATGGGACCGGACTGGATGCCGGCCACGAAGGTGAGGAACTCGGAGATGAACAGGGCGAACGGCGGGAAGGCGGCGAGCGCGAGCAGGGCGATGATGGTGAGCGCTGCCGTGACGGGAGCGATCTCGACGACGCCCTTGATCTTGTTCAGGTCGCGGGTGTGGTAGATGTGCTGGATGTTACCGGCCATGCAGAAGGCGAGCGCCTTCGTGAAACCGTGGAAGATACAGTGCAGCAGGCAGGCGGCGATACCGAGCGGACCACCGATACCCAGGCACAGCGCGACCACGCCGACGTTGTCGACGGAGGAGTACGCGAAGCGGCGCTTGATATCGTCCTGCTTAAAGATGCACAGGGCGGCCACCAGGATGGACAGCGTGCCCAGGATGAGCAGGAGCGTACGCGGATAGGTGTCGCCCACCGTGATGATGGACAGGGAGTAGAAGCGGATGATCACCAGCATGGCGCACTTGAGCAGCACGCCCGAGAGCAGCGCGGAGACCGGGCTCGGAGCCTGGGAGTGCGCGTCGGGCAGCCAAGTGTGCATGGGGAACAGGCCCGCCTTGGTGCCGAAGCCGATGACGATGAACGCGAACGCGAGGCGCACGAGCATCGGGTCGAACTGGTCGGCGTAGGGCATGATGGAGGTGAGGAAGGCTGCCTCATGCGCGTTGGGCATGATATCGGCGGCGTTCGCGTAGATGAGCAGCGTGCCGAACAGGCCGAAGGCCACGCCGGCGGTGCAGACCATCGCGTACTTCCAAGACGCCTCGAGCGCCTGCTTGTTCTTGTAGATGCCCACGAGGAACACGGTCGACAGCGTGGTGGCCTCGACCGCCGCCCAGGTGAGGATGATGTTGTTGGACAGGCAGGCGAGCAGCATCGTGAAAACGAACAGGCTAAACAGCGCGTAGTACTGCTTGGTGCGCTCGGCCGGCATGGTCTTCTCCTTGATATCGATCTTGATATAGGAGATGGAGTACACGCCGGTGATGAACCCGATGATGCCTACCAGAAGGACGAAGATCGACGAGAGCGAATCGAGATGGAGCCACAGGCCCAAAGCGTCAATATTCTGCCCGCTCGAGAGCATGGTTCCCGCGGTGACGACCGAAAGGACGAGGGTCGCCGCGACGGAGATGGTGTTGAGCCCCGCAAAGACGCTGTAGGACGTCGTCTTGGGGAGCGCAGCCATAATCAGGGAGAACACGAGGGGACAAGCGAGCAGGGCGACCGTCAGCATTGAAACATCCATGGCCTACCCCTTCAATTCGGTCAGGTCGTGGGAGTCGAGCGACTTGGTGTCGTTCCAGATCCTCACGACGACGGCGGACATGATGATGACGGCGAAAATGGCGTCGGTGGCGATGCCGATCTCGATGATCTCGGGGGCCGTGGGCGCGAGCAGGGCGAGCGTCACGTGGCTACCGTTCTCCATAAGGCAGTACCCGAAGATTTGCTTGAGGATGTTGCGCTGGGAGATGATGCACGTGAGGCCGACGAAGAAGTGCGCGAAGCTGATGGCGAGGGCCGGAGTAGCCACCTCAGCGGTGGGCAGGCTCAGGCGCGTGACCACCGCGAAGCAGATGGCCACCTCCAGACCGGTGAGGATGATGGTCCAGGCCGGCTTGACGGAGGAGGTCAGCGTGCTATCGGCAGGCGAACCCATCTTTTTGTAGGCACGGTTGAGAATGAACGGAACGAGGATCACCTTGGTGACGAAGGCCGACGCGGCCCACATGAGAAGCTCGGTGGCACCGGTGGTGAGGCCCAGGGTGAGCAGCACGCCCACCAGGACAACCGACTGGATCGCGTACCACTTGATGGCGGACGGGATGGTCTTCGAGACGACCACCATGGTGGAGGTCACGATCAGAAGACCGCCCAGGATATTGACTAACGAATAACCCATGTCCTACCTCCTAACCCATCCAACTAGAGGACAGAGGACCGGCGACGACGACCATGATCATGAGGACGACGAACACGAACGCCATGGCGCGCGGAAGGGGCTGGCCGGCGGCCACGGTCTCGCTCGGCTCACCGGGCAGGACCTTACCCATCCAACGCAGGAACCATGCGAAGGTGGCGACGGTCTCGACGACCATGACGCACACGAGGACGAAGATGACCGTGTTGGAAGCACCAACCGCGAAGCCACCGGAAATAATCTGGAACTTGGAGAAGAACGTGCTCATGGGGGGCACGCCGGCGATTGCGGTCGCGGCGACCGCGAAACCCACGCCCGTGACCGGGTACTTCTTCATGAGGCCCTGGATCTTGGGCAACATACGGGTTCCCAGCGTGAAGCTGAGGGAGCCGGCGATGAGGAAGAACAGGGTCTTGGTGAACGCGTGGTTGAAGATGTGCTCGACGGCGCCGTTGAACGCCATTTGGCTTCCGAACACGGAGAGGCCCAGGCCGAAGAACACGTAGGCGAGCTGCGCGATCGTCGAGAAGGCGAGCAGGCGCTTCATATCCTTCTGGGGCAGATACATGAGGAAGCCGAAGAGCATGGTCACGACGGCGTCGATGATGGCGACCCAACCGACGATCTCGGGGATATCGCCGGCGCTCGCAAGAGCGCGGGCGAACACGCACACGCCGACCTTAACCATAGACGCGCCATGGAGGTAGGCGGAAACGGGCGTGGGGGCCTCCATTGCGGAGGGCAGCCACATGTAGAGCGGGAACTGGGCGGACTTGGCCCAAGCGGCGAACAGGATGAGCAGCAGCACGACGGTCTTCATACCGGAATCGAGCTGGGAGATCGCGCTCAGCGCGAACGTGCCGGTTCCGGCGAACAGGAAGGCCGCGCCGATGTAGAGTCCCAGAGCGCCGATGTGGGTGATGATGAGTGCCTTCATACCGGCCTTCTTGGCCGTGGGCGTCATGTAGTAGCTGATGAGGCCCCAGGAGCACACGCCGGTGATCTCGAAGAAAACGAGCTGGCCGACGATGGTGGAGCTGTAGGCGAGACCGGCCATGGCGCCGATGAACGTGGAGAAGTACACGTAGAAGCGACGACGGGGCGCGTCGGGATGCTCCTTGTTCTTATCGCTCATATACGGGAACGAATAGATGACGACGAGCAGACCGATAGCGACGAACGCGGGTGCGAGCAGCGTGCTCATCCGGTCGAATATGAAGCCCATGACCAAGGTCTGACCCATACTCGCCCAGGTTACATCGACCGCGTTCATGCCGTTTCCGGCAAACGTCGCGGCCAAGCCAACGGAAGCGACCGTGGCGATGCCGCCGGCAAAGGCGCAGATCCATTTAGCGTAGGGACGCGGCAGCATGACGATGAGCAGGGAGCCCAGCATGGGGACGGCGATTGCCACCATGGCAAAGAGGGACAAGCTCGATTCGATTGACATAGTTTCTCCCTTCTCCCTACACGCCTACGACGACGAAGACGAACGCGAGGACCGCGATGCCGACGACGGCCCAGGTCTGGTTACCGAGCACCTTGAAGCGCGAACGGGAAACGGAGTTCTCGAGCACGCCGCAGACGACGAAATCGACCAGGCACTTGACGAGGAAGACGACGGCGCCCACGAGAGCGGTGACGCCGATGGTCGCGGGCTCTCCCCAGGGGATGAAGATGGAGGTGAACCAAGCGACGACCACGACCTGCTTCATGCCCATGGCGAGCTTCATCATGGCCAGGGACGGGCCGGAGAGCTCGGCGAGCGGGCCCTCCTGGAGCTCCTGCTCGGCTTCGGCCTGATCGAACGGAAGCTTGCCGAGCTCCATGTAACAGGCGGCCGCGAAGGCGACGCCAGCGAGGATAACGGCGACGACGCTCGAGACGTTGCCCGTAACGATGTGCTGGCCCATGGTCGCAATGTCCGTGGAGCCGCACACGATGGCGACGGTGAACAGCGCGATGAGCATGGACGGCTCGATGAGCACGCTCATGAGCAGCTCGCGGATACCGCCGAAGCCCGCGTAGGCGTTGGAGGAATCCACGCCGGACAGTGCGAAGAAGAAGCGGGACAGCGCGAGCGCGTACATGATGGTGATGGCGTCACCAAAGACGGGCATGGGGCTCTCGAGCGTGAACATGGGCAGACCCATGGCGAGCATGAACGACACCGCGAGGAACAGCGGCGGCATGATGCGCAGCACGAAGCTCGAGTCGGAACTCACGGACTCGGGACGCGCCATGAGCTTCGCGAGGTCCCGGTAATCCTGAAGGATGGACGGACCGCGGCGATTGTGCATCTTCGCGCGAATCACACGGGCGAGGCCGGAGAAGAAGGGCGCGACCAGCATGACCACGAGGCCCTGCGCTATCGCAAGAACGATGTTCATAATATCCTCTCCCCTCTCTAGACCATGACCACGGCGAGCACGAGGAAAACCACGAGCGCCGCGACGATGTAGCAGATGTATACGGAGTAGTTGCCGCCCTCGATCTTGGAGGCAAGGCCGGCCAGCTTGTCGGCACCCTCGCTCGGTGCATCGACCAGGAAACGGTCGGGCAGGGGCTCGACGCCCTGGGCGACACCGGCGAGCTTCTGGAACACGTGCGCGATGGACCAGCAGATCTTGGTGCATACCTCGCGCAGGGTGTAGAGCGGGCCCATGAAGAGCTCGACGTCGGACGCGAAGCTCGTGGCGACGACGGGCATGTGCTCGTTGGGCTCGTAGCCGCACGCCCAAGGGTCGGTCTTCTTAGCGGGGGCCTTGGTGCCGAGGCAGAACCTCAACACGAACGCGAGGCCGGTGAGGACCACGAGCGCGATGGCGATCGCGGGGGTGGAGGTGGCGGCACCGGAAATCTCGTTCACCAGAGACACGCCCGAGGTGGCCGTGACGGCGGAGCCGGCAAGCACGCTCTGGGCGACGTCGCCCAGAACCGGGGCGATGACGGGAGAGCCGATTCCCAGCACCACGCAGATGGCCGCGAGGAGCATCTGCGAGAACAACATCGGAGCCGGGGACTCCTTGGCGTTCGCAGCCTCCTGGGAACGCGGGCTGCTCGCGAACGAGACGCCGTAGGCCTTCACGAAGCACGTAACGGCCAGGGCACCGGTGATGGCGAGCGCGGCCGCGGAGGCGACGGCGAACACCATGACGACCGGGTCGGAGAGCGTCGAGATGTTGAACAGGGACTGGTAGGTGAACCACTCGGAAACGAAGCCGTTGAGCGGCGGGATGGCCGAGATGGCAAGAGCGCCGATGAGGAAGCAGACGGCCGTGACCGGCATGCGGCGGAACAGACCGCCCATCTTCTCCATGTTGCGCGTACCCGTGGCATAGAGCAGGGAGCCCGCGCCGAGGAACAGCTCGCCCTTGAACATGGCGTGGTTGAGCGTGTGGTAGAGGGCGGCCATGAGCGCGATCGTCGCGATGACGTCGTTGCCCAGGGCGTGCGCCGTCATGGACGCGCCGACACCGAGCAAGATGATGCCAATGTTCTCGACGGAGTGATAGGCCAGCAGGCGCTTGATGTCGTGCTCGTGGAGGGCGTAGACGACGCCCAGGACCGAGGAGATGGATCCAAAGACCAGGACCATGAGGCCCCACCAGAGCTGGACGCCCGAACCCGCGAGCAGGTCGAGACCGACCTTGAGGATTCCCAGGATGCCGATCTTGATCATGCCGCCGGACATGAGGGCGGACACGTTGGACGGCGCCTCGGGGTGCGCCTGGGGCAGCCAGGAGTGCAGCGGGATGATACCGGCCTTTGCGCCAAATCCGAAGAACGCGAGGACGAAGCACACGGAGGAGATGGCGGGTCCAAAGTCATGCGTACGGAAATCACTGAAGCTGAAGGAACCGCCCACGCCGTTGGTCATGAGCAGGAAGCTCGCCATGATGAGGACGAAGCCCACGTGCGCGATGACGAAGTAGAGCCAACCGCCCTTGATGGAGTTCTTGTTTTCCTCAATGACGACAAGGAAGTAGCTCGTGAGGGACATGAGCTCAAAGGCGACCAGGAACCAGAACACGTTGTCGGCGGTGATGACGAGCATCATCGAGGCGACGAAGGTGTTCATGAAGAAGCCGGCGCGCCCGACCTTGCCCGGGTACTCGTCGAAGTAGGACAGACCGTAGATGAAGCCCGCAAAGGCGAGGATCGAGATGAGGACCACGATCAGGCCCGCAAGGCCGTTAAGCAAGAGCTCGAGACGGGCGAACGGGAAGAAGAAGACCGTGTTGAGGGACGAAACGTCGCCAAGCACGGCCTCGAGGCCCGCGATGAACGACAGCACCGCGGCGACGGCGCCGATAAGGCAGCCGGCGGTCTTGGCGGCGTTATCGGCCTTGATCAGCAGAACCGAGGCGAGCGCACCGATGCACGAGACGGCAAGCGATGCGATAAACAGCGTCATGCTATCCATTGTTTACGCTCCCTTCTGCTTTCTCGGACAGGCCCTGGGCCACAGCGGTAACGTCGACGACCGGACCGTTTTCGATCGAGCGCAGGCGCTTGGCCTCGTCGAGCTCGCGATCGGCCGCGCCACCCATGACGGTCAGCGCCTTGGTAGGGCACGCCGCCACACAATGCGGGCCGTCCGGATCGAATGCGCACAGGTCGCACTTGACAGCGCAGGTGCACTGACCAGGAGCCCACGTAAGCAGGCTGCTCAGGGACTTAGGATACGAAGGCGTCGGGTCGCACATGCCTGCGACACCGGCGATAGACGTGCCATCGGGATGGATGGCTCCGAAGGGGCACGCGATGGCGCACAGCCTGCACCCGATGCACTCCTGCTCCTTGACGTGGATGCGATCGCCATCGTGCTCGATGGCATTCACCGGGCAAACCTCGGCGCAGGGGGCACCCTCGCAATGGTGGCAGGCAAGGGCGGCCGAAATACCGCCGGTCTTCACGAGCGCCAAGCGCGGCGTATCCTGAAGACCCTGCATCCGGTGGGCGTCGGCACAGGCGGACTGGCATGTTCCGCAGCCGATGCACCTCTCCGGGTTGATGTCGATGAAGCGGTTCATCCCCACTTCCTTTCAAAATAACGGGCCGGGCTCCCGAACGTACGGGACGCCCGGCCCAAATAGCCAACGAGAACGGGACTACACGATTTGGTTCACGTGCGTCTCGTCGTCGAACTTGGCGGCGCCGGGCTCAATGTCCTGGGGAGCGGCGGCGTCCACCAGAGCCTGCTTGAGCTCGGTGTACTGACGCTCGACCTCGCCCTCGGCCCAGACCTGGTCGGCGATAGCGTCGACCTGGCAGGCGGAGAACTTGTCCTCGGGCGTATGCGAGACCGGGTCGACCTTGTGCATGGTCAGCTCGTTGCACTTGCCGATCCACCACTGGTAGGTCATGTAGACCGTGCCCTTGTTGATGCGATCGCTCACGTCGGCGCGGCTGTATACCTGGCCGCGGCGGCTGTGAATCGAGACGATGTCACCATTCTTGATGCCGCGTGCCTGGGCGTCCGCGGGATTCATGCGGACAAAGCCGGGCTCGTCGGCGAGCAGCGCCAACGTCTTGCAGTTGCCGGTCATCGAGCGGCAGCTGTAGTGGCCGACCTCGCGGACGGTGCACAGGATGAGCGGGTACTCATCGTCAGGAAGCTCGGAGGGCGCCTCCCAGTCGTGCGCCATCAGGTTGGCGCGGCCGTCCTTGGTGGTGAACTTGCCACCAGCGAACATATCGGGCGTACCGTGGTCGTTCACATCGGTGCTCTTGACGGGCCACTGGGCGTAACCGCCCTCGGGAGCCATCTTCTCGTAGGTCGCGCCCACAAAGTTGGGGCACAGGCTAATGCACTCGTTCCAGATCTGCTCGGTATTGTCGTAGTGCATGGGATAGCCCATGCGCGTAGACAGGTCCGCGAAGATCTCCCAGTCGTGACGGCACTCGCCCTTGGGCGGAACAGCCGCGTCAAAGTGCTGGAAGCTACGGTCGGATGCGGTAAAGACACCCTCGTGCTCGCCCCAAGAGGTGGCAGGCAGGATGACGTCGGCGAGCATGGTCGTCTGCGTCATAAAGATGTCCTGGCAAATGAACAGATCCAGCTCGGAGAGCGTCTTGCGCATACCGGCCGAATCGGGCTCGGTCTGCACCGGGTCCTCGCCGTAGTTGTAGAAGCAGTGCACCTTGCCCTCGTCGACCAGGTGGCCCAGGTCGGTGAGCTTGTAGCCCTCCTCGAGCGGGAGCTTTTCCTCGGGCACGCCCCAAGCCTTGGCAAACTTGGCACGCACTGCCGGGTCGGTGACCTTCTGGTAGCCAGGGTACAGGTTGGGCAGCATGCCCATATCGCAGGAGCCCTGGACGTTATTCTGGCCACGCACGGGCGCGAGACCGGAATTGGGTTTGCCGATCTGGCCGGCAACGCAGGCGATGGAGGCGATGGTGTGCACCGTCTTCAGGTTCTGCTTCTGCTGGCATACGCCCATGCCCCAGCCAATGATGGCAGAGGGCTTCGCCGTGGCGTACATCTCGGCAGCTTGATGGATCAACGCGGGCTCGACACCCGTGATGTCCTGTACAGATTCGGGAGTGTAGTTCTTGATGGTCTCCCACCATTCGTCAAAGCCGTTCGTGTGCTCGGCGACGAATTCCTTGTCGTAGAGGCCATCGTTGACCAGACAGTTGGCAAAGGCGTTGAGGAACGCGACGTTGCAACCGTTCTTGATCGGAAGGTAGATATCGGCGATACGCGCGGTTTCGATATGGCGCGGGTCGGCGACGATGATCTTGCAACCCTTTTCTTTGGCTCGCACAATACGCCTTGCGACGATGGGGTGCGAATCGGCAGGGTTATAGCCGAAGAGGAAAATGCAGCCCGCATCCTCCATACCGGGGATGGAGCATGACATGCAACCTGAACCAACCGTGTCCATCAGACCGAGGACAGTAGGGCCGTGTCAAGTACGGGCGCAGTTGTCCACGCTGTGGGTGCCGATGCACGCACGCGTAAACTTCTGCATGACGTAGTTCGCCTCATTGCCGCCGCCTCGCGAAGAGCCGGTGGTCATGACAGCGTTAGGACCATATTCGTCAATTATGGCCTGCATCTTAGATGCGGTGAAATCCAGTGCCTCGTCCCAGCTTACGCGCTCAAGATCCGCGCCCTTGGTGCGACGGATCATCGGGTGCAGTACGCGAGGAGTCAAGATCTTGGTGTCGTTGATGAAGTCGTAGCCGCTCATGCCCTTAAGGCACAGCTCGCTCTGATTGGTGATGCCGTTGAGCGGTTCGGTACCCACGACCTGGCCGTTTTGGACCAAGAGGTTAAACTGGCAACCGGCGCCGCAGTACGGGCAGATCACTTTATGCTTCTCCATGACACCCTCCTTCCTTTCTCTGCTACCGAATACTCGGTACTTATTTGACAATCATTGGGCCTGTCGCCCGACGCTTACGCCTCGTTTTCGATGGTGGCGCGGGCACGCTCGGCAGTCAGTTCTGCCAGACGCTCCTCGTCCACCAGGGTAAGGCCCTTGGTCGGACACGCCTCGGCACACGCCGGACCGCCGGGACGGTCCACGCACAGGTCGCACTTGAGCACGAAGCTCTTAGTCTGCGAACCCACGCGCACGTCGCCCATCAAGACGGGGACCTGCGTGGTCGCCACGCTCACGGCGCCAAAGGGGCAGGCCATGACGCAGCTCTTGCAGCCGATGCAGTTGTCCTCGTTAACACCGATGCGATGGTTCTTTGGATCAAAGAACAAGGCGCCCGTAGGACAGGCCTTCGCGCACGGAGCGTCCTCGCAGTGGTGACATGCCACCGGCGCGGAGATCTCGTAGGTGCGCGTTACGCGCAAGCGAGGTGCGGCGATGTTGCCGGGAATATCGTGTGCCTCGATGCACGCCGCCATACAGGTTTGGCACCCAATGCAGCGTGAGGAATCGGCTACGACTCGTTTATTGCCCATGTTGTTCACTCCCTCCTGAATCCCATGCCGGAGAGACCCTGCCGACGTTGCCCCGGACCGCCCGTGGTCCGGCATCGGCGTATCGAGCGCATGCGGCGAAACAGGCACTTCGATAGAATTCCTCCAACGATATACAGGTTAAATATACGCAGTTGCAGGTGGCAAACTTGAGCATAGGCCCTGCAATACGGGTGTATTGCAGGGGTTTTGGCAGGTTGGAACTATTCTCTATAAGCTATAAAGGTGAGTGTATTACATGCGTACATCCTGGGGAGATTTCACGCTCGTTTATAAAGGATGTAATACGTTTGATATATATTTCGCACTCATTAACTTGAGTGCAATAAAGCAGTGGTTATAACATTGGCTATTATTAGCCAATGTAGTATTTGACCATTCAAATTGCACGCTCATTAAGGGAGGCCAGTGATGTCATCGACTCAAAAACGAGCCATCCTGCAGGTGCGCATTCGCGAGGAAGATAAGCAGCATGCCGAGCGTCTCTACGACGCCATGGGCACATCGCTCGCCGAGGCCGTGCGCCTTTTTGTCGCGCAGAGCATTTTGATGCGCAAGCTTCCCTTTCAGCCGGTCGCCGTGCGCTCAAAGGACGGCACCGCCGCCTATGGATCGCTCAAAGCATATGGGGACCCCAATCGCCGCTCCGAGGAGCGCAATGCCTGGATTGAGTACCTTGCTACAGAAAGCGACGATTCGATTTTGGGTCCCGAGGAAGTAGATATCCATGAGTAGCACCATCATCGACGAGACCGTCATCCTGCGCTACCTGCTTGACGACGACGAAGTTCTGTCACCGCGCGCCGCCAAGGTCATCGCCACGCGCACCGCTCGCGTCTACCCCGAAATCATCACGCACGTCGTGGTCACGCTGCGCGACGTCTATAAGGTTCCCCGCGTTGAGATTGCTGCGGCCTTGAAAAGGCTGCTCGATGATGTCATGGTCGACGAGCCCACCGTTGTCGCCCTTGCCGTCAAACTCTTTGGCAAGACCCATATGGACTTTTCCGACTGCCTCCTCGCAGCCCGAACCGCCATCTACAACGATGATGTCGTGAGCTTTGGCAAGCCCATCATCCAAGGCATGATCGACTACCGCCGTAAACGCCAAACCGCCGCCGACGCCCGCGACCGCGCCGCCGAAGCCCGCAGCCAGAGCACCGACGCCACCATCGACAAGCTCCGCCACCACGGTCGCCACTAACCGACAGGCAACGGCATCGCCCGCCACTCAACGCCATCCCCCCTTAAGTTGCGGTGAAATAGTTCCTGGATTTAGGCTTATTCGAGCTTTTCAGGAACTATTTCACCGCAACTTTCTGTAAGGGTGGTTTTTAGTGCCGGCGAGGGGCACTAATCAACCGTTTGCCGATATGTTTGGCTCTAACTCATGACTCTGACCTGCCCCGTCAAGCTTTTGGTCAGTTCATGGCAAGGTCTGGCGGACCAAATATGGGTTAGCGTAGTGTCATTCACTCCCCCTCGAGACCATGGGGTCGAAAATGAGTCATGATAAACGCTGTTCCAAACCGCAAGTAGAGCTGTTCTTCCGGTTATTCGAGGCCCATCATGGCGGGCACCTGTTTGTAGCTACCAAAAAATGGGATGAACGCTGTGCCTACGCGCTCATGCAAAAAGAGATGATTGTTCGACTCTACAACCATGTCTACGCTGATTCCGCGTATTGGAATGACCTCGGCGTCGAAGATCGCATCTTTCAATTGGCATCCGCTATTGTGGTCGTTGAACCGGAGGCCGTGTTTTGTGGAGCAACGGCGGCACTGCTCTATGGCATCGGTTCTGCATATTCGCTTCTCGACAAGGTGCAAGTGCTGCTGCCGCGTTCCACCAGACGCGATATGTACGAATTCGTTGAATACCGACGCTGGCGGCCGGGCGACGCATGGCAACTCGGCCCGTTTACGTTAACGGATCCATATCGCACGGTGGTCGACATCGCCCGAACGAGCGCTTTTCGATATGCACTAGGCTATGTCGACGGGTTGGCTCGCGAGTACGGTGTCGAGCGTGAAGAATTGCGTGCGTATGCACAAGCGAACTGCCGTGGACTGCACGGCATCGCGCGCGCATTTGACGTTTTTGAACACATGGATGGCCGATCGGATAACGGTGGAGAATCCGAAGCACGGGCGGCAATGATTCTGGCTGGAGTTGCCGCTCCCGAACTTCAGGTTGAAATAACTCGACCGGGAAACGCCGGCTATTATTTGGCAGATTACGGCTGGCAGATGCCAAACGGCTCTTGGATGCTGGCTGAGCTGCATGGACTAGGCAAGTTTGAGGACGAGTCCCAAAATGATCCGGAACATACTGCGGCAAAAACCTATCGAGCTGCCCTCATGCGCGACGCGAACCTGCGTGCCATGGGCCACAACGTCATTCATTTCAAACTCTCAGACACCTACGATGTCAAAGCATTCGGCTCCATGATGCGCGGCTACGGTATACCAACTACAAAACCCTACGCAGACTCCTGACCGGCTGTACTCATCTTCTCGACAACAGAACCCATCATCGACCCAGCCTGCTCGGCCTCAATAAGTTGCGGTGAAATAGTTCCTGGATAACAGCTTTTGCGGCTAATCCAGAAACTATTTCACCGCAACTTAGGAGGGGATGTGGGGTCCCGGCACGTTTACGAAAACGGCTCTGATCCCAAAGGGAATCAGAGCCGTTAAGCTATCTTGTGGAGCGGGCGACGGGAATCGAACCCGCGTCATCAGCTTGGAAGGCTGGGGTTCTACCATTGAACTACGCCCGCAAGATATGGTCGGGACGACAGGATTTGAACCTGCGACATCCTGCTCCCAAAGCAGGCGCGCTACCAAACTGCGCCACGTCCCGAAGGTGTTGAGCAGCTAAGGTCTAAACCTTGCGTGTCCCAAAGCGAAGGAAATTATAGGGGAGACTCCCCGCCTGTGCAAGCGCAGAAACCCTAGCTCCTCGAATGTGCGACAAACTTGCTATGAACCAGACCAATCACAAACGCCACCACAGCAACCGGTGCCCACGCAGCACCGATATCTGCCAGTGGCAACGCATCGAACGGCAGCCACGCGCCAGCAAAGAACGCATCGCGGACCGAAGTGATTACGCTCTGCACCGCGACAACGCCGCCGACCCAGACCCACACCTGAGGGTGCGCGTCGCAAAAGCCGTGCATCAGGCCCATAAGTACCAGCACAATGGCGACGGGATACAAGGCGTTAAGCATGGGCACCGAGAACATAAGAATCACGTCGAGGCCCACATTGGAAAGCACGCACGAAAACGCCGCGAACACAAAGGCGAGGATCGCGAAGGGGCGGTGCATGGCCTCCTCTGAGGCCTCCGCTCCCCCTTCAACCACGTACGTCTCGCAGAAATAGCGCGCGCAGCAGCTAATGAGGCCGATGCATACGTTCATGCAGGCAAGGAAAAAGATCGCAAAGACCACGACCGTGCCGGCAAGGCCAAAGTGCATGGAGGCAGAGCGAGCAAGGATGGCAGCGCCGTTGGTGGCGTCGGGCATCACGGTGCCGAGCTGCATGCCGGCAAGGGCTAAGCCGCAATAGATGATGGCCATGAGCACGCCGGCGATCACACCGGAGCGCGAAATTTCAAAAGCGACGCGCTTGTCGTCGGTCACGCCAAGCTCGTGAATGGTCTCGGCGATGATGATGCCGAAAGCGAGCGACGCAAGCAGGTCCATGGTCTGGTAGCCGGTCAAGAAGCCCTGCACGGCAGCACCGGCATTGTAGGGAGCCTGCGGCGCGGCAGCGGGACCCAACGGCGAGACCACGGCGGCACCCACAACCAGCACGATGAGCGCAATGAGCGCGGGGCCCGTAATGCGACCGAGCACGCGCGTGATGACGCCGGGGCGCAGCGTGAGCACAAACGCGACGACGAAGAACCCGATGGCAAACACCAGACGTGCTGCGCCGAGCGAAACGCCCTCGGGCAGCAGCGGCACCAGCATTTCGAACGCTGTAGAGCTTGTACGCGGAATGGCCAGGCACGGACCGATGGCCAGGTAGACCGCCGCAACGAAGAATTCGCCAAACTTAGGATGCACGCGGCCGGCAAGCTCGCGCGCCGTTCCGGCGAGCGCGACGGCGATAAAGCCCATAACGGGCAGACCGATAGCGGCAATCAAAAAGCCGATCATGGCAAGCGGCGTGGCTGTGCCGGCCTGAAGTGCCAGCAACGGCGGAATGATGAGGTTACCAGCGCCAAAGAGCATCGAGAACAGCGCAATGCCGACGGTAACGACATGGTCGGAGCGCAGGCCGCGCGGGGCGGATGAGGCCATAGGCACACCTTTCGGGTCGAAACAAAAACGGGACGGGCAAAAGACCCGTCCCGCAAGTATATACGCTCTAGCAGGCTAAATCGCGCAAAGCGTCAATCGCGGTGTCGACTTCCTCGGCCGTGTTGAAATACCCAAACGAGAAGCGAACGATACCCTGGCGCTCGGTCCCGAGCGCGCGGTGCATGAGCGGAGCGCAATGGGCACCGGGGCGCGTCGCAATCCCCCACCCTTGCATAAGCGCGTCCGAGATCTCGGCAGAGTCGATATCGCCCACGTTGAGTGAGACGATCGCCGAGCGCACGGGCTGATCAAACGCACCGTAGAGCGCAATGCCGGGGATTTCGCGCACACCGGCAAGGAAGCGATCAGCGAGCGCACGCTCGTGGGCAGCAATCGCCTCGACCCCACCCTGGGCCTCGATAAAGTCGAGACCAGCGGAAAGGCCCGCGATGCCGTGACCGTTGAGCGTGCCCGCCTCAAGGCGCGTGGGCCAATCAAGCGGCTGCAGCGCATCGAAGCTGTGCACACCCGTGCCACCCATGGCCCACGGAACCACGTCAATGTCCTCCGCCACGGCCAGGCCGCCGGTGCCTTGGGGTCCCATGAGCCCTTTGTGGCCGGTAAAGCACACGACGTCGAGCCCCATGGCCTTCATATCGATACGCGCCGTACCGGCAGACTGAGAGGCGTCGACGATCACCAGCGCGCCGGCCGCATGCGCGATGGCAGCCACGCGCGAAACGTCAACCGCGTTGCCGGTCACATTGGAGGCGTGCGTCACCACCACAGCACGCGTGCCCGGCGTGACCAACCGCTCGAGCTCGTCGTAGTCGAGCGCGCCGCTCGCATCGCAACCCGCATGCTCAACCGTCACACCCTGTTCCGTCGCCAAGCGGTTGAGCGGGCGTAACACCGAGTTGTGCTCGAGCACCGTCGTGACCACGTGATCACCGGGACGTACCACGCCATTGATGGCGGTGTTGAGCGCCGCCGTGGAGTTGGGCGTAAAGCACACATGGTCCGCCCTCGGGCAACCCAAAAGGCGCGCGAGCTTGGCACGGCAGCCATGAATCGTACGAGCGGCATCGAGAGCACCCGACGTGGCGCCGCGCCCGGCATTGCCGAGCGAGCACATCGCCTGCGTCACGGCATCGATGACCGTCTGCGGCTTATGCATGGTCGTCGCCGCGTTATCCAGGTAGATCATCGCACGACCTCCCACATATCAATCACGGTATAGCCCTCGGTGGGAATGCCCGCTGCGGCAAGCTCGCCGCGCAGCAGTTCCTCATCCGAAGGCAGCGCCTTCCACGCCAAGCCGCAGCCGGCAGCGACCTCCCCGGGCACGGGAATCGTGCGCCCGGGAAGGCCGCGCTCGATGCATAGGGTCTCGCACCCCATGGCGGCCGCCGTGGTGGGAAACGTGATGACAAGCGCCGGGCGCTTCTCCCTCATGGCAACTCCAACCAATACGCTACGGGCGCACGACGCGCACGGCCTGCTCCATCTTCTCCACAATCACGTACATGTTGGTGACCTCGCCCACCGCAAGCTGGTCTTTAATGCCATAGTGGTCCAGGCAGGTGCCGCAGGTAAGGATCTCGACGCCCTGCTCGGCCAGACCCTTCAGGTCGTCGAGCACCGGTGAGCCCTCGACGGTGAGCTTGGCGCCGCCGTTATAGAACAGCATGGTCGAGGGCAGCTCCTCCTGCTGTGTCACGGCAAAGATGAAGGCCTTCATGAGCTTGTGGCCCAGCTCGTCGTCGCCGCGGCCCATGCAGTCAGTGTAGACGGAGATGACGAGCTTGCCCTTGCCGGCGCTGGCATCACAGAAGGCAGCGCCATCCTGCTCGGGATCGGCCACGGCAACGGCGCCAGAGGTCGCCACGGTCACGTGCCACTCGGCGTCAGAAACCTTCTCGACCGAGGCCGTGCAGCCCTTCTCCTGCGCCATCTTGGAGATGTTCTTGACGGCGGTCTCGTTATCGACCGAGGTCACGACGTTGCCCTCGCCATCGAGCTGCTTCAGGGCTTTGAGCGTCTTGACGACGGGCAGCGGGCAGGCATCGCCCATGGCATTGACTTCAATTTTGGTAGACATAGCAAATTCCTTTCGAAAGAACCGTTCTAGAGAACGGTAAACAGTTACATAAACGTACGGGCTAGCGAACAACGTGGACGGCAGGACCGTCCGGCACCGGCTCGCACACGCGGCCGATTGTGGCGGCAACACGCCCCTCGGCATGCAGACGGCACGCAAGCTCATCCGCATCCGCCGCGGGCGCCGCAATAAGCAAACCGCCCGAAGTCTGCGGATCGTACAGCGCATCCAGCATGCCTGGCTCCAGGTCATCGTCGGCAGCTACACGCGGGCCAAAGAAGTCCTGGTTGCGATAGGAGCCCGCGGGGATAATACCCAGACGCGCCATGTCGAGCACCTGATTAAAGAGTGGCACCGCCCCCGACGCGAGCTCGATTTGCACGCCCGAGCCCTCGGCCATCTCGCACGCATGCCCGATCAGACCAAAGCCCGTAATGTCGGTGCAGCCGTGAAGCTCAAGTCCCTCGGCCAGACGAATCGGCGCCTCGTTGAGGGTGCACATCGAGTCAAACATGGCTGCGGCCTCGTCTTGCTCGATGAGCTCGCCCTTAATGGCCGTGGTGATGATGCCCGAGCCGATCGCCTTGGTCAGCAGCAGAACATCGTCCACGCGTGCGCCGCTGTTGGCGAGCATGCGGTCGAGCGCGACAAAACCACTCACGGACAGGCCGTACTTGGACTCGTCATCGTTGATGGTATGGCCGCCCGCGATGGAGCAACCCGCCTCGACGCACTTGTCGGCGCCGCCCGCCAGAATCTGGCCGGCGACCTCGATGCCCAGGCAGCTCGGGATGCACAGCAAGTTCATGGCATGGCTCGGCCGCCCGCCCATGGCGTAGATGTCCGACAGCGAGTTGGCCGCGGCAATCTGGCCAAACAGAAACGGGTCGTCGACCATCGGCGGGAAGAAGTCGATGGACTGCACAAGCCCCAGGTTCTCCCCTACGCGGAAGACGCTCGCATCGTCAGAGGTATCGAACCCCACGAGCAAGTTGTCGTTATGCACATTTGGCAAGTCGCCCAGGACCTGGGCGAGGGCTCCAGGAGCCAACTTAGCGGCTCAACCGCTCGCGGCCGTCATAGACGTGAGCTTAATCTGATCGTCAGCCATCGATACCTCCTCTCATCGGTCAATCATTTTCTCCCAGTATACGCATGAATGCGAGCCTACGACGGATGCATTAATTGAGCGCCTGTGCGCGAATCGCCGCGCCGATGGCACCGGCAAAGCGAGCCTGGGGCGAGGTGGTCACCGGCGACCCCAGTAGCTCGCCCAACCGCTCCACCACGAAGGCGTTCTCACACAGGCCACCGGTCAGGTAGTACGGGGCGCCCGCGGCCTGCCCGGCCATAGTGGCCACGCGCGACACGACGCTCTCGATCACCCCGCGGGCGATGTTCTCGCGCGGCTCACCGCGACCGATCAGGCTGATGACCTCACTTTCGGCAAAGACCGTGCACATGCTGGATATCTTGGTGGGCTCGCCGGAACGCGCCAGGTCGGCCATCTGCTGCTGGGAAATGCCTAGGCGGTCGGCCATGATCTCCAAAAAGCGCCCCGTGCCGGCGGCGCACTTGTCGTTCATGGCAAACTTGGCCACGCGTCCACTTTTAAGCTGAATGACCTTGGTGTCCTGACCACCCACATCGATCACGGTGCCGTGGTCGCCAAACAGACGCACGGCACCGGTGCCGTGGCAGGTAATCTCGGTCACGACCTTATGCGCATAGGGCACGGCGACACGACCGTAGCCGGTCGCGATCACGCGCACGTCGTCGGCAGCCACGTCATAGCCAGCCGCGGTAAGCTCGCAGCGCAGACGCTCGGCCGCATCAACCGAGGAGAACCCGGTTGGCTGCACGCACATCCATGCCACCGAACCTTCCCCATCGACCACAGCGGCCTTAGCCGCCGTAGACCCGATATCGATCCCGATCCCTATCATGGCCCTCTCCCAATCTAAACATCAAAGGTAGTGGCGCGTTCAGGCGCCTTAGATCTAGGTTTCTCAGGTGCCGGAGATTGCCCCGAAAGAGGAGCGCAGCGTACTTTGGTACGCAAGCGACGGTTTGAGGGGCAAGATCCGGTGCCTGAGGAAGCTACAGGGTCTCGATAAAGGCGGCGATGCGCGTCTCGATCTGGTCCATGTCGCCGTTGCTGTAGTCGGTCTCGATCTTCATATACGGAATACCCGCACCCTCGACGGCCTCCTGCATGCGGGCACTCTCCACGTTAAAGGTGTGGCACGCCTGGAGCACATTCTCCACCACGCCATCGACATGATACTTCTCGCACATAGCCAGCGTGTTTTCCATACGACCGTCGTTGGGCGTCATGACCGAGCAGTTGATGTCCAGGTAGCGGTCGGCGATGGAGCGCAGGATGTCGGGAGCCTCCGGATCGATCATCATGGCCGCCGTGCGCTCGCCCGAGCAGTCGTCCATGCACACGACCACGCCGCCGTTGGACTCGATGGTGCGACCGATCTTGTTGATCACGCCGCCCACCGGGCAGCCGGTGATCAGAATGCGCTTGGCATCCGCCGCGACCGGGCGCTCGCCCGCGTCGTAGGCCTCGCGCAGCTTGGCAACCTTTTGCTCCAGCTGCTGCGTATAGGCCTCGATATCAAAGCTGAACGTACCGGCAAACATGGTGCTCATCAGATCGACGCCGCTCATGGCCGCCGGCTGGTTGGCCTGCAGCGCAAACATCTCGAGCTGGGCCGCACGCAAGCGGTTGCGGCGACGAACGGCAGCACGAAGGTCGTCATCGGTGATCGTAATACCGTAGAAGTTCTCGAGCTCCTCCTTGAGCAGGCGGCACTCCTCGTACCAGCCTTCACGCTCGTAGGCGCGATCGCGACCCTGCGGAAGATGCAGAATGTGCGTGCGCTTGAGCTCGTTGAGCAGCTCGTACATCTTCTTCTTGCCGTCGCAGGTGGTCTCGCCGATGATCATGTCGCTAAAGTACGTAAACGGGCACTTTTGCGAGTAGGCAAAGCCGTAGGTCGACTTGATGAGCGGGCAGAGGTTTGCCGGCAGCACCTTCTCGGCCTCGGGAATCACCTCATCGGACGTACCGCACAGAGCGACACTCGCAGTCCCCGCGGCATCGATAATCTCGAGCGGCGTATAGCTGCACAAAAAGCCGACCAGGCGATTACCCGCCTGCTTGTAATCCTTAACGCGAATAAACGCCGCCTTGCGCTGCTCGTTGAACTCCTCAAACGTGCTGGGCAACGGCTGCTCAATATTTTCCGACATATAACTCCTAAACCTTTTAACCAACCAAGGAAACGGCTTTCCCAGGTGCCCGAGGTTGCCGTGAAAGAGACGCGCCGCGTACTTTGGCACGCAAGCGACGGTTTGAACGGCAAGATCGGGTGCCTGGAGAAGCCGCCGGGACGGATAGTCCTAAATGGTTTCCAAGAAAGCCTCAATCCTGGTTTGCAGTTGACCGGCGTCCTCGCCGGCGTAGTCGGTCGTGATGTGCATAAACGGAATGCCTGCCTCCTCGGCGGCCTTCTCCACGGCAAACGACTCCATCTCGTAGAGCGTGCAGAACTGCAGAGCCACGTCGACGATGCCGTCGGCATGAAGGTCCTTGGCCATCTGGACAATGTCCTTCATACGCTGATCGTTGGGCGTAAAGACGGCGCAGTTGATCTTGAAGTAGCGCTCGGCGATGGCGTCGAGCATCTCGTCGACCGTCTCGCCGGACTCGTCGACCAGGTCCTTGTAGTAGCGCGAGCCCGTGCAGGACTCCTCGCCCACCACAACGCCGCCGGCCTTCTCGATGAGGTTGAACAGCTTCCAGTTGGGCACGGCCATGGGCGTGCCGGTGTACAGGATGCGCTTGGTCCCCTTGGGCGCCACGCCCTCGCCGGCCTCGACACGCTGCTCGCACTCAGCCGCCATATCGTTGATGGCGCCGGTCAGACGCGGCGTGTCGTCCATAAAGGCGGCCTGAACGGTCAGCAGGCTGTCGAGACCGCTGATGGGTGCCGGGTCGGCAGCGCGCGTGGCAGCGAGGCGCTGCAGGGCGCGACGCTTCTCATTGACGGCGTGGATGGCGGCCTTCAGACGCTCGGGCGTAATCTTGACGCCACACTCTTCCTCGATCTTGGCGGCGAGCTTCTTGACCTCGGCCTTCCAGGTCACGAGCGTCGACTCGTCGTGTACGTTGGGAATATCCATGACGTACATGTTCTTTTGCGTGGCAAAGAACTCGTAGGCTTTCTTCTTACCGTCGCAGGTGTTCTCGCCTACCACCAGGTCACTCGACTCAATGTAGGGGCAGACCTCGCCCAGCTTAAAGCCGGCAAAGCTCTTAATAAGCGGGCAGGTGTTGCGCGGCAGGTGCTCCTCAACCTTATCGGTTGCCCAGTCGGCACCCGAGCACAGACCAACGGGAATGCCGTCACAGGCAAGCACGATCTCCTCGGGCACGTACACGCAGAACGAGCCCACGATCTTGGTGGCCTCGCCGGCCTCCTTCTTGTCGAGCATCTCCTTAATACGGCCGCTATGGATGTTGGTGGCCACAAAGTCCAGGTAGGACGTGGACTTGGGGCGATTGTGCTGCGTCAGAAACATATCGCCGTACATCTGACCAACGGCGCCCAGCAGCATGTCGTGGTCGGCAAGATTCATGCCGAGGCTCTCCCACATCGGATGGAAATCGAATTCTTCAGCCATGACGGTTCCCCTCTCGAACCAAAATTGAATAGCTACGGTATTGCTGCACGGTGGGTGGCGAAAACCCAGCCGCGCCTAAACCCGGAATTTTAGGGAACCTGCTTTGCGGTCGATTATTTAGTTGTTCGTCGTCTCTCCCGGAGCCGTGAACATACCTGCTCATATGCGACTCCGAGCTATATATAGGGCACGCGCGGCAACGCGGCGAATGTATGTCGTCTGCGGCATGTGCGCACCCTCCTTTACAAGTTAAGGTCAACTATATCAACGGTCATCGTCCAGACGAACACCGTTGACATTCGTACGACAGCGTCGTGCGTCGTCGTTTAATAAAAAATTATCTTGATTGATAAGAGTTTGTCATCCCTCATTCGGCGAACAGCAAGACAAAGCCACCGAGGCTTATATCCCCGACGGCATTACCCGGCGCTATCGACAAACCAGGTGGATCCTACTCGCATCGAAGTGCATGCGCAGCGTCTCGCCTGCTTGCGGCAGCTCGTCGACAGGCATGCCCACTTTGTTGACCTTCCACTGCAGGCGCGTCGGCGCATCGGCGCGCGGCACGTCCAGCAGCACCAGGCGCTCAAAACGCGAATCGCTCACGCGGGCCACGTGCAGATCGTAGCTGTTGCGACCCCGCTCGGCACGGTTGTCAACATGGAAGTAGCTTGCGCGAATGCCCAGGTACGCCACATTATCGGGAACCTCCCGACCCACGTTAAAGGTCATGCCCCAGTCGAGGGCCTCAACTTCTTCGTCGCTGATCTTGCGCGCCCGGCTTGTGTTCTTGCAGCCCGTTAGGCGCAGCGCCGCCAGCGTCTGCGGGCGGCGGACCACGTCCTCAATGGAGCCGATCTCCTCAACATGCCCGTCGTGCATCACGCAGATACGCTGGCACAAGCGGCACGCTTCGTCGATGTCGTGGCTCACATAGAGCACGGTGCGGTTGCACACATCGAACAGGTCGAGCATGTTCTGCTCGAGCGCGCTCTTGAGATACGCGTCGAGCGCGCTCATGGGCTCGTCGAACATAAAGATGCCCGGGTGTGCCGCCACCATGCGGGCGAGCGCCACGCGTTGCTGCTGGCCGCCCGAAAGGCGCGCGGGATAGCGGTCCGCGAAATCGGCCAGGCCAAAGATGCCCAGGTAACGCTCGGCGAGCTTTTTGCGCGCGGCGGCGTCGCCCGCGCCCTTTACACCGGCACATACGTTATCGGCCACCGTCATGTTGGGAAACAGCTGATAGTTTTGGAACAGCAGGGCGCATTTGCGCGCCTGGGGCGACAGGTTGATGCCCGCCGCCGAGTCAAAAAAGGTCACGCCGTTGACGACGATTTTGCCCTCGTCGGGCGTCTCCACACCGGCAATGCAGCGCAGTGTGCAGCTCTTGCCGCAACCCGAGGCGCCCAGCAGCGCCACGCGCTCCTCGCCGGCCTCGAGCTGCATGTCGAGCATAAACCCGGGATAGCGCTTTTTGATATCCAAAACGAGCGACATAGGTTATCGACCTCCCTGCGGCGCCGCATCATCGCGCATGAGCTCGGCCAGCGCCTCGCGATCGATACGCAAGGCATCGCCGCCCGCCGGGTCGAGCGAATCGCCCTGTCCGTTGAGATCTTTGGTCTGCTTGCGCTCCGCACGGGAAAGGCCCCGCTCGCGATACTTTTGCGAATGAGCGGTGTACATGTTGATGAACAGGATGACTAGGAAACTGAACACGATTACGACGATGACCCAAAAGAGCGCCACCGACGTGTTGCCGCCCATCCACTCAAAGTAGATGGCGATGGGGATGGTCTGGGTAATGCCGGCGTAGTTGCCCGCAAAGAACAGGGTGCAGCCAAACTCGCCCATCGCGCGGGCAAAGGCGAGGACCGTACCGGCGGCAATCGAGGGCCAGCCAAGCGGCATCATAAGCTTGGCAAAGATGCGACGCTCGGACCATCCCAGGGTTCGCGCGGCGTCAAGCATCTGCGTGTCGAGGCTCTCAAAGGCGCCGAGCGCCGTACGGTAGACCAGGGGGAACGATACCACCACGGCAGAGATCACCGCCGCCGGCCACGTAAAGACAATCGAGACGCCGTGCGCGATCAGCCACTGGCCCACCCCGGTCGAGCGGCCAAACAGCATAAGGAGCAGAAAGCCGCAGACCGTGGGCGGCAACACCATAGGAATCGTAAAGACCGAATCGAGCAGGCCCTTGATGCGACTCGAAGTACCCATAGTCTTCCACGCGGCGAACAGGCCCAGCGCAAAGGAGACTAGCAGGGCAAGGCCGCTCGTTTTAATGGACACCCAAAACGGACGATAGTCGATGTCGCTCAAAAAGGAGGCCAGAGAGGTCAAGGGCCCCTGCTCATCCCGCAACACGACAGACGATGCCTCTACCATTTGAGCGCTATCAAGCCAACGCGCGCCGCCCTTGGCATCACCCGAGGCTGATGCAATCACCACATAGCGGTCCCCATCCGCACCGCGCTCGTCAAAGCCATAGGTATACCCGCCGGCATCAAACGTTGTTTCCGCCGTGACATACCAAGGAAGATCCACGTCCCCCAGCTGTGCACCTCCCATGCAGTTTGCGCTATCGAGCTTACAGACGAGGGCCTTGAGACCCAATACGCACTCGTTGTCCTGCGGATCCAATCCATACTTCTCGACCGCTTTGGGCGATATCCACACCACAACGCGATCGGCAGCAGGCGCCACTACAAGGTCCACGTCCTCGTCAACGGGAAACCGGTAGCCCTCAGGCTGGCCCTCCATGGCACGAGCGGTCCCCTTGGCCAACCGTTCAAAACCCTCAATCCCATAGGAAAGCCCATGAGCGGTCGCAGCGTTCTGGGCCCCGTCCTCAGCGTCCCCAGCAAATGCAAATCCCGGCACCCAGCAAAGCGCGAAGGTCAGAGCACAGGCGACAAACATGCGGAATCTATTAAGCACGAAAAGCTCCAAGCGAATACAAGGACGGAGTTAAACACAAAACGATGGAATTATCGCGCCAAGCCGCACTACGCGGAAAGCTCAAAGCCGTACTTGGCCCAAATCTTCTGGGCTTTCTTGTTGGTCAGGCAGAAGTCGATGAACGCCTTGGCCTCGTCGGCATGCTCAGAGCTATCGGCGACAGCACCGGGATACACGATGGGCTTGTGCGAATCCTCGGGGCACACGAAGGCCTCCTCGATGCCGTCGTAGCGAAAGATATCGGAGCTGTAGACAAAACCAGCCACACAGTCGCCCGTAGAGACGTAAGACGCAGCAGTGCCGACCTTGTCGGCCAGGGCCACCTTGTCGGCGATCTCAGGCGCGTACTCGCCGTCATCACCCTCGGTGCCGGTGTAGAGGCCCACGGAAGCCAGCGCCTGGTTGGCGTACTTGCCGGCGGGGACGGTCTTGGCGTCGCCAATGGCGATCTTGCCGTCAAGGTTCGCGACGTCGGCGATGGCCTCGACCTTGGTGTCGGAGCCCTCGGCGCGAATGATCACAAGGTCGTTGACGAACATGTCCTCACGCGTGTCGGTGTCGACGAGCTCGGCGGTCTCAGCGTCATCCATGGTGCCCTTGGAGGCCGTGATGAGCACGTCGACAGCTGCACCGGCGCGCATCTGCTCGACAAGGTCGCCAGACGCCTTAAACTGCGTGTCGGCAAACGTGGTGCCGGTCTGGTCGGTGTAGAGCTCCTGAACCTCGGGCAGAGCCTTCTCGAGCGAGTTGGCGGCAAAGACCTGCAGCTCGACAGCTTTCTTGGAAGATGCCTTAGCAGAACCGGCATCGGATCCGGTCGGCTCTGACGTCTTGCTGCCCGAGCAGCCGGCAAGGCCAAGGCCAGCAGCGACGGCAGCAGAAAGCGAGACGAATCCGCGGCGAGAAACCATATCGAACATGTTCAACCCTTTCGAACGCTATACCCGGGCACCCCGCCGCAGGCTTTATTCTGTTACTAGATTATACTTCCGTGCGAATAATGTTTGTGATAATTATTTCTCGTCTAATAAGTTTCTTTTACCGATAACTCCAAGACGGCCGCACTGCCGCTGCATAAAAAAGGCGGAGCAGCCCGTAAGGTCGCTCCGCCGCAGGTAGTGCGCTTATTTGGCGTGCCCGCCGCCCGCCGTCATTTGGGCCGCATGCTCCAGCTGATCGCTCACGGCCTCCCAGCTTTCGCGGGCCGCTTTCGTAGATCCCGGAAAGTTGATGACAAGCGTATACCCACGCTGCATGCACACGGCGCGCGAGAGCATGGCGCGGCGCGTCTTGGTCATGGAGTATGCACGGATCGCCTCGGGAATACCCGGCACATCGCGGTCGCAGACGGCACGCGTCGCCTCGGGCGTCACGTCGCGCAGCGAAAGCCCCGTGCCGCCACAGGTGAGCACGACATTGGCGTGGCACTCATCGGCGGCTTCCACAATGGCATCACCGATCTCGCTGGCGTCGTCGCGCACGACCACATGCGAGGCGACCGTCCATCCCTGTGCCTCGATAAGTTCCTCGAGTGCGGCTCCAGCCTCGTCCTGGGCAAGATCGCGCGTATCCGAGCACGTCACGATCGAAATCTTCAACTCCATAGCATTCCTCCTACAACACGGCGTCCTCAGGCAGGTCGACACGCATGACATCCACGACGTCGCCCGCCTTGAGCTCGCACGGTCCTTCGTCAATACGCAGCAGGCAGTTGGCCCGCTGCATCGTGCCGAGCAGCGCCGAATTCTGCGTCTTGGCCTCGGTCACCAACAGCTCACCGGTCTCGGGGTCGCGCAAAACCGTGGCGCGATCGAAGAAACGTCGGTCCTGGCGCTTTTTCACACCGTGCGTGAGCGTCGCCTGCTGCACGGGACGCGCACCCTCGGCAAAGCCGCGCATCTTGCGGATCGCCGGGCGGGCGAGCATCTCAAAGCCTACATACGCCGCGGCCGGATTACCTGAAAGCCCCAGGTAGGGCTTACCCCCGAGCAAGCCAAACGTGATGGCCTTGCCCGGACGCATCGAGATGCGGTCAAACAGCACCTCGCCCTCGCGCTTAACCAACGCCGTCACGTAATCGTAGTCGCCCGCTGAGGCGCCACCGCTCGTAATGACAAAATCGCACTCCTGCACGGCACGATGCACCAGCTCGGCAATCGCCTGCTCATCATCGGGCGCAATGCCGTAGAACACGGGCTCGGCGCCGGCATCGAGTGCTTCGGCCATCAACGCCGACGAATTGGAGTCGCGAATCTGCCCGCGCGCCGGCACACTGCTCGGTGCGACCAGTTCCGTGCCCAGCGAGATAATGCCCACACGCGGGGCAGCGTGCACCTTCACGCTCGCGTATCCGGCGCTTGCCAGCAGACCCGCGCCCGCCGGGGCCACGACCTCGCCGGCGTGCATCACAACATCGCCGGCATGGGCCTCCTCGGCGGCAGAGCGAACGTTCTCCCCCACCTTGGCCGGCGCCGAGAAGCGGACGTGCGAGCCCTCGTTGCCATCGCCGTCAAGCACCTCGACGATCTCGTATTTCACTACGGCGTCGGCACCCTCGGGCACCGGCGCGCCTGTCATAATGCGGACCGTCTCGCCCGGGCCAAGAGCACCCTCAAACACATGGCCCGCAGCCTCGTGTCCGATAACGTCGAGCGTCACCGGCGTCTCACCAGACGCCTGCGCCAAGTCCGCCGAGCGCACGGCATATCCGTCCATAGCGCTGTTGGCAAACGGCGAAATGTCGATATCGGCCACAGCATCCTCGGCCAAGGGAAAACCAGCCGCCTGCCACACGGGAATCTCTACGAGATTAGTCGGAGCAACGTGCGACAGAACAATCGACTGCGCGTCCTCCAGCGGAATGAGTTTCTCTGCCATATCCACCTCTTAATGCCACGGCGCACAACAGGAGCGCCGATTCTTTATGCTTGTCTCAGTATAATCCCCAACGCGCGACCGCGATTTGGCCTGTACCCGCAAATACACCTGTCGGCCGCAAGCCGCGAAACAGAATGGAAACCAACCCACCGGCCCGTCGCGCTTGCCGCGTTTTATAATGCTTGCGTTGCAACCTAAAAGAGGAATATATGGCTCATAACAACAAACCCGAAAGCGCAAACGAAGCGCAGGATCATTCCCAGCCGCTCGACGATGGCGGCTTTTTCTCCCTTAGCGACGTCATCATGGCCGGCAGGCGTCAACTCACCCGCTCCGAGCAGCTCTTGGCCGCCGACACACGCCGCAACGCCCGCAACCTACTCGCGAGCTCCAAGTTGCTCGTGCTCGTCGTCATCGTCTCGCTCGCCATGGGCGTTGCCGCTTGGGCGTTTTTGGCCTCGCTGAATATCGCGACCGACTATCGCGAGCACCATGCGTGGGTCTACGCGCTGCTTCCCGTTGTGGGCGTTGCCACCGCATGGGTGTACAAAAACCACGGCCTTGCCGCCAAACGCGGTAACAACCTGGTCATCGACTCCGCTCTGGGCACACGCCTCATCCATATGCGCATGGCCGTCCTCACCTTCGTCTGCTCCACGCTCACACACCTAACGGGCGGGTCAGCCGGTCGCGAGGGAGCTGCGGTGCAGATTGGCGGCACCATCGCCAGCAATATCTCGAGCCTCGCCCACCTCAAAAAGCATGACCACCACGACCTCATGCTCGCCGGCATCTCATCGGCCTTTGGCGCCGTATTCGGTTCGCCCCTTGCCGGAGCTTTCTTTGGCATGGAGATGTGCTTTATCGGCAAGATCGACTACACCGCGGGCATCTACTGCCTGGTCGCCTCGTTTACCGGCTACTTTACATCACTCGCCCTGGGTACCGAGTACGAGGCGAATGTCATCGCCAGCGTTCCCGGCATGACGCCGCGGACGGTTGCCATCGTTGTTATCAGCGCCATCATCTTCGGTCTGACGGCACGCCTCTTTGCCTGGTCGGTTCGAACCGTCAAGAGCCTGTACGGTCGCATTATCACCAATTACCTCGTTCGCGCACTCGTGGGCGCGCTCGTGGTTTTGGCCGCGTATGCCCTCCTCGACGCCTGGGACTACGCCGGCCTTTCCACGTGGCTTTCCGGCGCCGGATTTGCCGGCAACACCACCCTGGCAGACGCAGCCATCAAGTTGGTCGTCACAGCGCTTACCCTGGGTGCGGGCTTCCAAGGCGGCGAGGTCACGCCCCTGTTTGGCATCGGTGCGGCGCTCGGCGGCTGGATCGGTTGCCTCGTCGGAATCGACCCCAGTTTTCTGGCGGCTCTCGGCATGCTCGGCGTGTTCTGTGCCGGCCTCAACGTGCCCATCACCACCTGCATGATGGCCATCGACCTGTTCCACGGCACGGCAGCCGGGTTCTTTGTCATCGTGGCCTTTATCAGCTACCTAACTGCCGGACACCGCGGCGTGTACCCCGCCCAGCGCATCATCTCGCCCAAGCGCCGTTCGCTTATTGTGGATGAGGGCGGTACGGTAGCGGATGCTATCGAGCGCCACAACGACCTGATAGAGTAGACGTAAGTATTCGACGTGCAGCCACAATCGGGGGCAATTCGACCTGAGCGCGACCGCACCGTCACGTCATACGCCGGGAGTCGCCCCATGCACGCAACTGATTTTGGCCGCACGCTCATCATCGCCAACCCAGCCGCCCAGTCGGGTGCGGCGCACGAAGTTGCCGAGCGCCTGCAACGCTTTTTGGACATGACTGCACGCGCATCCCAGTTTGACTTGGTGCTAACCGAGCGCATGGGACACGCCAAGGAGCTGGCCGCACAGGCCCAGGGCTATCGCACCGTTATCGCCCTTGGCGGCGACGGCGTGATTCACGAGGTCGTCAACGGGCTTATGACGCAAGAGGAGGACACCCGCCCCGCTCTTGCCATCCTACCCGTGGGCTCTGGCAACGATTTTGCCCAAACGCTCGGCATCGACGATTTCTCCGGTAAGGATTTTGGCGCGCTGCTCACCTGCGAGCTGCAGCGTCAGGACATCGGGCGCATTCGCTCGTGGAGCCCTGCGAGCGGCAGCGGCGAGGCTACCGTTGAGTACTACGACCAGACGCTCTCGGTCGGCATCGATGCCGCCATCGGCCTGGGCACCACCGAGCTGCGCAAAAAGACGGGCCTCGCCGGCGCTCCGCTCTACACCCTATCGGGACTTGAGCAGTTTGGCCTGCGCTATCGCAACTACCCCATGACCATCAGCTTTGATGGCGCGCCCGCCGAGCGCGTGCGGGCGATCATCATGGCAATTCAGCTGGGTCCTACCTATGGCTCGGGCTATCGCATCTGCCCCGATGCCGACCCCTGCGACGGCGTACTCGACGTCTGCTACGCCTGCGGCCCCGTTCCGCGTGCGGTCGCGCTTCCCATGTTCCTTTCGGCCAAAGATGGCCACCATACCAAGCTGCCACCGGTTCGCATGCGCCGCTGTCGCCATGCCGAGCTTACCTTTGAGGAGCCCGACTACCCCATCCAGGCCGACGGCGAGCCCGTTGTCGCCTCACGCATCGAGGTCGACATCCTCGGCGGAGCCCTCCACGTCTGGCACCCCACCCGCTAGCTGCCCTAAGTTGCGGTGAAATAGGGACTGTTTATGCATCTAAAGCCGCAAACAGTCCCTATTTCACCGCAACTTATGAGTAGGCTATTCGTCGCTGCCCGGCTTGCGACGGTTGGCCTTTTTAATGGCGTTGAAGTGCTTGTCATTGAGTCTGCGCTGGCGAGAGCGCTGAGGCACCTTGGTCTTTACGCGTCGGCGCGGCGGACGGCCACGACGCTCAAGCTCTGCCCTCAGCTTACGCAGACAGCAGCTGCGATTCTGAAACTGACTGCGGCTCTCGCGCGCCGTCACGGTAATCCCCGTGGGCCCATGCTTCATGCGCACCGCTGAATCCGTCGTGTTCACGCCCTGCCCGCCCGGACCCGTCGCGCGAAACACCTGCACCTCGCAATCGCGCGCCAACTCCTCGACCGACATCTCGGCATAGCGCGCATACTCGCGCCATCCCATCTTGTTCTCATCCATATCAACACCTCCCCTCATACAAAAAATGTGACAAAGGGACAGTCCCTTTGTCACATCGCATACCAATCGCTTGTGTTGCGAGCCTAGGCGAAGGTGATCTCGCCGTTCTCACAGTCCATATCGGCGATACGGGCCAGGCTCTCAACGCGGAAGCCGCGCTTGCGGAGCTTATCGCCACCGCCTTGGAAGCCCTTCTCCACCGCAATGCCAATACCGGACACCTCGGCACCCGCAGCCTCGCAGATCTTGATAAGACCCTCGAGCGCGCAGCCGTTGGCCAGGAAGTCGTCGATAATCAGGACCTTGTCGCCCTCGGACAGGAAGCGCTTGCCAACGATAACCGGGTACTCCTTCTGCTTGGTAAAGGAGTAGATGGTCGTGGCATACTGCTCGCCGTCGAGGTTGATGGACTGTGCCTTCTTGGCAAAGACCACCGGCACGCCGCCAAAATGCTGGGCTGCAATGCAAGCCATGCCAATGCCCGAAGCCTCGATCGTCAGGATCTTGTTGATCTCGACACCCTCGAACAGACGGGCCCACTCGGCGCCCATGTGGTCGAACAGCTCAACGTCGCATTGGTGGTTGAGGAAGGCATCAACCTTAAGGACGTTACCGGCCTTTACGATGCCGTCATGGCGAATACGATCCTCAAGCTCCTGCATGGCGCAACCCCTTCTCGCGGCAACGATACCGCGCGATTAATAAACGTTGTTCGATAGTCTACCACGGACCGACCCCCGCCTGCCCCACAAGCCACATCGCACCATAAAGCTGCAAGACCAGTAGATAGGCCCGATTCGTGGCAAGTCTGCCACCACAAGCTAATGGCGGGCGCGCATCCTCACCAAACGCACCATGGCGAGCGCAAAACCCGCAGCGGCCACACCCATGAGCACGTAGAACACCGAGCGAAAGCCGAACAGGAACACATCCGGACGGCCTGCAACAAAACTGGTCACGGCCTCACCCATCGCCACGCTCATCTGCCCATACAGGATATTAGACGCCACCGTAATGCCGAGTGCCATGCCGGCGTAGCGCGCCAAACTGCCCAAGCTGCCCGCAAAACCGAGCGCCTCGCGCGGAGCCGAGCCCATGTACAGCGAGTTGTTGGGGCTCTGGAAAATCGACGTACCGCACGACATAAATGCGACGCAGCACACGATCACAGGGATAGAAGAGTGCTCGTCGAGCGTGCTTACCGCAAAGAGACCGCACACGTACACGCCCAGGCCGACCGCCGTGGGGCCCTCGCAGCCGACACGGTCCGAAACCGTACCCGAAAGCGGGCCGATAAAGGCATTCACCATCGGCAGCGCCAAAAAGAGTAGTCCAGAGATGTCAGAACCAAAGCCGTGGGCGTCCTGAAAATAGAACGGCAGAATAAACTCGGATGCGCCAATGCCAACGAACACAATGAGCATGCAGGCAAGGTTGATGGTGAAGGCCGAATTTGCAAAGCAGCGACGAGCAGCCTCAATCAGGGACATAGGGCGCTCACCGGCCTCCGGCTTAACATGCGGTAGCGTATAGAGCCCCACGATAAACGAGATGACGCCAATGGGCAGGTTGATGAGGAAGATACTCTCCCAGGGAAAGCTTGCCACCAGCATGCCGCCCAGCACGGGGCCACACATCATGCCGAGGGCCACGAAGGTCGCGAGAATACCCATGGCACGGCCTCGTTCGCGCGCCGGGAACGACTCGGTGATGATACCCATGTTGTTAGCCATGGCCGCCGCGCAACCGACGCCCTGCACAATGCGTGCCAGAATAAGAACTTCGAGCGAGGCCGAAAGGCCGCACAGCAGCGAACCGACCGAAAAGACGATGACGCCCAACTGGAACACATTCACCTTGCCGCGCACGTCGCCCAGACGGCCAAACGGCAACATAGCCACGCAAGTCGCAAGCAGATACACCGAACTTACCAGCTGAATGCGATCGAGGCCCACGCCCAGCTCCTTTTGCATCACGGGCAGCGCCACGGTCACGACGGTCGAATCCAGACACACCATAAACGTCATGATGAGCACGGTGAACAGAATCGCCCACTTGTTCTTGCCATGGGTGTCGCCCTCTAGGGCAATATGCTCGCGGCGCAGCTGCTCTGCAGTTTTCTCCATATCCATCCTTTCGAGTGGCCCAACGCAAAAAACGGGGCCCCAATCGCCAGCAAACAACCGCGATTGGGGTCCCGCCTACGGAATCGGAACTATATGTCACCGGAACCCCAAGGGGCACCGTCGCTTCATACGGGAAGCTAGCCTAGCACTGCTCAAGCGCCTGCTCAAGGTCGGCAATCAGATCGGCCGTGTCCTCGAGGCCGCACGACAGACGCACCATATCGGCGGAGATGCCACAGGCGATGAGCTCCTCGTCGTTCATCTGGCGATGGGTAGCGTTTGCCGGATGCAAGCAGCAAGTACGCGCATCGGCCACGTGCGTAGCGATCTGGGCGAGCTTAAGGTTCTTCATAAAGGTCTCGGCCGCCGCGCGACCACCGTTAAAGCCAAAGCTCACGACGCCGCAGGTGCCGTTGGGCATGTACTTCTGAGCCAGGTCATAGTACTTGTCGCCCTCCAGGCCCGGATAGCTCACGAAGCGCACCTTGGGATGGTTCTGCAGAAACTTGGCAACGGCCAGGCCGTTCTCGCAATGACGCGGCATGCGCACGTGCAGGCTCTCGAGCGAGCTGTTCAGGAAAAATGCCGCCTGCGGGTTCTGCATGGGGCCGAGGTCGCGCATAAGCTGCGCGGTAGCCTTGGTAATAAAGGCGCCCTCGCGACCGAACTTCTCGGCATAGGTCACGCCGTGATAGCTCTCATCGGGCGTGGTGAGACCAGGGAACTTGTCCGCATGGGCCATCCAGTCAAACTGGCCATGGTCGACGATGACGCCGCCCAGGTAAGCAGCATGTCCATCCATGTACTTGGTGGTGGAGTGCGTAACGATGTCGGCGCCCCACTCAAAGGGACGACACATCACGGGCGTCGGGAAGGTGTTGTCGACCATCAGCGGCACGCCGTGGTCGTGCGCGGCCTTGGCAAAACGCTCAATGTCGAGCACGGCGAGGGCGGGATTGGCGATGGTCTCGCCAAAGACGAGCTTGGTGTTGGGCTGGAAGGCTGCCTCCAACTCCTCATCGGTGCAGTCGGGGGCAACGAAGGTGCAGGTCAAACCCATGCGACCCATGGTATGAGCCAGCAGGTTGTAGGTACCGCCGTAGATAGCAGAGCTAGCGACCACATGATCACCAGCACCGGCAACGTTAAAGATCGCAAGGAAGTTCGCAGCCATGCCCGAGCTCGTGAGCATCGCAGCGGTACCGCCCTCCATCTCGCAGATCTTGGCGGCAACCAGGTCGCACGTGGGATTCTGCAGACGGCTGTAGAAGTAGCCCGACTCCTCTAGGTCAAACAGCTTGCCCATGTGCTCGGACGTGTCGTACTTCCACGTGGTGGACTGGTAGATGGGCACCTGACGCGGCTCGGCATCTCCCGGGTGATAGCCGCCCTGAACACATGTAGTACCGATGGTCTGCTCGCTCATATCTAGCTCCCTTGCCTGGGTTTTAGTTTTATTCGGTTCACGATACCGCTACCCCGCACCCCTCTCAACCCATCTCCAAGGTAGGTTAAGGGACAAATTGATCAGGGGTATTTATCTCAAGCCTTGGGCATTTGCTCGATAGATAAAAACGAGACATACATGAAGCTCTCGATGATTACATGCCCCGTCACGGGTACCATAGGCGAGTACACCGTGACCAAGGAGACAACGATGAAGCAAATCGATACTGCTCAGCTCGACACCGCCGCCTGCCAAGCTCAGGCTGCCGAATACCACGCCCAAGGCTTCAACTGCGCACAGGCCGTCGCCTGCACGCTCGCACCTGCCGTCGGGCTCGACCCCCAGACCGCCTTTACCCTCACCGAGGGCTTTGGCGCCGGCATGGGCGGCATGACCGAAACCTGCGGTGCCATCTCGGGCGCCGTGGCCATCATGGGCTTTGTGATGAGCGACGGCATGGAAAACCCCAAGACCAAGGGCCAGACCTACAAGCTGTCGCGCGAAATCGCCAAGCGTTTTGGCGAGAAGAACACGACGACCGTCTGCGGCACGCTCAAGGGCATCGGATCGGACAAGGGTCCGCTCCGCAGCTGTCCCGGTTGCATCGACGATGCCGTCGAAATCGCCTGCGATGTGCTAAAGCAGCTCGCCGAGTAAGCGGCAGCAACAGAAAAACGACGGCCGGCGCGCTTGGGATCCATCCAAAAGCACGCCGGCCGTCGCCGTTAAAACTCGGCAAATTCGGGAGCGCCGACCTCAATCTCCTCGCGCCCCGCCATAAGCTCGCGCATCTTAGCGCAAAACGGCTCCTGCTCCCCCGCTTTGAACACCAAATGAATCGTCACGGTATCCGCGAAATCGGTATCCGAAACCTTGGCACCCGAATCCTGCGCCAAATGAAGCACTTGCTCATACTGCGGATAGGCCACATGCACGTCAACAGGCACGACACTCGTCATCTCGACGATCTGCCCGGCCTCCTGAGCCGCGGCCACCGCCGTCTGCGTCGCCGCGGTATAGGCGCGCACCAAGCCACCGGGCCCTAACAGCGTGCCACCAAAATAGCGCGTCACCACGCAGCAAACATTTTTGAGCCCCGCGCCGCGCAGCACCTCGAGCGTCGGCATACCGCTCGTGCGGCTCGGCTCACCATCATCGCTCTGGCGCTCGCGTCCATCGACTAAAATCCACGCGGGAACATTGTGCCGAGCGTCGTAATGACGCTTGCGAACCATCTCGATAAAGGCATTCGCCTCGTCCTCGGACTCAATATGGACCAGCTGGGCAATAAACCGGCTCTTGCGGTCCACAAACTCGCCCGAAGCCTCAATATTCGATTGCAGAGTAAAATAGCTGTCCAACAAAGCCCCTCAACAAAATAAAGCGCAGCAACAAACAGCCTCAATAATACGGCAAAGACAGCACCGTTGCCCTCGTCAACAAGAACGGAAACGCCAATGATACCGTCACCAACAGCGAGAACCCGTCAGCGCGAGCAAGGTGCCTTGAAAGACAAGGGCATTGACCTTATGGTCATGCCCGAAGGCTTGAAAGGCAGATTGCCGCGCTGACGGGTTCGCAGCGTCAACATAGTTGCTGAGTGGGCTTATAAGCCGGGTTCTGTCGTGAACGGTCATTTATCTTGTCTGCACGTTACCGTGCAGTTCCACGCACGCTACCCGAACGCGGACCGGGCCGGCCCATAGCGTTCCTATTCGCGCTTGCTCCGGATGGGGCTTGCCAAGCCGCCGTGTTGCCACGACGCTGGTGGTCTCTTACACCACCGTTTCAGCTTTTCCCTTTACGCCTTGCGGCGCAGGTGGGAGTCTTCTTTTCTGCGGCGCTTTCCGTCGGATCACTCCGCCCGGCCGTTAGCCGGCATCCCGCCCTCTGGAGCCCGGACTTTCCTCACGCGTACTGCAAGCAGCACATCGCGCGACCGTCTGGCCCACTCAGCAGTGCAAGAGTGTAACACACCGTTGCCGCAGGCAATGGCACAACGCAAACGCTCGACACGATAAACCAAGAACCGCCATGCGCTACAATGGTCCTGTCGATGGGCAACGTCGTCAGTCGAGACGCGACCGCGCTCCGCACCCCTCCGTCTACTCGGTGCGTTCCCGCCTCCTCCCCGAGGCGGGATGTCGGCGTTTTTTCATGCAGCGACAACCAAATAGCCTGTGGACAGCATGGGCAGCATCGTGCATCTCGGCACCAAATGCAAAAAGGGACCCGTCCATTACGGACGGATCCCTTAAAACAAGTGATCGTCAAACCGATTTACTCGGCGTCGGTCTCCTCGTCCTTCTTCTCGGAAGGAAGCGGAGTAACCTCGATCTCGACGCCCAGAGTCTCAGCAGCGGACTTCATGGACAGGGAGATACGACGACGGTCGAGGTCGATCTCCATGACCTTGACCTGAACCTTGTCGCCCACGTGGGTGACCTGAGAAGGCTGATCGACGTGCTTGTTGGCCATCTCGGAGATGTGCACCAAGCCCTCGATGCCCTCGCCCAGGTCGACGAAAGCGCCGAACGGGACAAGCTTGGTCACAGTGCCCTCGACGATAGCGCCGACGGGGTACTTCTTGACCAGTGCGCGCCACGGATCCTCGGTGGTCTGCTTGAGACCCAGGGAGATGCGCTCGCGGTTGAGATCGACGTCGAGAACCTCGACCTCGACCTCCTGGCCGACCTTGACAACCTCGGAAGGATGGTTGACGTGGTTCCAGGAGAGCTCGGAGATGTGGATGAGGCCGTCGATACCGCCGAGGTCGACGAAGGCGCCGAAGTCGACGATGGAGGAAACGGTGCCCTGGAGACGCATGCCAGACTTGAGCTTGGACAGGATCTCGGAGCGCTCGGCCTTACGGGACTCCTCGAGCACGACGCGACGGGAGAGGACGACGTTGTTGCGGTTGCGGTCCATCTCGATGACGCGAGCCTCGATGCGGGTGCCCATGTAGGAGGTGAGGTCCTTGACACGACGGAGGTCGACGAGGGAAGCGGGCAGGAAGCCACGCAGGCCGATGTCGAGGATCAGGCCGCCCTTGACAACCTCGATAACCTCGCCCTCGACGTTCTCGCCGGAGTTGAACTTCTCCTCGATGCGGTTCCAAGCACGCTCGTACTCGGCACGCTTCTTGGACAGGACCAGACGACCGTCCTTGTCCTCCTTCTGGAGAACCAGAGCCTCGATGGGATCACCGAGTGCAACGATGTCTGCAGGGTTAGCGTCCTTGCGGATGGACAGCTCGCGGACCGGGATAACGCCCTCGGACTTGAATCCGATGTCAACGAGCACCTCGTCATGCTCGATCTTAACGACAGTGCCGTTAACGAGATCGCCCTCATCAAAGTCGGTAATCGTACCGTCGATGAGGTTGTTCATCTCCTCCTCATTGACATCGTCAAGAGAGAAAATGGACGAGTTCTGAATCTCACTCAAAGGTGGACCCCTTTCGAACTACGGGGCCCCGATTGCTAGGACCTACAGAAGGGTGCGACAAGCACACAACGTTTAGGAACACTCGGGAGCCGACAGATACTAATGTGACGCTTATGCAATCACGTTCGTATAGGTTACGGGGAAATGAGTTCGATTTCAAGCGTGAACTGCGATTTTTTACTCGTGTGGAGACTTTTTCGTAATCTTATGAACACACGTCTCCGCAACTTGACGATAACCAGCCAGGCATTCGGCTTTGGGGTAAAGTATCCGGAGCCAACGATTCTAGATCGATTTTTCGAGAAAGGTGCCCGCGTGCTCAAAGCAGTCGTTTTCGATATGGACGAAACGCTTCTTAGCATCAACCTCAACGCGTTCATCCTTCGCTATTTTAAGGATGTCTCTTCGATGCTCGCGGATATCGGGCGCCGCAGCCGCGGTGGCACGATGGCACGCCTCGGCACCATCCTGGTCGACCTCAACGCCAATCGCCGCAGCGGCACGGACAACCGCACCAATCTTGAGTTTTACCAAGAAGAGGTCGAGCGCCGATGTGGGATCTGCCTCTCCGATCCCCTCATCTACGAGGCGTTTACCTACTATGACCGCGAAGTTCTTCCGTACAAGAACGACGATGTCATTAACGCCCACGCTATGCCGGGCGCGCACGCCGCGCTCCAGGCCGTATGGGACGCTGGACTGCGTTGCGCGCTCTTTACCAACCCCAGCTTTCCCCAGGGGGCCATCGAGTGCCGCATGGGCTGGGGCGACCTGGCCGACGCCCCCTTTGAACTCGTGACGCACATGGGAAACACCACCCGCTGCAAGCCCGATGCTACCTACTATCTAGAGCAGCTTCAGGTGATGGGGCTCGAGCCACACGAGGTCCTTATGGTGGGCAACGATCCCAAACGCGACTTCCCGTCCCCCGATTGCGGCATCCAAACCGCCTTTGTGGGCCAAGGCAAGCCCAGCCGAGCCACCTGGCGCGGAACCATGGAAGACTTCGCCCGCGAATTCAACGCCGTAGTAGAAGCCTTCTACGAGCACCAAATAGCCGACGAACTGTCCTAACAGACTCGAGTCTTGCCGATCATGATGTTGAGGATCTCGACGTCGGTATCTTTCATGCCCACGCGGCCCACATAGCCCATGCTGGCAATCGTCTGCTCGACGGTATCCTGAATGAGGCCCTCGCCAGCGCGGAAACCGCGGCCCTGCATGGCCATATCGTGGCCCAGAATCGCAGCATCGACGGCGGCGGAAATCTTGGCGGCACAGCTCGCCTTGGCGCCGTCGCACACGATGCCGCCCACGTTACCGAGCGTATTCGAGACCGTCGCGCCAATCTGCTCGCGCGTGCCACCGCACAGCCAGGTAATCGCAGCGCCGGCGCCGCACGCGGCGCAAATAGCACCGCAAAACGCCGAGAGCGCACCAATATAGCTCTTGATATGCACGGCGATCAGATCGGACAGCATCACGGCGCGCACCAGGCGCTCGTGGTCGCAACGCAGGTACTCGGCATACTCCATGACGGGCAATGCGCAGGTAATGCCCTGATTGCCCGAGCCGCACACAATGGCGACCGGCAGCGCGCAGCCGTTCATGCGGGCGTCGGACCCGGCGGCCGCACGGGCACGGGCACGGCAGGCGACGTCATCGGCACGAGCACCCAGCAGCGTACGACCCACCTCGGCGCCCCAAGCGTGCGCAAGGCCCTCGGCACTGATCGCGCCATTCAGCTCAATCTGACGCTCAACGGCAGCGCGGGCGTCCTCAATGTCGCCGTCCTCGATAAAGTCAATGATGGACTCAATCGACATGGGCGTGTCGGCCTTATCCGCCGCACGCTCGGCCACCACGCGCTCGGCGCAGGCGGCACACTCCCCCGCCGACTTGCCGCACACCGGAATACCGTCGAGCGTATGGCACGTGACATTGGTGTGGTGATCGGTAATCTCGACGACCGCGGTATGGCCCCCGGCCGTCGCAGTCACCTTGATGTAGAGGTTGGGCACGCCCTCGACAAGCGACACATCGCAGTAGTCGGCGTCGGCGAGGAGCTCGACCACGCGTGCACGGTCTTCATCGTTAACGCTCTCGAGCACCTCGAGCGCGCTCTTGGCGTCGCCGCCCACGGCACCCAGCACGGCCGCGGCCTCAATACCGTGCATACCACCCGAGTTGGGCACGGTCACGCTCTTGACGTTCTTGATGATGTTGCCCGAGCAGGCAACATCCATATGATCGGGTTCGCAACCAAGCGTCTGGCTCGCCAACGCCGCTGCATAGGCAACGGCAATGGGCTCGGTGCAGCCGAGTGCACAGACAAGCTCGCGGTTCAAAACATCGCAAAACGCGGCATCGCGAAGAGAATCGGCAGGCATAGGTATCTCCTACTTGTATAACGGACAGGGCTCTCGAAAATAATTAGCTCTTTTATTTGATAACAATGCATCAAAAACCGCAACCCAAGTTCCGGCGGACGGCGTTCAAGCGCAAACTGACGGCATTAATACATGAAAAGCTAGTCTTGTTGCATGCTAAAGCGTTTGACCAAAAAACGCCCGAGCGTTTCCACAAAAGTCGCGCTATCATGCAGTCGAACGCGGTAAAACCTTTAGCAATTCCGCCGCACGGACCAGAGAGGAACCACTCATGAAGATTGGTATCGGTAACGACCACGCCGCCGTCGAGCTCAAGAACATCATCTCCGAGCACCTGAAGGAGCGCGGCTGCGAGGTCGTGAACTTTGGCACCGACACCTCCGAGAGCTTCGATTACCCCATCGCCGGCTACAAGGTGGGTAAGGCCGTGGCCAACGGTGACGTCGACCTGGGTATCCTGATCTGCGGTACCGGCGTCGGCATCAGCCTGGCCGCCAACAAGGTCGAAGGTGTTCGCGCCGTCGTATGCTCCGAGCCCTTCAGCGCCAAGCTCTCCCGCATGCACAACAACACCAACGTGCTCGCCTTTGGCGCCCGCGTCGTGGGCTCCGAGCTCGCCAAGATGATTGTCGACGAGTGGCTCGACGCCGAGTTTGAGGGTGGTCGTCACGAGCGTCGCGTTAACCTCCTCAACGAGATCGATCGCACGCGCGGCCTTAAGATCGTCGACGAAGCCTAAACTATTCAGTGCCACA